>OMTG01000138.1 GCA_900313905.1 uncultured Actinomycetes bacterium | reverse complement strand
GAGACGCGGTAGACGCCTTGCAGCGGGCCGCTAACAACATCCTGCAATGGGACGGGCGTAGCTCAATGGAGATTAGCAGCGACGCGAGTGCGGCATACCACGATTACAAGTGGGGCGGCGGCGCACCCGTGCCCGCCAACGCGAGGGCCGCGCAGTTCGTGGCCGATATCGAGGCAAAGCCGTACTACATCGACACTTGCAGGGCGATTGTGGGCAACGATGTGCCGAGCGACGTTGTGAAGGCTTTGGAGTAGACAACATCGGGCGGGGCTTTCCTCCTTTCTTTCACCCGCCTTGCCCGTGCGGTGCACACGCACGCGGATAGCAAGAGGCACCTACGTTTCATAGCCGCGTAGGTGCCTCTTTTGCCCTGAATCCTTGGTGTAAAGTTGGCGCAAATTTGGCGCAAAACCCTAGTCCTAACGAGTCCAAACCGTACACCAACAGTCACAACGTTTTACCAGCTCAAAAGTACGTTAGTCCTTTCTAGTCCATCTGAATAACCGCAGGTCACAAGCCCAAAGAGTCTCATGAAGGTTCAAGTCCTTTCGCCCGCACCATAGCATTTCATCGGACGCACTTGCCAAGATGGCAGGTGCGTTCTTTCATTTGAGCAGCGATTTGAGCAGCGGGAATCTTCAGGCAGCACATGCTGCGGCAATTTCCGGAAATGTGCTGCCCTTCTGACTGCAGGTGCAAATCCAGCGCAAATGTCCCTTGGCATCATCTTCGGGCAGCGGATGCCTGGAGAAAACAGGAAGGGGCAGGCCTTGAGGCCTGCCCCGCAAATGCTCCTTCTGCACAGCGCCGCTATGACTCTTCTTCGTCATCGTCGTCGAAGAGATCCCAGTCGTCGTCCGTCTTCTCGTGGTTGTAGTATTCCTTGCGCGTCTTGCGCTCGAGCAGGAAGGCGATGAGCAGGAAGAGAAGAATGCCGCCTACCACCAGGCAGAGGACACCCGTGCGGGTGGTGAAGAGCCAGCTGAAGAAATCCACTATCATTGTTGCGCCTTTCTGTGCATGTCGCGCGTCAGTCGTCCTCAAGTATATACTTGTTCCGTTGTTGGTCATGCTGGGCTCGCATATACCCAAGGGGCAGACGAGCATTGCACAGATAAGGAGAGGTGTCAGATGCTTGACATCAAGTTCGTGAGAGAAAACCCAGACGTGGTGGACAAGTCCTGCGCATCGCGCCAGAACGCCCACTGGGATCGTGAGCGGTTCTTCGAGCTCGACGAGGAGCGCCGTTCCGTGATTGCCGAGGTCGAGAAGCTCCAGGCAGACCGCAACGCTGTCTCGAAGAAGATCGGCCAGCTCATGCGCGAGGGCAAGCGCGATGAGGCAGAGGCGGCAAAGGCAGAGGTCGCCGCCAACAAGCAGCGCATCTCCGACCTGAACGACCGCCGTGCCGAGGTCGAGAAGGAGCTCTTCGACCTCGTCGCTGCCATCCCCAACATCCCGCATGAGTCCGTGCCGTACGGCGTGGACGATTCCGACAACCCTGAGGTCCGCCGCTGGGGCGAGCCGACCAAGTTCGACTTCGAGCCGAAGGCCCACTGGGATCTCGGCCCCTCCACGGGCATGATCGATTTCGACCGCGGCATCAAGCTTGCCGGCACCCGCTTCTATCTGCTCGGCGGCGCTGGCGCCCTGATGGAGCGCGCCCTCATCAACTTCTTCATCGACACCCATGTGAAGGCTGGCTTCAAGGAGTGGTGGCCCCCTGTCATCACGAACTATGATTCGCTCTTCGGCACCGGCCAGCTCCCGAAGTTCGATGAGGACCTCTACCACGTGAGCGGCGGCATGTACCTGATCCCGACCGCTGAGGTCATGCTCACGAACATCCATCGCGACGAGGTGCTCGATGGAGACGACCTGCCGCTCTGGTACACCGCCTTCACGCCCTGCTTCCGCGAGGAGGCTGGCTCTGCCGGCCGCGACACCCGTGGCATCATTCGTGTCCATGAGTTCGACAAGGTCGAGATGGTGAAGTTCGCGAAGCCTGAGGACTCCATGAACCAGCTTGAGAGCATGGTCGCCGAGGCTGAGAGGTGCCTGCAGCTCCTGGGCCTCCCGTACCATGTGGTCACCCTCTGCACGGGCGACATCGGCTTCTCTGCCACCAAGTGCTACGACCTCGAGGTCTGGCTGCCCAGCTACAACAACTACAAGGAGATCTCCTCCTGCTCCAACTGCTGGGACTTCCAGGCTCGTCGTGCCAACATCAAGTACCGCGACCCTGCGAACTTCAAGGGCACCCGTCTGGTCCACACGCTCAATGGCTCTGGCCTGGCTGTGGGCAGGACCATGGCGGCAATCATGGAGAACTACCAGAATGCCGATGGCTCCATCACCGTCCCCGAGGTGCTGCGCCCGTACATGCGCGACATGGAGGTCATCAAGCCGCTGGCCTAGCGGCAAGGCTGCCATAGCGAACCGAAGGAAAGGGTCTCTTGGCGGGACCCTTTCTTTTTGTGCTTAATGTACGAACATATGTTCTATTTTGACAAGAAACAGCGTATAGTGGAGCCATGAGATGAGACAGCGGCAAAGGAGGATGCCATGGAGACAGGCAATATACGCACGATCTTCACCAGCACCAGCTGCGAGGAAAGCAGGGAAGTCCGCCTCTGGAGCGATGGGGAGGGGATAACGATAGAGGAGAGGACGGAAGGGCAGCTCACTGCTGCAATCTACCATGAGCCCTTCCACGTGCAGCGGATGCTCGTGAAGCCGCTCTGCATCGCAGGTGCTGCCTATATCCTGGGGACCGATCCAGAAGGGCTGCCTCGGGCAATCCAGCGCTTCTTCGAGATCGAGCCATGCCGGCAGCTGGTCGACCTTATGGATTACCTCGATATGAATGACATCCCGTATGACTATCATGCCTTCGGGGAGAGGGAGGGATGCTTCAGGCCATCGCAGCATCTTCGCTGAGTGCTCTGCGGCACAGAATGAGCTGCATCGGGATATGAAAAGAGCCCCTTGCGGGGCTCTGAAAGTTTCTGGTGCGGCGTATAGGATTCGAACCTATGACAGACTGATTCGTAGTCAGTTCCTCTATCCAGCTGAGGTAACGCCGCGAAGCAAGTAAATATAATGCCCCCATCCACCTCCTTCGTCAAGCGTAATCTCGAAAAAAGTTGGCATGCTGTGGAAAGCGGCATGGAATCGCAGCTAGATGCCAGTGTTCTGAAATTTGACGAATTGTGGAGACATGTATGCTGCACACCGATGTCTCGGATCCGGGAGTTGCTTGCGGAAGTCCGTCCAAGAAAAAAGGACCACACAGCTGTGCGGTCCTCGGAATGGTCTGGCGGAGAGCTGGGGATTCGAACCCCAGATAGGATTTGGTCCTATACTCGCTTAGCAGGCGAGCACCTTCGGCCACTCGGTCAGCTCTCCAGACGGTGCTTAGGAATCATACCCCACTTGCACCCTGCACTACAAGGGTTGCTTACCAGAGAAATGCGTCATTCACCACAATATCTGCGCGATGGGCACGGATGATGTCCCAGGAGAAACGGGGAACCAGGTCCTGGGGCAGGACTTCCTCCCCCTGCTCGGCAAGGCCGACAGCGGAAGCGAGCATGCCGATGATGGGGCCAGGATGTCCATAGCGCTTCCGCATGACGCCGAGATCGAGGTCATGGTCGCGCTTCGAGAGGCGCCGGCCTGCTGGGGACATGAGAAGCGGGACATGGGCATACTGGGGCGTCTTCAGGCCGAAGAGCCGCTGCAGGTAGATCTGGCGGGCGCAGGACCCAAGAAGGTCATGGCCGCGCACCACCTGGGTCACGCCCATGAGCCCGTCGTCGATCGTGACGGCCAGCTGGTAGGCACAGACCCCATCGCTGCGCTGGATCAGGAAGTCTCCGCACTCGCGGGCGAGCACCTCGGTCTTGGGGCCGTAGACCATATCGGTGAAGGAGATCGTGCCTGCCGGGTCCTCGGCATCCGGGACGATGAGGCGGATGGCGGGCTTTCTCACCGCCGCCTTCGCTGCGACCTCTTCAGGAGTGAGATGGCGGCAGGTGCCCTGATAGACATAGGTCCCATCGCTTGCATGGGGAGCGGAAGCGGCATGGAGCTCGGCCCTCGTGCAGAAGCAGGGATAGGTGAGGCCTCTCTCGGTGAGCTGGGCCACCGCCTCACGATAGATCTCGTGGCGGCTGCTCTGGAAATAGGGGCCCTCATCCCAATCGAGCCCGAGCCAGGCGAGGTCGTCCATCAGGAGCTTTGCCACCTCGCGGTCCTGCGCACGCGGGTCGAGGTCCTCGATGCGCAGGACCAAGGTGCCGCCGGCCGACCTGATGGAGAGCCAGGCAATGAGGGCAGACAGGATGTTGCCTGCATGCATGCGTCCTGACGGCGTCGGGGCAAACCGCCCTTTTGGTGCTTCTCCCATGTCTGGCCTTTCATTTTCGGGAACACTCTCTGTGAATGCATACCTTACGCGCATTGCGTGGAGCTGCAACATGAGACGTTGTAAGCTTCAGGGAGGGAAGATCGCAAGCAGGAGGAATCTTTGCTTATGGATAGAGAAGAAACAGGGAAGGGCACCGCCGCCGCTCCCCAGAACCTCAAGGACTTCAAGCTTGGAAAGCCCGTCCTGGTCTGCCGCTGGCGGCTCTACAACCGGGCCCTGCCGCTTGAGAACAGGCACATGCGGGCGCTCGGCGCCAGGAGGATCGATGGGGAGCCGCTCCATGGGACGCTCCTCCAGTGGGCCAAGCAGCATATCGAATGGACGCTGGCCGACGGCTCCATGGACCATCCCTACGGCGTCCTCATGATCGTCGTGGACGATAAAGGGCAGGCTGCCATGTCGGTCGGCCCTTATGCGCCGCTCGAGGAGACCTCTGCCCGCGAGCTTGCCATCCGTGCCCTGAAGGCACGCCGGGAGTGCAGCGAGACTTCGGTCGCTCCTGAGACCTTCTGGGCCGTGCGCGAGGACGGGACCCTGCTGATGGATGCCGCGCCTGAGGAGTGCCCATCGGGCGCCACCTCCCTCATCGTCGATCTTGCCAAGACCCTTGGCATGCCGGTGCTCAGGGTCGATGGCCTGGCCTCCTCCTATCTGGAAGGCACGCTCGAGCCTGCCGAGGCGTTCCTGGTCTCGGACGAGCATGGGGTCGTGCCTTCCTCGGATATCGCGGGGAAGGTCTCGAAGAGCTTCAAGGGCGGCTACCAGAAGCTCCTCGACAAGACGAAGGGCAGGTAGTATCCGTATGGCTGGGCAGCGCGTGGCTCCTTCGGAAATGGCATATGAGAACATCCTTGCCTACCTCAAGGAGGCTGGCCTCAGGGAGGGCGACCGCCTTCCGGCGGAGCGCACGCTCTGCGAGAGCTGGGGCATATCCCGGACTGCCCTGCGTGCCGCCCTGCGCGAGCTCATCGCGATGCATATCCTCGAGAGCAGGGGCGGATCGGGGACCTATGTGGCGCCGCGGCGGCCCGAATCGAACTGCCGTGGCTACAATGGCTACAGCGATACGGTACGTGCAGTCGGGAAGCATCCCTCCTCCAAGGTGCTGGAGGCGCGCATGGAGACAGCCGATGAGCATGTGGCCCGCAAGCTCCAGCTGAAAGAAGGGGACCCCATCTTCGAGCTCCGCCGTGTCCGCTATATCGATGATGCGCCGTGCATGATCGAGACGGTCTTCCTGAACGTGGCGGCCTGCCCCGGCATCGAGGACAATGATTTCCGGGACACCTCGCTCTTCGACACGCTCCGTTCCCGGTACGGGATCCAGCTGCCCCACGGCGAGGAGCGCCTCTCGATCACCCGTGTGGACAGCGAGGAGGCAGCCGAGCTCGACCTCGAGGAGGGAACGCCGGTCTATTTCCAGACTGGTGTCGCTGCTGAAGAGGATGGCACCCGTGTCGAGTACTTCAAGGCGGTCATCCGTTCCGACCGCTACACCTTCTATGCCCGCCAGGACCACCTGTCCTCGGGCCACGAGATTCCTGAGCGGGTGATAGCCGATGAGTGACGAGAAGCCCAGCCGCACACCTCTCTACCTGCATCTGCGCGAGGAAGTGCGCACGATGATCGAGGATGGGGACTACCCTCTGGGGACGGCCCTGCCCTCTGAGCAGGAGATGGCGCAGCGCTTTGGCACGACGCGCCAGACCGTGCGCAATGCCTATGCCGCCCTGGAGGACGAAGGGCTGGTGCGGCGCGTGCAGGGGAAGGGCGTCTTTGTCGCAAAGCCCAGCCCGGGCATGCTCGATGTCGGCGATGGACGGAGCTTCCGCCAGAGCACCCGTGCGGAAGGAGCCCAGCCCGCTGTCCGGATCCTCTCGCACGAGACGAGGCCCGCAGGCCCCTGGTATGCCCAGATCTTCGGCATCGAAACGGACGATCCCATCTATGCGATTCGCCGCGTGAACTCTGTCGACGGAGTGCCGCTCTCGATCGAGCGGACCATGGTCCCGCTGGTGCGCTTCCCGCGCCTCGAAGGGATCGACCTTGCGGTCTTCTCGCTCTATGAGGTCTTCGGCTACTACGGCAAGGTGGTCGATGCCACGTCCGAGCGGCTCGAGATTGCCGAGCTCAGCGTCCACGATGCGCATCTTCTCGGCGTCGAGGCGGGAAAGCCTGCGATGGCCTATGATTGCCTCTCCTTTGATCAGGATGGGCTCGTGATCGAGCATACGAGGACGCTCCGACGTGGCGACTTGGGGTTTTATACCGTGCGCTACTAGTCCTCAAGATGCCGTGAGGCATCAGGGCTGCTAGAATAGGCTGGAAAGCGCATGGGCATGATGTGCCCGCAATACAGAGGATGGTGCCGTGGCAAGAAAGCAAGGGGTCTCCCCAGAGCTCGACCAGCTCTCCTGCGACCTGATGGGGCAGGCATTCGACCTTTTGGCCGATGGCCAGGAAGTGCCGGTCATTCTGGCGGTGCAGGATGCAGATGGGACGACGGCATCCTACGAGTTCACCGACGATGGGATAGAGGCCTGCATCGAAGGCGCCCACAAGCGGGTGAAGGATCTGGTCCACGAAGAAGGGGATGTGGATTCCCATCTCGGCACGCCTGTCCGCTATGCACTCGTCTATGAAGGTGCCATCGAGGACGACGAAGGCGCCTACGACGATGCGCTGCTCCTCGAATTCGGCGAGACCGGCTACATCAACTACTCCGCCTACTCCCTCTTCAAGGGGAGAGGCGAGCACGAAGGGTTCGCCTGGACCGATCCGGCTGCAGCAGGAGAGCTTCCGCCCCTGCTCTAGGCAGGGAAGTGTCGCAAATTACGTGGAGTATGCAGGCATATCGTGCTGCAAAGACATCCATACACTATATTTGCAAGAGTAAATTCTTTGAACGGCTGAATACCCACGTGCAGCGGTTGCCCGAGGGGAGACCGGCACGAGACGACACAGGCGTGTGTCTACAAGAACGAGAGGCATTCCATGCTGCAAAAGCAGATCCGCAACATCGCAATCATCGCGCACGTCGACCACGGCAAGACGACGCTCGTCGACAAGCTCCTGAAGGCAACCGATGCCTTCCGTGCGAACCAGCAGGTGCAGGACCGCATCCTGGACTCCAATGACCAGGAGCGCGAGCGTGGCATCACGATCCTGTCCAAGAACATCTCCATCGAATACAAGGGCATCAAGATCAACGTGATTGACACCCCGGGCCACGCCGACTTCGGCGGCGAGGTCGAGCGCGTCCTCAAGATGGCTGATGGCGCCCTGCTGCTCGTCGATGCTGCAGAAGGCCCGATGCCGCAGACCCGCTTCGTCCTCCGTCACGCTATCGATGCGCATCTCCAGATCATGCTCGTGATCAACAAGATCGACCGTGATGGCGCCAACCCCCAGAAGGCGATGAACGACTCCCTCGACCTGATGATGGACCTCGGTGCGACCGACGACCAGCTCGAGTTCACGATGGAGCATGTCATCTATGCTTCTGCCGTGAATGGCTTCGCCCGCCTCGATCCGGACGATGGCAACATGGACATGTACCCGATGCTCGACATGATCGTCGATGCAATGCCTGCTCCCGATGTGGACCCGGACGGCCCGCTTGCGATGCAGTGCGTCACGATCGACCACTCCGACTATGTCGGGCGCATCGGCGTCGGCCGTGTCTACTCCGGCACCATCCATGCGAATGACAAGATCCTCGTCGTAAAGAATGACGGCTCCCGCGCCATGGCGCAGGTGAAGCAGCTCTTCACCTTCGACTACCTGGGCCGCAAGGAGTGCAGCGAGGTCGTGGCAGGCGACATCGGCGCTGTCGTCGGCGTCGACTCCACCGATATCGGCGACGTCTACACCGATCCGGAGAACCCGGTCGAGCTCGAGCCGATAGAGATCGATCCGCCGACCCTCTCCGTCATCTTCGAGGCCTCGACCTCCCCGCTGGTCGGCCGCGACGGCGATATCGTCGGTGGGCGCCAGCTGAAGGAGCGCCTCATGCAGGAGCGCGAGAACAACGTGACCATGCGCATCGAGGAGCTCCCCGACAAGACCGGCGTCGAGGTCGCAGGCCGTGGCATCCTGCATCTCTCTGTCCTCATGGAGGAGATGCGCCGCGAGGGCTTCGAGTTCCAGGTCGGCCGTCCGCGCGTCCTCTTCAAGAAGGATGAGAACGGCAACCGCCTCGAGCCGATCGAGCAGGCTGTCGTCGAGTGCCCGGGCGAGTACTCCGGCAAGGTCATCGAGGTCTTCGGCAATGCCGGCGGCAACATGACAAGCATGGAGCAGAGCGACCTCTCCTGCCACCTCGAGTTCGCGATTCCGACCCGTGGCATCATGGGTCTCAAGAACCGCATCCTGAACGTCACCCACGGCGAAGGCATCTTCTATCACACCTTCCTGGAGTACGGCCCCTATGCGGGCGAGATCGGTGGCCGCAGCAATGGCGCCATGATCTCGATGTCGACCGAGAAGGCTGTCGCCTATGCTCTGGGCACCCTGCAGGACCGCGGCACGCTCTTCATCGAGCCGGGCACCGAGTGCTATGAGGGCATGATCGTGGGCGAGCGCTCCAAGCCAGGCGACATGGTCGTGAACGTGGCCCGCACGAAGAACCTTGGCAACCAGCGTTCCTCCACGGCCGACATCGCCGTGCAGCTGACGCCGCCGCGCACCTTCACGCTCGAGGAGGCCCTCCAATACATTATGGACGACGAGCTCGTCGAGGTGACGCCGAAGCATATCCGCATGCGCAAGCGCATCCTGAACGAGATCGAGCGCCGCAAGTGGCGTGTCCGCCACGGCCTCGTGAACAAGTAGCCAGCCCAATCAGGCCCGCTCAAAGGAGCGGGCCTGATTCTTATGCGAAGCATCTGATGGGCAGCCGGCGCTAGCGTGATCTCCGCGAATCGTCGGTCCGCTCCTGCCAGACGCGCTCGACCTTGTGCTCTGCCTTGCGCACGCCTGCCTGCACCTTCGGGGTCAGGTCAACATCGGCGGGGGACATGATGTGGTAGCGCAGCGATGCCCTTCTCAGACCGACCGTCACGATAAGGCATATGATGGCGCAGACGATCTTGTTGAGGCCGCAGGTGGCGGCTATGAGATAGGCTGTGGAGCCGGCAACGGCGCAGAGGGCATACAGGTTGGACTTCCTGAAGATGCGGGGGATGTCCCCCAGGAAGACATCGCGCAGCATGCCGCCGCCCACTGCGGTCAGCGTCCCCATGAGGACCGTCGCCCACGGCGAGAGGCCATAGAGCAGGGCCTTGTCGGTGCCCGAGACGGCGAAGAGGCCGACGGACATGATATCGAACCACTCGAGGCCCCGGGGATTGCTGAAGAATGGGGAAGGGAAGACGAACGATATGAGGGCGATTGCGACCGACCCTGGGATGGCATAGGGGGAATCGATCAGATAGACCCCGCCCTGCTGCATCGCCATATCCCTCAGAAGACCGCCGCCCAGACCGCAGAGGATGCTCAGTCCCACAAATCCTACAAGATCGAGCTTGCGTTCGGATGCGACTATGCAGCCAGTAAGGGAGCCGACAACGACGGCGGCAAGGTCGAGCCAGGCAGGGATGGGCACGGCCTGTGCCTGTGATGCACCGGAAAAGAGCAGGTCAAACACCTGATACCCCCTTGGCGAGAGACTGATGGGGAAAATGCGCTCATCATTCGATGCCTGTGAGTCTAGCAGCCCGGAAGAAAAAGAGGAAATTTCCCGTGACAACTTCGGGGCGGTATTGTATTATTGCTTACGCGGTTTTGAGGAGAGTTGTCCGAGTGGCCGAAGGAGCACGATTGGAAATCGTGTATACGCCTAAAGCGTATCCTGGGTTCAAATCCCAGACTCTCCGCCAGCAGATTTCCGTGGCGTTCCTGCAATAGGGACGCCACGTTCTTTCACAATTGGAGAGGTGGCAGAGCGGCCGAATGCGGCGGTCTCGAAAACCGTTTACCCGCTTGCGGGTACGTGAGTTCAAATCTCACCCTCTCCGCCAGATTAGTCAAAGCCCTGCTCAGCAGGGCTTTTTTATTGTCTCGTGAATGAGGTTGCACTTCCGGCGCTCTCCCAGGAATCTTGCAGGCTCATGTCCTTTGCACACCACCTGCAGAAAATGGGGAGTGCGGGGGTATATCCTTATCCATATGGCCGTGCCGCTGCGATGCTCCAGGGGCCGGCCCTGCACAGAATGGCTTGAAAGGGTCTCTCATGGCAGATAGCAGCAACAAGGAATATCTCAGCCGCTCCTGGCGGATGGTCACGCACGACAAGGGATGGTACAAGCCGCTTCTCGTGCTGCCGGTGGCTGATCTCGTCCCGATAGCAGGGGTCCTGGGTGTCCAGGGATATCGCTTCGAATGGGCACGCATGAGCGCGTGGGGACTTGATACCTATCCCAAGCAGAAGGACGTGAAGATCGGCGCCTGCATCAAGAGCGGATGGCGCGTGTTCCTCTCTTCGATAGGCTATGCGCTGGTCCTCTTCCTTATCGGGCTGGCTGTTGGCCGGGGGACCGAGAGCACGCTTGCCGCCCTCATCTGGACCTATCTCTGCTGCCTCTGGTCCATCATCATGGACGTCGCGGCGCTCCGTGCCACGATCTACCAGAAGGCCGGGGCGGCATATAAGGTGAACCGTGTCGTGGACATGCTGAAGCGCGACTTCAAGAGCCTGGCGCTCCTCGCCCTCTGGCTCTTCCTCGGCATCCTCCTGATCGAGGGCTTCGTTATCCTCATGTCCATCCTTGTGGCAGTTCCAGCGATCTATGAGATCATGCCGGTGCTCTACGATGGGGGCATGGGGTCTGCCTACCTCATCGTCCGGTTCTTTGCCCAGTTCGCGCCTTGGATGGTGCTTGTGATCTACTTCGCAGGCGTCTTCTACAATGCGCTGGCGCTCTGCCTGACCAATGCGATTGGCCTCTGGATGCGGCAGTTCGATGTCCCTGCCTGGAAGTCCCCGACAGATCCGCTGCCTGATGCAGGCCCGCAGGAGAAGGAGCCTGAGCGCCCGGTGGCTCCTGAGGCTTCCGCTCCTTCATCCGGCCCCAGGGAGGCTCCGGAGCCAGGCCAGGAGCGCCCGTCCGCATCGGCTCCGGATGAGAAGGGCGAGACGGAGACGGAGGAGAAGCCGGTCCAAGGCCTTCCGGCCATAGGCGAGAGCAGCGCTCCAGAAGATGAGCCGGCGCGTGTGCTCACCTCCGATATGCCTGCAGAGGTGAGCGGGTCCTGGAGGACGCAGGCAGCTGCCCCCCAGGCAGGGCCACAAGATCCAGGCACTCCTTCCGAGGAGCAGGCATAGACCTCGCTATGGCTGCAGGCGCCCTTCCTTGCGGAGGGCGCCTGCTTTGCGTGTGAGCATGCAGGCAGCAGGGATATCCATTTGTGTCAGGGCGGTCTGCTACCATGCGCCTCATGCGTGGCATGCTGCGGCACTATGCGGAAAGTTGTGGAGTGTATCGGGAGACAGGCGTGGGTGTGGTAGGATTCTAGACCGAACCTTTCCTGCTCGGGGCGCTGTCCTTCACGACCCTGAGCCTTAAGCCCAGAGGAGGTGACCATATGAAGGCCTATGAACTGCTGTTCTTTGTCGATCCTGCTTCCAATGAGGAGGTCCGCGCTGGTGTCATGAAGCGCGTGGACGTCGCTATCACCACCAACGGTGGCCAGGTCGACAGCGTCGAGGATTGGGGCAAGCGCAAGCTCGCCTACGAGATCGACGGTCTCACGGAGGGCGACTACACCCTCATCAACTTCCATGCCAACGCAGAGGATATTGCAGAGCTCGACCGCGTTCTCCGCATCAACGATGCAGTGAAGCGTCACATGATCGTGCGTCGTCCGGACAAGGACTAGTCATGGAAGGGCGGGCGCAGAGCCCGCAGAAGAGAGGCAGTGAGCAACGTGAGCATCAACAGGGTTGTTCTTTCGGGAAATCTGACACGCGATGGGGAGCTCCGCTCCACCACGGGCGGCACGACCGTGCTGACCTTCGGCATAGCAGTGAATGACCGCCGCCGCAATGCATCCGGTGAATGGGAGGATGTTCCAAACTTCGTCGACTGCGTCATGTTCGGAACCCGCGCAGAGGCCCTTTCACGTTTCCTCACCAAAGGCACCAAGGTTGCCTTGGAAGGCAAGCTGCGCTATAGCTCGTGGGAACGCGACGGCCAGCGCAGGAGCAAGCTCGAGGTGATTGTGGACGACCTGGAATTCATGTCGTCACGCAATGGCCAAGGGTCCTACCAGGGAGGCGCCCAGCAGGCACGCAGCCAGCAGGCGTCAGAGCCCGCCTTCTCTGCTCCGTCGGCATATCAGCCGCAGCAGCAGGCCCCTCAGCGTCCCGTCCAGGCTCCGCCTTCTGCGGATGTCTACGACGAGGACATTCCCTTCTAGCAGGAACGTGAAGAAACTCAGGCGGATTTGCCGCCTGAAAAGAAAGGCAAATCAGACATGGCTCAGGAATTTCAGCGTCAGCCGCGTCGCAAGTATTGCCAGTTCTGCAAGGAGGACGTGGACTACATCGATTACAAGGATGTCCAGCTCCTCCGCAAGTACACGACTGACCGCGGCAAGATCAAGCCGCGTCGTGTGACTGGCGCATGCACGCAGCATCAGCGCGACATCGCTATTGCCGTCAAGCGCGCTCGCGAGATGGCACTTCTGCCGTATACGGTTTCCGTGGTCTCCAGCCGCGGTGGCCGTGGCCGCAACCGCGACTAGCGCAGATCCGGTTCTCGAACGAAGCCGTGTGGCAGTGAGCAAAGAGGACGACAAGCGTCTGGTGCCGCCAGAAGGCTGGACCCCTGTGTCCAGCCAGAAGGATGGTGCATCGGAGGCTCCTGATGCCTCAGGGCGCAGGGCTCGCCCCTCCGATGACTTCCGGCTCGGCCTGGCCTGGTGCATAGCCGGCGGGGCCGTCTCGGGATTCATACCGCTGCTTGCAGGCTTCGCCTGTTCGTATGGCACATGCCTCTGCTGTGCCGGCCGTGGGCGCAAGGCTTCTCTTGGAGCGATTGCAGCCACGGTGGCGGCTAGCGTAGTGGCAGGCATCCTCGCTGCTTCCGGATCTGTGAGCGAGGCTGTGCTTCCTGCCCTGGCAGGAAGCGTGGTCGGCCTTCTGGTCACCCGGAAGCATCTCAGCGCGAATGCCCTCGTCCTTGTGGCGCTGGGCATCACCGCAGGGCTCATAGGCACCGATGCCTATATCTCTGCCCAGGCAGGTATGAGCCTGGCTGAGAGCGAGTCTGCCTTCTACCAGGAGCTTGCGGACGCCTATGCGGCTTCTGTGGGCTCTGCCGAGGCGCAGGGTGCTGCCCAGGCGATAGTGGGGCTGATGGAGACTTATTGGCCGCTGGCCTACGGGATCATCAGCGTCTGCTACTGTCTGAGCGCCTGGCTGGGAGCAGTCCTGTTCACCCGTCCAGGTACGCCTGGTGTGACCTACGCGGTCAGCTTCCGTGACTTCGATGCACCTCTCTGGGTGCTGATCGTGCTTGTCGCGGGCTTTGTGGTGGACGTGATGCAGCGTAAAGGCATCGCGCTCCCGCAGGAGCTGGTGTTCGTCGCGGCGAACCTGCTCCAGGCCATGCGCTTCATCGCCGTGCTCCAGGGCATCGCACTCATCGTGTGGTTCCTGGCAGAGCATGGGGTGGGGAGCTTCGGACAGGTGCTGGGCGCCTTCGCGGGCGTCCTGCTCGAGATCTCGTTTCTGGTATTGAGCGTTTTTGGCCTGGTCGATGGCTTCGCGAACTTCCGCAATCTCAGGCGGAAAGGAATCCGGAGCTACCAGTACCGGACTGATGAGAGTAAGTAGGAGTTGCCGCAAGGCAACCAACCGAAGGAGTGTCCCAATGAAAGTCATCCTTTTGGGTGAGCTCAGGGGCAAGGGCGGCGAAGGCGATATCGTCGACGTCGCACAGGGCTACGCAGAGAACTACCTGTTCCCGAACCGTATCGCCCAGCCGGCTACCCCTGGCAATATCAAGCAGCTCGAGGAGCGCCGCCACAACATCGAGAAGCGCGAGGCTGAGCGTATCGCAAACGCCGAGGCCCTCAAGGCTCAGATCGACGGCAAGAGCGTCAAGGTCGATGCAAAGATCGGCGACGACGGCCAGCTCTTCGGCTCTGTCACCACGACCATGATCGCTGATGCCCTGAAGGCAGAGCTCGGCGTCGAGATCGACCGCAAGCGTGTCGAGCACGCTGCCGCCATCAAGACCGTCGGCCGCCACCAGGTCACCATCAACCTCTACCGCGAGATCAACGCCGAGCTCAACGTGCTCGTCGGCGATGTCGAGCCTGAGGAGGCTGCTCCTGAGGCAGCCGAGGAGGCCGCTCCTGCAGAGGATGCAGCCGAGGCTCCGGCAGAGGCCTAAGGCATCTTCTTCCGCCTGCGCGGGACCTCTGGTGAAAGCTGGGGGATTTCGACAAATATGCAGGCTGAAGACTGAGGCCACAAGACCTTGTATGCACAGCGACTGAGCGCCCTCCTTGGGACCATGTGTTCCAAGGAGGGCTTTCTGCTCTTCCGAGAGAATAATTTGTAAGGCATCTACCTGCGGAAATGCGGAAAAGCGCAGGTCGGGGCATACATAGTTTTTTCCGTGGGCGTTCAAAATGGCCTCTGACGTGCAGGAAGGTACGCTTGTTCGATATGTCGAAAACTGCTCCATGCAGCATCGAACAAAATGTCGAAAACGTCGAAAACCTGCGAATCGCAAGGTCACGGCGAAGGAACTTTCACCACCGGCGCACCGGCCCCTCCCTGCTCCTTGGGATGGGCCTCTGAGGGTGGAGCTTGACAGGGCAGCCTGTTAGTGCATCTGATTAGGGAAAGAGAAAGGGGACTGTATGCCAGAGCATGAGAAGCGCGAGCGCCGCGATATGCCTACGACGCCTCCTGCCGATGCGGTGATGCCGCAGGATTCGGCAGCCGAGGCTTCGGTGCTGTCGGCGATGCTGCTTTCCGCCGATGTCCTCCAGGAAGCCCTCACGGAGCTTTCGCCTGACGATTTCTACGTGCCGTCGAACCGCACGATCTATATGGCGATGCGCACCCTCTTCGACCGTGGACAGCCGGTCGATCCGATCTCGCTTGCCGATTACCTGAAGTCGGAGGGCGAGCTTTCCCGTGCAGGAGGCAGCACCTATCTGCTCGAGCTCAACGGGAACAGCTTCGCGCTCGCCAGCTGGCGCCATCATGCGGAGATTCTGCGCCGCGATTCGACCCTGCGCAAGATCATCACGGCCTCCACGCAGGTGACCGCGCTTGCCTACGATGCACCAGAGGATACGAAGGAAGTCGTCGACCAGGCCGAGAAGCTCATCCTCAACGCCACCGATTCTGACATCAAGAGCGACTACTCCACCATCGAGAGCGTGATGCAGGACCTCTACAGCGAGCTTGCGGACATGGCGGGACAGGACAAGAAGTTCCTCGGTGTCCAGACCGGGTTCCCAGGCATCGACAGGCAGCTGCTGGGCCTGCGTCCTGGCCAGATGATCGTCATCGGCGCCCGCCCAGGCGTCGGCAAGACATCGTTCGCCCTGAACCTCGCAGTGAATGCTGCTGCGAAGGGCGCGACCGTCGCCTTCTTCTCGCTCGAGATGAGCAAGGCCGAGATTGCCCAGCGCCTGCTCGCTGCCCAGTCGGGGGTGAGCCTGCAGGACATCCGTGCCGCCAATATCCGCGACAACCAGTGGAAGCTGCTCCTCGACGCGACGATCGACCTCTCGAGGCTCGACATGATGGTCGACGACACGCCGGGCACGACCGTGACGGAGGTGCGCGCCAAGGCGAGGCGCATGCTCCATGGCAAGGGGCAGAACTGCCTCGTCATCCTCGACTACCTGCAGCTCGTGTCGCCGCCTTCCGGCGGCAGGAGGTCGGACAGCCGTGCGACCGAGGTCTCCGAGATGTCGCGAGGCATCAAGATCATGGCAAAGGACCTGGGCGTGCCGGTCGTGGCGCTCTCCCAGCTCTCCCGCCAGGTCGAATCCCGCACCGGCAAGACCCCGCAGCTCTCCGACCTGCGCGAGTCCGGCGCTATCGAGCAGGACGCCGATATCGTCATCCTTCTCGACCGCTCGATGACAGACGAGGAGGCCGAGCGCGACGACCGTCCCGACAAGAACATCACGAACTTCATCATCGCGAAGAACCGTTCAGGCCCGGTCGGCACGGTGCCGCTCGTCTTCGAGCCAGGCAAGACGAAGTTCATCGAGGTCGACTCGATCCATACGGAGTAGCTGTGCCTGTCCTCTATAGAGACCTCGTTTCGGCGTGCGAAATCGGCGCAGGCTCCTGCGTGCCTGCCGTATACTGGGAGAGTCCTGCGCTTTGCGCGGGGCTCTGTCAGGCTTCAATATAGGAGGAATCACATGCCAGCATCAGTGCTTGTCGGCACACAGTGGGGCGATGAAGGCAAGGGCAAGGTCACGGACCTCATCTCAGGCGATTTCGATGTCGTCTGCCGCTATGCGGGTGGTGCCAATGCCGGCCATACGGTCATTGCAGGAGGCCACAAGCTCGCTCTGCACCAGGTGCCCTCTGGCGTAATGTACAAGGGCGTCTATCCGGTGATCGGCAATGGCTGCATCGTCGACCCTGAGATCCTCCTCGGCGAGATCGACATGCTCGAGAAGCAGGGCATCTCCTGCGCCGATCTGAAGATCTCCGGCAATGCTCACATCGTTATGCCCTATCACAAGGACCTCGATGGCGCGCATGAGAAGAAGCTCGGCAAGAACCTCATCGGCACCACGAAGCGCGGCGTCGGCCCCTGCTACATGGACAAGATGAACCGCACAGGCCTGCGCATCCAGGACATGCTCGACGAGCACATCTTCCGCGAGAAGCTCGAGAGCGCGCTTGCCTACACGAACCCGATCCTCGAGAAGGTCTATGAGCTGCCGACCTACACGGTCGACCAGATCTGCGAGACCTACCTGCCCTATGCAGAGCGCATCCGCCCCTACATCGTCGAGAGCTCGCTCTTCCTGAACGAGCAGCTCGAAGCGGGCAAGAACATCCTGTTCGAGGGCGCCCAGGCGACCATGCTCGATATCGATCATGGCACCTACCCGTTCGTCACCTCCTCGAACTGCACAGCTGGCGGCGCAGTCACCGGCTCCGGCATCGGACCTACCCAGATCGACCGTGTCCTCGGTGTCGCGAAGGCCTATCTGACCCGCGTCGGCTCCGGCCCCTTCCCGACCGAGCTCTTCGATGAGACGGGCGATCTCCTCGGCGAGGTCGGCCACGAGTACGGCGTCACGACGGGACGCAAGCGCCGCTGCGGCTGGTATGATGCGGTAGTCGTGAACTATGCTGCCCGTGTCAACGGCCTGACCGATCTGGCGATCACGAAGCTCGATGTCCTCGGCTGCCTCGATGAGATCAAGGTCTGCGTCGCCTACGAGTGCGATGGCAAGACCTATCGGACGGTTCCTGAGCACCAGTCCGTCTTCTATCATGCGAAGCCGGTCTACGAGACCCTGCCGGGCTGGAAGTGCGACATTTCGGATGTCCGCAACTTCTACCAGCTCCCGCGCGAGGCGAAGGACTACATCGACTTCCTGGAGCAGCTCGCAGGCGTGCGCGTCTCCATCATCACGGTGGGTCCGGACCGCGAGCAGACGATCAACCGGTATTGGGACTAGCAATTTCGGATAGGTGAGGTGAAGGTGTCGGATGCCCATGAGGCTCCTCCGGCACCTTTCCTGTTTGGATGGAGGCCGCAATGGCAGAGAAGAACGTCGATATCCTGCTTCTGGGTTCGGGCGGACGCGAGCATGCCCTGCTCGTGAAGCTGACGGAGTCCCCGCATGCAGGCAAGATCTATGTGGCGCCGGGCAATGGCGGGATGTACGGGCTGGCAGAGAAGGCCGAGCTCGACCCTGAGGACGGAGAGGCGGTCGCCCGCTTCGCGAAGGAGCAGGGGATTGGCCTCGTCGTGATCGGCCCGGAGGCTCCGCTCGTGAAGGGCGTCGGCGATGCAGTGCGTGCCGCTGGCATCCCGGTCTTCGGCCCCAGCAAGGAAGCAGCCCAGATGGAGGGCTCCAAGAAGTTCGCGAAGGAGGTCATGGGCAAGGCAGGCGTTCCCACGGCTGCCTATCAGAGCTTCACCGACGAGCAGTCCTGCGCCGACTACGTCCGTTCGCTCGCTGGCCCCTGTGTCGTGAAGGCTGACGGCCTTGCTGCCGGCAAGGGCGTCATCGTCGCCCAGACGACCGAGGAGGCCCTGGCGGGCGTCCATGAGTGCTTCGGCGGGCACTTCGGCGCTGCCGGCAAGACGGTCGTCGTGGAGGAGATGCTCGAAGGCCCGGAATGCTCGCTCCTTGCCCTGACCGATGGCACAACCCTCGTGCCGCTTGCGACAAGCCAGGACCACAAGCGCGCCCTGGATGGGGACCGTGGCCCCAACACGGGCGGCATGGGCGTCTATTCGCCAGTGCCGATCCTTCTTCCGGGCGAGCTTGACCAGATGGTCGAGATCGAGCAGAAGGTGATCGACGAGCTGCGCTCCGAAGGCATCACCTATTCCGGCTGCCTCTATGGCGGCTTCATGCTCACGAAGGATGGTCCGAAGGTCCTCGAGTTCAATGCCCGCTTCGGCGATCCCGAGACCCAGGTCGTCCTGCCCCGCATGAAGGGCGACCTCGTCGAGGCCTTCCTGGCCTGCGACAGCCAGACGCTCGATCCGTCCATGGTGCAGTGGGACGACGACTGGGCGGTCTCGGTCGTCCTCACGAGCGCCGGCTATCCGGGCAGCTATGAGAAGGGCAAGCGCATCTTCGGCGTGGACGATGCGAATGCAATGGACGGCGTCACGGTCTACCATGCCGGCACCGCACTCGATGCAGACGGCAACCTTGTGACGGCGGGCGGCCGCGTGCTCGATGTGACGGCCGTGGCAGGCACCTTCGAGGATGCCCGCAACCGTGCCTATGAGGCCTGCGACAAGATCTGGTTCGAGGGCAAGACCTATCGTCACGATATCGGCATCAAGGCCATCAAGGGCCGCGCCAATCTCTAGAGGTGCATAGATGAGCAAGAAGATAGAGCAGGAAGGCGAGGCTCCGGACATCCCCAGCATGCCTTCCAAGGACGACCTGGCACAAGCCCGCACCGAGGCGCTCGACTCGCTCGGCGATGCGGCAGGCGCCTATACCTTCGACGGCGACCGCTCCGAGCATACGCATGTCTCTGGCATGCCCCAGGAGCGGAGCCTTGTGCTCGGCGAGGACGACCCGAGGGACAAGGCCCTCGAGGAGGCCATCGACTCGGAGGAGGTTGCCTGGACGGGCCGCATCTTCAACGTCGACCGCCTCGAGGTGACACTGCCTGATGGCCGCCATGCCCTGCGCGACGTCGTCCGCCATCCTGGTGCCGTGGCGATCGTGGCCCTCACGCAGGGGGGGAGGATCTGCCTCGTGCGCCAGTACCGCACGGCCCTGGGACGGGTCACGGTGGAGATTCCGGCAGGCAAGCTTGCCCCCGGCGAGGATCCGCTCGACTGCGCCCACCGCGAGCTCCAGGAGGAGACCGGATTTGCGGCCGGGAAGATGGCCTATCTCACGACCATCGCGACCTCTGCCGGCTTCGCCGACGAGCTCATCCATATCTACATGGCGACAGAGCTCACGCTCGCGGGCAGCGACCCCGATGCAGACGAGTTCATCAACGTCGATCTCGTCGATGTGGGGGAGCTCGTGGATGCGGTGCTCGATGGCCGCATCGAGGATGCGAAGACCGTCATCGGCGCGCTGCTCTGCGATGTGATCAGCCATAGGCTGACGCCGCCCCAAGAGGGCTGACAGAGCCGGCCGCAGGGGCACCTGCCCCCTGCAGCCCCAAGGACAGCAACTGGCAATCCGGGCACCCCACGGGGTGCCCCTTCATGCAAGGACCCTATGCAAGCTACAGAGAAGAAGAGGCGTGGCCTCTTTCGCACCTTCCTTTCCTACTACCATGGCCAGATGCACCTCTTCATAGGCGACATCATCTGCGCCCTGCTCGTCGCCCTCATCGACCTTGCCTTCCCGCAGATCCTGCGGATCCTTACGAAGGGGCTCTTCACCGAGGGACATGATGCGATCGTCCAGGCGCTCCTCGCAATCGCCCTTGGCCTCATCGCAATGTATGCGATCCGGTTCCTGTGCCGCTACTTCGTGATCTTCTGGGGCCACGTGATGGGCGCCCGCATGGAGTCGAAGATGCGCGAGGACCTCTTCGATGCCTATGAGCGGATGAGCTTCTCGTATTTCGACCGCAACAAGAGCGGCGACCTCATGAGCAGGCTCGTCTCCGACCTCTTCGATATCTCGGAGACCGCCCACCATGGGCCGGAGTTCCTCCTGATCGGTGTCGTCGAGATCGTCGGCTCCTTCGTGATCTTGGCCACCATCAACCTCCCGCTGACAGCCGTGCTTGCGGTGGTCCTTGCAGCCTTGGTGATATTCGATATCGAGGCAAACCGGAGGATGCGGGCGGTCTTCACCGAGAACCGCCAGCGCATCAGCGGTGTGAACTCCCAGGTCGAGGATTCCCTTGCCGGCGTGCGGGTCGTGAAGAGCTTCGCGGCCGAGGACGTGGAGCGCAGCAAGTTCCGGAAGTCGAATGATGCCTACCTCGACTCGAAGGTCCGCATGTACCATGCGATGGGCATCTACCAGTCCGCCATCGCCGTGATGATGGGAATCCTGAATGTCTGCATCATCGTCTACGGCGGCTGGCTCATCGCCCAGGGCCAGATGGATGCCATCGACCTCTCGACCTATGCGCTCTACATCTCGCTCTTCACGAACCCGATCACGAACATCCTGAACTTCACGGAGACCTTCCAGAAGGCTGTGGCAGGATTTGCGCGCTTCGTCGACGTCCTCGATACCCAGCCTGATATCGAGGACAAGCCCGGTGCTGCGGATCTTGTGGTCACGGAAGGGCGTGTCGTCTACGACGATGTGCATTTCTCCTATGCGAAGGATGAAGGCGAGGTCATCCGCGGCCTCGACCTTGAGCTCAGGCCCGGCGAGACGCTTGCTCTGGTCGGCCCCTCAGGCGGCGGCAAGTCCACGACCTGCTCGCTCCTGCCGCGCTTCTACGATGTGGACTCCGGCTCGATCACGATCGATGGACAGGATGTCCGCGATGTGACGCAGAAGTCGCTCCGCGATGCCATCGGCCTCGTGCAGCAGGACGTCTATCTCTTCGACGGGACGATCGCCGAAAACATCGCCTACGGCAAGCCCTCGGCGACCGCCGAGGAGATTGCCCTGGCGGCGCATCGCGCCCATATCGACGAATTCGTCGAGACCCTGCCGGATGGCTATGAGACGCAGGTGGGAGAGCGGGGCACGCGCCTTTCCGGCGGACAGAAGCAGAGGATCGCGATTGCCCGCGTGTTCCTGAAGAATCCGCCGCTGCTCATCTTCGACGAGGCGACAAGCGCTCTCGACAACGAATCGGAGAAGATGGTGCAGGCATCGCTTGCCGAGCTTGCCTGTGGCCGCACCACGATCGTGATCGCCCATAGGCTCTCCACCATCAAGGATGCAGACGAGATTGCCACCATCATCGATGGCAAGGTCGCCGAACGGGGGACGCATGAGGAGCTTCTTGCCCTGAACGGCACCTATGCCCGCTATTACCGGATGCAGTTTGAAGGAAGGCTCACGTGATGGCATCGGCAGGGCTCTGAGTTGCGTATACTTAGCATGAGGGATGCCAGCCTGGATTCAGCTCCGGCATGGCACCTTGGCAACCTACCAGCTTTGCGCATCAGCAGGAAAACGGGAGCGCGCATATGCCTATCAAGCAGAAGAACGCCCTGAGCGCCGACCAGGCGGAGGAACTCTTTGCGAAGGTCGATGAGACGGGGCATACCAACAAGGACAACGCTGACAAGCAGCGTTCCCGCAGGCGTCTCTTTGGCTCTGGCGTCGATGTGGACCCGCTCTCAGGGGATGACCCCTCCGGCAACACGGTCGAGAAGTCGATCACGCATGCCGCCATTGCCATCATCCTCCTGTTCCTTGTGGTGCTGGTGCTGGCGCAGGTGTCCTGCGGCGTGGCACGCCGCATGAACACGGCGAACCTCTCCGACGAGGTCAGCGTCCAGACGGTCGCCAGCGCCCTGCGCGGCGGCGTCGAATGGGGCAACGGCTTCACGCAGTTCCCGGATGACTTCACGATCCAGGAGGCATCTGAGGAGACCGGCCGTGTCGAAGTCACTGTCATCGATACCAGCTCGCGCGACTCGATGGAGTGCTTCGCCGGCTCGCAGATCCAGGCGACCGCCTTCGCCGTCAACGCCCTCCTCAATCCGGATATCGACACGGTCATCTATCATGTCAAGGTGCACAGGGCCGACGACGGGACGATTGAGCGCTCCTCGCTCTTCGGCTTCCTCAAGCCGTCCGGGGACCTGGAGTCGTTCATGACATTCATCTGGAGGAAGTCCACCTCCGCCAATGGCCGCGTGAACTTCACCTGCACGATCGCCGGCATGGATGAGGACATCCAGAACATCCTGCGCTCCGAGGTCACGACTTGGTCGCCGACCGAGATCCTGGGCTTCGGCTCGAGCAGCGAGAGCGAGCAGAACAGCACTTCGACGGATTCGAGTTCCAGCACCAGCTCTGGCACCACGAGCTCCGACACGACAAGCTCTGATGCCACGGGCTCTGGTACGGACAGCACCGCCACGGGCGATGCCTCGTACACCTCGTCGGGCGAGTCCAGCTCAGCGAGCACGAACTAGCACACATAAGGTCCCACAGGAAGGCACCTCGCACTGATGGGGTGCCTTTGACGCTTTGGAGGTATGGAAATGGCCGAAACACCTTTGGTAGGCATCATCATGGGCTCGAAGTCCGATATGCCGACGATGGAGGCATGCACGAAGGAGCTGGATGAGCTGGGCGTCCCCTATGAGCTCATCATCGCCTCCGCCCATCGCAGCCCGGACAAGGTCCATGAATGGGCAAGCACGGCAGCAGACCGCGGCCTCAAGGTGATCATCGCCGCTGCAGGCAAGGCAGCGCATCTGGGTGGCGTCGTCGCAGCCTATACGCCGCTTCCGATCATCGGCGTCCCGATGAAGACCTCCGATCTGGGCGGCATGGATTCGCTGCTCTCGATGGTGCAGATGCCGTCCGGCGTGCCCGTCGCCTGCGTCGCGATCAATGGCGCGAAGAATGCTGCCATCTATGCCACGCAGATCCTGGGCGCCACGCTGCCTGAGTACCGCGAGAAGATCGTTGCAATGAAGCAGGAGATGGCTGAAGCCTAGCACCTGCTCCTGGGAAGAAGGAATCTGTTTTGACCAAAGAGGAACTGCTCGAAGAGATCAAGAAATCCATGAAGGCGCGCGACAAGGCACGCACCCAGATTCTGCGGCTCGTGAATCAGGCAGTGAAGCAGATCGAGGTCGACGAACGCCGCGAGGTGACCGAAGCCGACATCACCGCTGCGATCAAGAAGCTGCAGAAGGTCACGGCCGAGGAGCTTGATGGGCTCCACAAGGCAGGTGCCGAGACCCATGCAGAGCGCATCGCCCTGCTTGAGGAGCAGGCGGGGATCCTCGAGTCCATCCTGCCGAAGCAGGTCGCAGGCGCGGAGCTCGAGGCCCTGATCGACGAGACGTGCGGCAAGCTCGGCGCCTCCACGAAGCGTGATATGGGCAAGGTCATGGGCGCCCTCACCAAGGCCACCAACGGCAACTTCGACAAGCCTGCTGCTGCGGCATATCTCGGCAAGAAGCTTTCCTGAGGCACGGTGCTGCCTCCCGCCTGCGCGGGAGGCAGTTTTTTGTTACGCTCGAAGCGCTATCCGCTCTCTATCTCCCGGCATCCGTTGCCGGGATCTTGCCTCGACAGGAGTCGCTATCATGGCACGTCATATGAAACAGGTGGATGAGGATCCCTCCCAGGAGGAAGGCAGCGTCCAGCAGGGCTCCATCAGGGCCAATGTCGAGGACGAGGATTCCGAGCTGGTGGATGGGGCGCAGCCACGCTACAGCGCGGGCGCTGAAGGCACGACCATACAGGAGGGCTTCACGCCGCTGGTCGGGCACTCGCAGAAGGACCGCAAAGCCGAACGTGCAGGGAAGGGCGGCAGGGTCTCCAACTACCAGGAGCTCGACCCGTATGATCTCGACGGAGAGAAGAAGAGGAAGCGCAAGCATCCGGTCCTCCGTGTCATCTCGACCCTCCTTCTGATCGTCGGCATAGCCCTGATCGGCGTCGCAGGCTACATGTATTGGCGCGCCCAGCAGCAGTACCAGCAGCAGGAGCAGGTGAACGAGGAGCTTGCCCAGTACAGCACGCCGAACGCGGATGACAGCGGGGGCGTCCCGACCATCGACTGGGCGGGCCTCGAGGCCATCAACTCCGATGTGGTGGGATGGATCTACATCCCGGACACCGTCGTGAACTATCCGGTCTATCAGGGATCCAACAACGACGAATACCTCCGCCATACGGCGACAGGCGAGTATTCCCTGGGCGGCCAGGTCTTCATGGACTACCAGAACACCGAGCCGGGCATGCTCGATTCCCAGACCATCATCTACGGGCACCACCTGCTCGATGGGTCGATGTTCAAGCCGGTTGCCGATATGGCGGAGCAGTCGAACTTCAACAGCCATCCGACCATCTGGTACATCGATGAGAACAACCAGAGCTATGAGCTGGAGCCGCTCCTGGTCTACAAGACGACTGCAGACGACACGAATGTCCGCACCTTCGCCTTCGTGACCCAGGACGATTTCCATGGCTATCTCGCGGACCTTCTGGCAAAGTCGGTCGCATCGCGCCCGGACGCTTCTGCAATCATTGCGCAGACGAGCCATGTGCTCACGTTGGTAACGTGCAACTACGACAATGGAATTGGCCGCACGGTCCTGGTGTGCGTGCCGAAGAGCGAAGCTGCGCTTGCCGCGGCCACCGCATAGGGGGCAGGGAAGCACAATGCAAGGAGAGGGTATGAGTCGAGAGCTGAACGAGCAGGCAAATCCCTGCGAGAGCCATATCCATGAGGAATGCGGCGTCTTTGGCATCTGGGCGCCAGACCGCGATGTGGCGCGCCTGACGGCCTTTGGCCTGAGGGGCCTGCAGCACAGGGGCCAGGAGTCTGCCGGCATTGCCGTCGGCGATGGGAAGACCGTCCTCATCAGGAAGGATCTGGGCCTGGTCGATTCCGTCTTCACCGATGCGGATCTGGGGGCGCTCCGGGGCAAGGTCGCCGTCGGCCATGTCCGCTACGGCACGGCGGGATCGAAGAGCTGGGAGGCTGCCCAGCCGCACCTCTCGACGATCGACGACACGATCATCGCCGTGGCCCACAATGGCACCCTGGTGAACACCGATGCCCTGCGCCGCGAGCTCATCGATCTCGGCGTCTTCTTCCGTTCCAACACGGATTCCGAGGTCGCCGCGAAGCTCATCGGCTACTTCACGATGCAGACGAGCCATCTGCGCGAAGGCATCCGCCGGACGATGGAGATGATCGACGGCGGCTATGCGATCGTGCTGATTCGCGAGAATGCCCTCTATGCTTTCCGCGATCCCAATGGCATCCGTCCTTTGGTGCTGGGGCGCCTTGGCCGCGACGACTATGTGGTCGCATCCGAGACCTGCGCGCTGGATATCGTGGGCGCCAAGTACATGCGCGACATCGAGCCGGGCGAGATCGTCCGCATCTCCGATGATGGGCTCATATCCGAGCGGGGCGTTGAGGCCCGTGCTCAGGCACGCTGCATCTTCGAGAATGTCTATTTCTCCCGTCCCGACTCCTACGAGGACGGCCGCTCGATCTACAGCATGCGCTACGAGATGGGCCGCCAGCTTGCCCGTGAGGCACCGATCGATGCGGACATGGTCTTCGGCGTCCCCGACTCGGGCCTCCCTCCTGCAGAGGGCTATGCCCACGAG
The DNA here is from genome assembly GCA_900313905.1 of uncultured Actinomycetes bacterium. Classification (GTDB taxonomy): domain Bacteria; phylum Actinomycetota; class Coriobacteriia; order Coriobacteriales; family Atopobiaceae; genus Olsenella_L. The sequence continues at coordinate 14,694 of OMTG01000138.1, read as the reverse complement.
CTGGGGCTTCCCTACGGCGAGGGCCTCATCAAGAACCGCTATATCGCCCGCACCTTCATCCAGCCGACGCAGGAGCTGCGCCAGCTCGGCGTCCGCATGAAGCTCAATGCATTGCGCGACAATGTGGCTGGAAAGCGCCTGGTGATGGTCGATGACTCGATCGTGCGCGGCACGACCTCGAAGCAGATCGTCCGCATGCTGAAGGATGCTGGCGCCAAGGAGGTGCATGTGCGCATCACCTCCCCCGAGGTCAAGTGGCCCTGCTTCTACGGCATCGATACCGGCACCCAGGACCAGCTGATCTCTGCCCGCATGAGCGAGGAGGAGGTCTGCGAGTACATCGGGGCAGACTCCCTCCACTTCCTGTCGGTCGAGGGCCTCGTGCACAGCTGCCCTGCGGGCGGCTACTGCTGCGCCTGCTTCACGGGCGAGTATCCTGTCGCCATACCCAAGGAGTTCTCGGAAGGGCGCTTTCTTTCCGGCTATCGTCCGCATAACCTGGCCAAGCCGCCACAAGGGGCGCGCATGCAGATCGAGGATGTCATACAGGAGATCCATAAGGAGGAGCAGTGACCATGGAGAAGAAGCACGTGACCTATGCAGATGCCGGTGTCGACGTGGATGAGGGGGCCCGTGCGGTCGATGCGATCAAGGCAGCCGTGGCCGAGACAAACCGCCCTGAGGTGATTGGCGGACTCGGCGGCTTCGGCTCCTGCTTCTCGCTCAAGGGCTACAAGGACATGGAGGACCCCGTGCTGGTCTCCGGCACGGACGGCGTGGGCACGAAGCTCGCGATCGCCCAGCTCCTCGACCGCCATGATACGGTCGGCCAGGACCTCGTCGCCATGTGTGTCGACGATATCGTGCCGCTGGGAGCAGAGCCGCTCTTCTTCCTTGACTATGTCGCAATCGGCAAGCTCCGCGCCGAGCATGTGGCCGAGATCGTGAAGGGAATCGCCGAGGGCTGCAAGATGAGCGGCTGCGCCCTCGTGGGCGGCGAGATGGCCGAGCATCCTGGCGTCATGAAGGCTGATGACTACGATCTTGCAGGATTTGTCGTGGGCGTCGTCGACCGTCCGAAGATGATCGGTCCCTCCAAGGTGAAGCTCGGCGATGCGATCATCGGGCTTCCCAGCTCCGGCATCCACTCCAATGGATATTCTCTCGTCCGCAAGGTCGCCATCGAGGGCAAGACCGTGGAGGAGCTTGAGACCCCCATCCCGGAGCTTGGCGAGTCTCTGGCTGATGCCGTGATGCGCCCGACCACGATCTATGCCGGCAAGCTCATGAACGTGCTGCGTGCGGGCGCTCCGATCCATGCGATGGCACACATCACAGGCGGCGGCATCACGGAGAACCTGAACCGTGCCCTGCCAAAGGATCTCGACGCGGTGGTGGACCGCGGTGGCGAGGATGGGCCTGCCTGGGATGTCCCGCCCATCATCGGCTACTGTGTGAAGGCAGCGGGCCTCACGCCTGATGAGGCATACAAGACCTTCAACATGGGCGTCGGCATGTCGCTTCTGTGCGCGCAGGACGATGTGGACGAGGTCTGCGAGCTCCTCGAGGGCGAGGGCCTCAATCCCTTCGTAATGGGCGAGGTCACAGAGGGCACGGGCAAGGTGGTCTATCGATGAGCGGGCATGAGCCAATCAAGCTGGGCGTCCTGATCTCAGGCTCCGGCACGAACCTACAGGCCATCATCGACCGCATCGCCGAAGGCACGCTCAACGCCACGATCGAGCTGGTGGTCTCCTCCCGTCCGAGCGCCTATGGGCTCAAGCGTGCCCAGGCCGCCGGCATCCAGACCCTGACCTTGGACAAGGCCATCTATGCAGATCCCATCCAGGCCGATATGGTGATCGCGACCGAGCTCAAGCAGCATAACGTGGACTACGTGGTGATGGCAGGATACATGAGGATGGTGCACGATCCCATCCTCGCCACCTTCCCGAACCGGGTGCTCAACCTCCATCCGGCGCTGCTTCCGAGCTTCAAGGGCGCCCATGCCATCCAGGATGCCTACGACTACGGCGTGAAGGTCACGGGCGTGACCGTGCATTTCGCGGACAACCGCTACGACTGCGGCCCCATCATCGCCCAGCGGGCGCTTCCCGTCGAGGAAGGCTGGACCGTGGATGAGCTCGAGGCCCATATCCATGAGATCGAGCATCAGCTCTATCCCGATGTGATCGAGCTTCTGGCTGAGGGCCGGGTCCATGTCGGGGATGATGGCAAGGTCAGAATCGATCCTGCAGCCTGAGAGGGCAGGTCCTGCACATGAATGAAGGGCGCCTTGCGTGAAGCAGGGCGCCCTTTTCATGCAGATGGATGAGGGGATCAGGCAGGCTAGGCGTTGTCCACCACATCGTAGTATTCCTGGAGCAGCTTGGCGGAGCGCTGGAAGGCATCGAGCTCGTCGGGGGAGAGGCGGATCTCGACGATCTCCTTCGCGCCGGTATGGTCGATGATCGTCGGCACTGAGAGGAAGATGCCATCCACGCCGTACTGGCCGGTGAGCCGCACGCTCACCGGGAAGATCGCATTGTCGTCGAAGAAGATGGAGCGGGCGATCGCGGTGACCGACGAGGCGATGCCATAGCAGGTGTTGCCCTTGCGGTTGAAGATGTCCCAGCCGCCCTCGACGACCGCATGGGCCAGGTCGGCCTTCGTGGTTCCCTTGGTGCGCGAGGCATTGTCAGCCAGGACATCGTCGACGCGCTTGCCGCCGATCGTGGCGGAGTCCCAGGTGATGACTTCAGAATCGCCGTGCTCTCCCACGACGTAGGCCTCGACGTTGCGGGCATCGAGATCGTACATGCGGGAGAACTCGGTGCAGAGCCGCGCCGTATCGAGATTTGTGCCGGAGCCGATGACCTGCTGATAGGGGAGCCCCGAGAGCTTCCAGGCGTAGTAGGTCATCACATCGACGGGGTTCGAGACGACGATGAGGATGCCGGAGAAGCCTGATGCCATGATGGAGGTGACGATGCTCTTCATCAGCCCCATGGAGGGCTTCAGCATCTCGAGCCGGTCATGGGAATCCTTCGGCATGGGTGCCGAGGCAGAGATGACGACGACGTCAGCATCGGCGCACTCGGAGTAGTCGCCTGCACGGACATGCATGTTGCGGTTCATGAAATAGACGGAGTGCTGGATATCGAGCGCCTCGGCGTAGGCCTTGTCCTTGTTCACATCGATGAGGACAAGATCCTCGCAGAGCAGCTGGTTCACGAAGCTGTAGGCGCAGGTCGCCCCGACATTGCCGACGCCGACGATCACAGCCTTCGAATTGTGGAATGCCATCTGTGTCTCCTTCACGCACAAGGGATGACGGACAGAGCCTACGATAGCCCTTGGCTGAGCAGAGCCAGGAGAGATGACCCCAAGAGTTTCATAACGACATATATGCCTGCAACAATTGGGATGCTTATGCGGACGGCTGGATAGGAAGGCGGAAGCAGGGCCCTACTGGTGGATAGGCATTGCCTGCCATTCAGCAGCGGTCAGAAGGAAGTTCTGCCTGTTGTAGAGATGCCCATCCACCTCAAGGCCGCCCGGATCGGTAGAGCGCAGCGTGAGGCCGGCATGCTCGAGGGCCTTCCGCGATGCGACATTGTCCTCTGCGCACCAGACAGAGACGGAGGCCAGCCTCTCCTCGTCCATCAGATAGGCGACCATGCGCAGAAGAGCCTCTCCTGCGAAGCCCTGATGCCAGAAGCTGTGGGCGACACTGATGCCAAGTTCGGCGCTTTTCGACTCGCTCTGGTAGTCATAGGCAGAGACAGTGCCGACGACCGCTCCATCATGCTCTGCGATCCAGGCATAGAAGTGCGGATCCTCATACGCCGCAAGCGCCTCGCGCAAGCTCTCCGTCGCCAACTCTTCGGTTGCGAAGGGATTCCATCCTGAGTAGCGCCACATCATCTTACCGGTGCCGAAGAGGCGATGCAATGCTGGGCATCATCCAGACGCATCCTCCGGAGCAGGAGTCGTTCGCTTCTGGGCTCGATGGTGCCCTGGCATGGGATTGGCCTCTTTTCTGCTATGACGCAGGGGCTGCATCCATTGGATTATGCCCCGCATCTCTTGAGCTGATGGCACCTGAAGCCATCGGAGATAGAAAGGCCATTGTGCTGGGCGCAGAGCCCCTATGCTGCCTGCTGCATCAGGCGTATAAATCTGTCTAATGATGATAAAATAGAGATAAAATAATGATAAGAACGGAGGCATTGTACATGATTAACATTCGCCCGGTATCTGATTTAAGAAACAAGTTTCCGGAGATTGAGGAAACTGTCTTAGAGTCAGGAGAGCCTGTCTTCCTTACGAAAAACGGTTATGGCACGATGGTCCTCTTGAGCATCGAGCAGTATTCCAGACTTACCGATGATACAGAGCGCAAGCTCGATGAGGCTGATGCTGCGGCCGCCGCTTCTGGCGTGCGCTATTCTGCCGATGAAGTGTTTGGACGGGTGAGGAGTCATATCCGTGGCCAGCAAATATAAGCTTTTGCTTCTCCCGCTTTTTGAGGAGGATCTGACACAGATTGCAGATTACATTGCCATCAGGCTTCAGAATCCTGCTGCTGCGGAGCGGCTGGTCAGCGATATCGAATCGGCAATCTACAGGCGTCTGGAAGCTCCTCTCTCGACCGCCCCATATCCTTCGAAACGGGAGCGGCTACATCCGTATTATCGAATCAACGTCAGGAACTTTTCCGTTTTCTATGTAGTTGTCGATGACACTATGGAAGTGCGGCGTGTTCTCTATTCCAGGCGGAATCTGGATGATTTTCTTTAGCCATGTCTTTCAAAGTCGACGTGCAGGTGCGGCTCGTACACATTGACTTATCCGCTGCAGCTTATCGCCGACGCCAATCTCTTCAAGCTTCCCCTGTCCCTGTGGAAAAGCACTGATTGCAACTGTGGCAAGCCGTTCGTCCAGACTGCCAATGAGATATCCGGTCAAGAACGGCTATCAGGAACGCGCCACATGTCGGAAGCCCTTAGATTGACGAGACCTCATGGGAGCTGACGGCTCAACTGCGCAGTATCCGGATGAAGCTGAGACGGAGAGCCTGTTCCGGAATAATGCATGCACAATCTAGCCCGGTTGTACTGTTTGCTACGAGATCCAAAGAGCCTGACCATGAGAGGCGGGTCAGATGCCGCTATGCGAAGCGCATGCTCGCAGCGAATGCCTCGAAGATCTTCATGCAGTCTGGATTGGTCTTGTACCAGTATTCAGGATGCCACTGCACACCCCAGACGAACGCGCTGTCCGGCTTGGAGACTGCCTCCACGAGCCCATCATCCGATAGAGCCATCTCCTCAAGGCCTGGCGCCAGGTCCTTGATTGCCTGATGGTGGATGCTGTTGACGGGAATCGTCTTCTTCTGGAGAAGATGGGCAAGGGGCGTATCCGGCAGGATATGGACGTCGTGACAGCGTCGGTCATAGGGTGCTGCCATGTGGTGGTCTGTCTTCGAGCTGCACTGCTGGGGCAGATCCTGCCAAAGCGTGCCGCCCAGAGCCACGTTCAGCAGCTGGAGCCCCCTGCAGATGCCGAGGACCGGCTTGTCAGCCGCCAGCGCCAGCTCCAGCACAGTCCTGTCCATATGGTCGCGTGTGGCATTCGGCACGACAGTGCTGTCGAGGGGATCTTCCCCGTACAGATGGGGATCCACGTCGTGCCCGCCCGTCAGAAGGAGGCCATCGCAGAGGCCGGCAAGCCGTGCAAGCTCCTCCTCGTCGTCTGTCATCGGGAAGATGAAGGAGTCAAGTCCCACAGCCTTGAGGCCACCCAGGTATCCCGGCAGCATCCAGATGCTCGCCTTCTCGCCGTCCCAGAGAGGCATGACTCCGACAAGACCTTCCATCCAGACCACCTCTGCATATGGCTGGGAGAAGGCCCCAGCTCGAGAACATTCCAGGCATCAGCATAGCTGCCGTCCGCGCAGAGCGCTGTGTCATCCCTGCAACTGTTCGCTGCATGAAACAGCTGGCGGGGGAAGAGGTATGTGATGGCGTTGGAGAACGCCTCCTGGTATCAGCCCTGCCAGCGCAAAAGCCGCCCCGGGCATGCCCAGGGCGGCGAGGCTTCAGATGGCTGTCATATGCTGAGGGAAGGCGGATCGGAGCTATGCCTCTGCCCTCATGACCGCTTCCTTCATGGACCGTACATACTCAGCGACAGGCCCCACCGAATCGGCGCCGTGGGCGGCGATCATGCGGACGATCGCCGAGCCGACGATGACGCCGTCTGAGACGCGGGCCATCTTCTCGGCCTGCTCGGGCGTGCTGATGCCGAAGCCGATGGCGGCAGGCACAGCGGGGTTGGCCTCCTTCACGAGCTTCACCATGGCTCCCACATCGGTCGTGATGTTCGAGCGCACGCCGGTGACGCCCAGCGAGCTGACCACATAGACGAATCCCTGGGCAGCTTTGGCAATGGTCTTGATGCGCTCATGCGAGGTGGGGGCGATGAGGCTCACGAGGTCGAGGCTCTCCTTCGAGAAGGGGATCGAGAACTCCTCCTTCTCCTCGAAGGGGACATCGGGCAGGATTAAGCCGTCCATCCCGCACTCGCGCTCCCGCTTCGCGAACTTCTCGATGCCATAGGAGTACACGACATTCGCGTAGGTCATGAACACGAGCGGCACGTCGCAGGTCCTGCGGACGCGCTCCACCATCGCGAAGACATCGTCCGTGGTCACCCCGTTCTTCAGGGCACGGATGTTGGCCTCCTGGATGACGGGACCCTCTGCGGTGGGGTCCGAGAAGGGGATGCCCAGCTCTATGAGGTCGGCGCCTGCTTCTGCCATCGCGACCACGAGCTTCTCGGTGACATCGAGGGTGGGGTCGCCGGCAGTGATGAATGGAATGAAGGCCTTCCCGTCCTGGAAGGCGCGGCGGATGTTACTCATGCAGATCCTCTCCCCTGTAGCGTGCGATTGCCGCCACATCCTTGCCGCCACGGCCTGAAAGGGTGACGATGATCGACTGGTCCTTGCGCATCGTGGGTGCAAGCTTCATGGCGTAGGCCACTGCATGGGCGCTCTCGATGGCCGGGATGATCCCCTCGGTGCGTGAGAGGTATTCGAAGGCGTCCGCAGCTTCATCGTCGGTGATGGCGGCATACTCGGCGCGGCCCGTATCATGCAGGCAGGCGTGCTCGGGGCCGATGCCGGGGTAATCGAGGCCTGCCGAGATGGAGTACACCGGAGCGATCTGGCCGTACTCGTTCTGGCAGAAATAGCTCTTCATCCCGTGGAAGATGCCGAGCTTGCCCGTGTCGCCTCTATGGTCGTGAAGCCATCGGCATAGAGCTCCCGCTTCACGGGGATGCGACGGTATGTGCCTGTGGAGGCCAGGCTCCTGACCTCCTCCAATGATGGTTGCATGCGCCCTTCCTCACCTTCGGGTTCCGGGAGCGGCACAAAAGAAGGCCCGTCCCCGACGATAGCTACGTCCAAGGACGAACCCATACAGAGCTCGCATTGCCACCTTGATTCACGACAAGCCGTGCACTCAGCGGAATGCTTTGGCAAGCAGGGTGGCCATGAGATCGCCAGGATGCCAACACATCCCTGGCACGTGACGTGTGCCTGACATCGCAGCCTACTGGGGAGCAGATGCCCCTTTTCGATGCGCCCTCCGCGGCCCATTCAACGCTCCGCCTCTCGTCCTGAATCTCACCGTCTCAGGCTCTCTGTACGCGCGTGTAGCGTCTACCTTCCGCGTCCTCGGTTTCTTCGTGCTATTTGATTGCGCTGTAGATAGCACAGGCATGCAGGTGCGTCATATCCCATTTCTGGGAAATGAGGTCGTATCACTTCTGTAAATGTGATCTCCGGACCAGGAAGTCCAAAGGCTTTCCGTCATCTGCCGAACTCTCTCGCAAGGGCTTCATCGGCTGAATAGACGTTTCCTGCTTCGATGGAATCGATGCCTTTCTGCAGCTCTGCTCGAGGCCAGCTCAGCAGCCCCTTTCATTGATGATCTCTTCAACATCACGGCCGCCGTAGAATATTCGGACTACCGTAACGGATCTGTTCTTATTGTCGACCAAGTAATACACCACAAAGTTGCTCACTGAAAACTGGTGCATCTCCATTGAGTGCCATGGCTCCCATTCAACCAAAGCGAAACGGGCAGGCATGAAATCCAATGAACGAATCTGTTTACGGACCCTCTTCACCAATGCAGCGGCGGTCTTCGGAACAAGCAGCTCGTTGGCGAGGTACGCATAGATTTCTCCTAGGTCATTCAGTGCATCAGGTGAATAAGAAACCACATAGCGTTCTGTCATATGCCAAACTCTCTCGCAAGAGCCGCGTCGACTTCATCGGCCGAATAGACGTTTCCTGCTTTGATGGAATCGATGCCTTTCTGCAGCTCTGCATCAAGCTGCTCTTTGGACATTGCGCCAACAGCCAAGGGCTGAGAGGCGGGAAGCCTCAGCTCAAAAGGCAAGCCCTTGTTCAGCACAATCTGGCTATAGAACATCTGGATTGCGCTGGATGGAGAAATGCCAAGCTGGGAGAGGATGCCTTCAGCGCTGTCTTTAAGGCCGGTGTCTATCCTTGCATAGACGACGGATGTATTCGCCATAGTGCTTCCTTTCTACGTTGAGACCATTCTATATTGCTATTGCTTGCATATGCAAGCAATAGCGTGAATCACACGATGGGGCCATAAAGCTACAGAGCATCTGGTTACGCTGGATGGAGAAATGCCGGGCTGGAGAGGACGCATTCAGCGCAGCCATGAGGCTTCAGTTGCTATTGGCAGGAGAACCTTGGCGTAACGTGTGGGCGCCGGATTGGGGGAGGGCTGGCTCACTGCACGTCGTATCCCGCAGCCTGCAGAGCGTCCAGCGCATCCTTGTAGCGTTCTTCCCTGACAAGAATGTAGTCCGTGTTGTATGTGGACACGGCGAAGACCCCATCCTGCTCTGCGCCAGTATGCTGGTGATTCCCGACAGTATGCCGATCAGGGAGAAGCCCAGGATTCCGTCGATTCTGAAGGCCCTCCAGCCATCATCGCGTTCTGTTGCATTCTCCGGCACGTCTTGGGTCAGGCAGACAAGCGATTTCTCCTCATCCGTCTTTCCGATGAAGCAGAACGGGGAATCAAGATCGACTTCCGAATACTCCATCACTTTGCAGACGGAAAAGTCTTCCTGGATACGTTTGATGAGAATCTGAATCCCTCTGCAGGGGCCTTACGCCCTCATCAGCACGGCTACGGTCTCCACGTGCTTGGTATGGGGGAACATGTCCACCGCATGGAGGCTCGCTACCCGGTAGCCACCCTTGATGAGGGTCTCGAGGTCGCGCACCTGGGTCTTGGGGTTGCAGGAGATGTAGATGACCTTGCGGGGCTTGAAGGCAAGGACACTTGCAAGGAATTCAGGTGTCGAACCGGCACGGGGCGGGTCCATCACCACGATATCGAACTGGTGCCCCTGGCGGGCCAGGGCGGAGATGTAGGAGGTCGCGTCGTCGCAGACGAAGCGGCAAGCCTCCTCCAGATGGTTGTCGGAGGCATTGAGCTTTGCCAGGCGGATGGCCTCGGCGCCCTTCTCGACGCCGGTAACCTCTGCTGCGACACCCTTTCCTTGGGCTGCATGGGCAAGGCAGATGCCGATCGTGCCGAGCCCGCAGTAGGCATCGAGCACCTTCATGGAGGAGCCTTCGGGGGCATCTTCGAGCGCTGCGTCGATCGCGATCTGGTAGAGCTTCTCGGTCTGCTCGGGGTTGGTCTGGTAGAAGGAGGCAGGCCCGATGCGGAAGCGGCAGCCCAGAAGCTCGTCGTGTATCGTGCCCGAGCCGAAGAGCGTGCGGGTGCGCGGCCCCAGGATCGCATTGGTCTTCTTCATGTTGATGTTGAGGGCGACCGTCGTGACATCGGGCGTGAAGTCGATGAGGCGCTCGATGAAGGCCCGTTCATGGGGCAGCTGCTCGCCGTTCGCGACGAGCGTCAGCAGCACCTCATCGCCCTTCCAGGCGCAGCGTACCACGGCATGCCTCAGGATTCCGCTTCCACGGTCCTCATTGTAGGCGGCAATGCGCATATGCTCTGCCGTGCGGGCGACCGAAGTGAGGATGGGGCGGCAGCGCGGATCCTCCACGAGGCACTCCGAGCAGCTCATGATCCTATGCGTGCCCTTGGCATAGAAGCCGGAGCGGATGCGTCCATGAGGGGCAGGGGCGAAGGGGGTCGCCGCCTTGTGGCGGTAGTGGATCGGCTCATCCATGCCGAGGATGGGGGAGAAGGCAAGGCCAGGTGTGGCCTCCAGGAAGGGCGCATAGAGCTCGTCGAGCCCGGCCTGCTTGCGCTTCAGCTGGATGGGATAGGGGACCTGCAGCCATTCGCATCCACCGCAGCTTCTTGCGGTGGGACAGGTATAGGTGCGATATCCCATTGCTATGCTCCTTTTGTCAGCTGATATGCGATTGATGGTAACCCATGTAGAGGAAACGGGCGGCGGAGATGAGGACAACACATGAAAAGGCTTGTGTCCATGCAGTTCCGTGGCATCTCGATGCAGAAGCGCTTTCTTGAATAGGTCAACAAATATGTCCCTGCATCCTCCAATGGGACTACAGTGGGAGCTGGCATTCAGTTCCAGCATGCAATCCACCATCAGGAAGAAGGATGTTATGAGCCTTGTGACGAAGATCGGCATCATCGGTGCCAGCCATGTCGGAGCGCATGTCGCCAACGCACTCCTCTACCAGGGGCTTGCAAGCGAGCTCTATATCTCGGACAAGGAGACCGACCTCTGCCGGGCCCAGGTGAACGACCTCCAGGACGCTATGAGCTTCTATCCCCACACCTGCCGCGTCATCGAGTGCGATGATCGCTACGAGGAGCTGGCAGGCTGCGATGTGATCGTGAATGCTGCAGGCCATGTCGCGGCGGCGGCAAAGGACCGTGACGGCGAGCTCATGGTGACGCCAGATGAGGTCAAGACCTTCGTGCCCCGCATCATGGCAGCAGGCTTTCAGGGCGTCTGGGTCAGCGTCTCCAACCCGAACGATGTTGTCGCCGAAGCGATCTGGCAGGAGAGCGGCCACTACGACTGGCGCCGCGTGATCGGCTCAGGCACGACGCTCGATTCCTCCCGCTTCCAGCATGCTCTCTCCGATGCCACGGGCTACGATCCGCAGTGCATCAATTCCTGGATGCTCGGCGAGCACGGGTTCAGCGAGTTCGCCTGCTGGAGCCATGTGAGCTTCGGCTGCCTCACGCCGGAGGAGGTCGAGAAGCAGGCGGGACTCAGCTTCGACCGCGACGATCTCGAGGACAAGGCACGCCGTGGCGGCTACATCACGATGAAGGGCAAGCATTGCACCGAGTATTCGATCTCCAATGGCACCGTGAAGATCGTCAAGGCCATCGTCCATGACACGAAAATCATCACGCCGGTCTCCACGAAGATCGACGATGTCTACGGCGAGGGCGGCATCTGGGCATCGCTTCCCTGCGTGATCGGCAAGGACGGTGTCGAACGCGTCTTCGTGCCCGAGCTCTCTGACACAGAGATCGAGAAGTGGCACAAGACCTGTGGCCACATCCGCGGGAATGTCGAGAAGCTCGGCTGGCTCAAGACCTTCTAGGGAATCCATGCATTCGTTATATGTCTGATGTGTGCTTGAATTTTGAATGAGTTTCAAATATTGGCTACGGGGGACATTTGTGACTTGAGTACTCGCAAAGGACGGGGTAAAGTACTCTTGTTCAATTTGAATCAGTGTCAAAAAATCGGATTCCGACGGGAGAGGCGCTGGTTCGGACGCATGCTTGAAGGAGTGGCACTATGCAGTCAAAGCTTGCACACGCGGCAGAGCGCAAGGCGTTCAGCGTTGCATTGGATCAGGCCCTGAAGACCGTTGCGGGTCCTGACCGCGAGAAGAACATCGACAAGTTCGTGGATATGGCAGGTAAGCTGCTGAAGGACACCAACCCGGGCGCTACCCGCGGCATGAAGGCAGCACTCTATCCTGGCTCCAAGTGGGAGAAGTTCCTGTTCGACGTGATCGACCAGACCGATCACAACGTGCTCCATACCGCCATCCTCAATGGCGGCTACGAGGCAGCATTCCGTGGCCTGCGCAACACGACCGCCAATGCCGCCAAGTATGAGTGCAATGTGCCCTGGATCATCCTCTTCGACCCGACCTCTGCCTGCAACAAGCACTGCGTCGGCTGCTGGGCAGCTGAGTATGGCAACCGCCTGAACCTCACCTACGACGAGATGGACAAGCTCGTCACCGAGGCAGAGGCCCTTGGCACCCACCTCTTCATGCTCACTGGCGGCGAGCCCCTGGTCCGCAAGGCAGATGTCCTGAAGCTGGCCGAGAAGCACAACACCTCGCTCTTCAACATCTTCACGAACGCCTCCCTCGTGGATGAGCCGTTCTGCCAGAAGGTGCAGGAGCTTGGCAACATCGTCTTCTCCGTCTCCCTCGAGTCCTATGAGCCGACCGTGAACGACGGCCGCCGTGGCGAGGGCTCCTTCGAGGAGGTCATGCGCGCCTTCGACCTGATGCACAAGCATGGCCTGCTCTACGGCACCTCCACCTGCTACACCCGCGCCAACGTCGAGCGCGTCAGCTCCGATGAGTTCATCGACCTCCTGATCGAGAAGGGCTGCCGCTACGCCTGGTACTTCCACTACATGCCGGTGGGCGATGGCGCCAACGCCGACCTCATGCCGACTATCGAGCAGCGCGAGTACATGCTGCACCGCATCCGCGAGATTCGTGGCGTGACCGGCGGCAAGCCCATCTTCGCGATGGACTTCCAGAACGACGGCGAGTACGTCGGCGGCTGCATCGCAGGAGGCCGTGCCTACTGCCATGTGAACGCCCGTGGCGACGTGGAGCCCTGCGTCTTCATCCACTACTCGAACGTGAACATCCGTGACATGAGCTGGCTCGACTGCCTGCATCAGCCGATCTTCCAGGCCTACCGCGAGCGCTACCCCTGGAACGACAACATGCTGCAGCCCTGCCCGATGCTCGAGAACCCGACGATCCTCCCGGACATCGTGAAGGAGTCGGGCGCCCACAGCTCCGACTACACGGCACCGGAGAGCGCAGAGCAGCTCTGCGACCGCACGACCCCGTATGCAGCCGAGTGGGCCCCGAAGGCCACCGAGCTCTGGCTCGAGGAGCATCCGACGGGCAAGAAGATCTACGCCGATGCCATGAGCTGCACCGATGTCGATATCAAGGCCAAGGCAATCGCAGAAGAGGATGCCGAGGCAGAGAAGGTGCTGCAGGACTAGCGCTTCCATATAAGATCCGTGCGAGGGGGCATGCCGGAAGGCGTGCCCCCTTTTGTGTCGCCTCGGCCCCTCGTTGCCCCTTCTGTCAGAAGCTCTCGCGGGTATACTGGACATTCAGGACAAGACTCCGACGGAGACCAGATGGAATCGCTCTATAGAAAATATCGGCCCCTGACATTCGAGGATGTCGTGGGGCAGCAGCATGTGGTGTCGACGCTCGAGCACGCCGTGCTCGAGGGGAGGGTCACCCATGCCTATCTCTTCTGCGGACCCCGCGGCACCGGCAAGACGACGATGGCGAGGATACTGGCGAAGGCCCTCATGTGCGAGAAGGGTCCGAACCAGCTTCCCTGCGGCGTCTGCGAGCAGTGCCAGCTCATCGCGGCTGGCGAGCATCCGGATGTCTATGAGCTCGATGCGGCAAGCAGGACGGGCGTCGACAATGTGCGCGAGGAGATCATCAACCGCGTGAGCTTCGCGCCGGTGAGGGGCTCCTACAAGGTCTACATAATCGACGAGGTCCACATGCTCACGACGGCGGCCTTCAACGCCCTGCTGAAGACCCTCGAGGAGCCGCCTGAGCATGTGGTGTTCATCCTCTGCACGACCGATCCCCAGAAGATCCCGGCCACGATCCTCTCCCGCGTCCAGCGCTTCGACTTCCATGCCATCTCGGCAGAGGACATCGAGGAGCGCCTTGCCTATGTCTGCCAGAAGGAAGGCTTCACCTACGAGGATGAGGGCTTGGCACTGATCGCCGCCCATGCCCGCGGCGGCATGCGCGATGCCCTGGGCACCCTGGAGCAGATCTCGGTCTTCAGCGACGACAAGATCACGCTCGCTGCGGTCCGCAACGCCCTCGGCGAGGTAGGGGATGCGACCCTGAAGAACGTCGTCTCCGCGATTGCCCGCCGCGATGTGGCAGAGCTCTTCAGCGAGACCGCGGCGCTCTGCGATGCAGGACGGGACCTCCTCCAGTTCGTCCGCGAGCTGGCGGCGCATGTCCGAGACATCTATGTGGTGGCAGCTGTGGGTGCCGACCCCAAGGTCATCCCTGCCTCGGCAGGGGATGTGCATGAGCTCGAGACGGAGGCCGATGCCTTCGGCTCTCCTGACCGCCTGGCCCGGATCCTCACGATCCTGGGCGATGCCTCGAACGAGATGCGCACTGCCACGAACCAGCGCCTGGTCCTGGAGATAGCCTTCACGAAGATCGCCCGGCCGGAATCGGACCTCACCTTGGAGTCCCTCGAGGAGCGCCTGAATGATCTCGAGGCCGAGCTCGATGCCTTGGCCACGCCAGGGATCGTCCTGGAACGGCAGGCAGCGCCACAGGCGGCCCAGGCCGCTCCCCAGCAGGCAGTGCCCGCCGCGCCGGCACCGCAGCCAGCC
>OMTG01000142.1 GCA_900313905.1 uncultured Actinomycetes bacterium | reverse complement strand
GCTGGTCCATATCGTCGCCACGGTAGGAGGCGGGCATCGTGATGGAGTCGATGGCGGCAGCGCCGTTCTGGTCGGGGAGGATGGAGGCCATCTCCTCGACGGTCAGCTGGTTCAGGAAGGTGTTCCAGGTCTCCTCGTCGTCGTAGTCGACATCGCGCATCGCGACGAAGGTGATGCCGGAATCCTCGCCCTGCGTGAAGGAGGCAACGCTCGGGGCATCGGCAGGCGGTTCGTAGAAGTTGCCATCGAGCACCTTCATCATGTCCTCAGTGGCATGGACGGCGACAGGCTCGGTCGGGAAGGTCCCATCCCAGTCTGAGCGGGAGAGGTAGGTCACGGTATCAGTGCCGAGGTTGTTGAGATCTGCCTCATCGAAGCAGTTGGTGACCTGCTTGCCATCAACGTAGCGGGAGGTGGCATAGCTCGTGGTGTCCACGTTCGGCTGGTCCCATGCATAGACTTTCGAGTCATCGCCGTCTGTGCTCTCGCCGGTCACGGAGACCATGCCGGATGCGCCCTTGGCAGCGAGGATGTTGTTCAGGGCATCGTGGGCATCGTCGCCGATAGCGAGGTAATAGGTGCCTTCGGAGAGGATGTAGCCCTTGGCTGCATTGCGGTCATAGCTCGCGAGGAGATAGCGCTCCACCGTGATGGTCACGGTCTCGGCGGCGCCGGGCTCGAGCTTGCTGGTCTTGGCGAAGCCCACCAGCACGACAGCGGACTTCTCGATCCCGTTCTTCTTCTCGTAGTCGCCATACGGGCTCTGGCCATAGACCTCGACGACGGACCTGCCGGCAACGTCGCCCACATTGGTGACCGTCACCGAGAGGGTGTAGGTGTCGGTCCCGGCATCATAGGAGCAGCTGTCGAGCGTCTGGTCGAAGGCCGTGTAGGAGAGGCCATAGCCAAAGGGGTAGGCGATCTCATCTGTGTAGCTCCAGGACTTGCCCGTGGACGATCCCGCGGCGCTCGTGGCGTTGCCCTGGCCCAGGATGGCATCCTCGTAGCGGGTCTCGTAGTACTTGTAGCCGACGTAGATGCCCTCGGCGTAGATGAGATAGCTCTGGATGAATTTGTCGGTGTCGTTGCAGGTGGCGAGCACCTCGTCGAGGTTTGCCCACTTCTGCGTGTTCTTTGCCTGGGCATAGGTGATGGCAGGGGCAGAGAGCGAATTCTTCGCGTAGGTGTCGACGAGCTTGCCGGAAGGGTTGGCCTCTCCGTCGAGCACATTGGCGACACCGGTGAAGCCGACGACGCCCGGGGTGCCGACCCAGAGGATCGCATCCACATCGTAGGAGTCAAGCTCGCCGAGCTCCACTGCCCAGCTGGAGTTCACGAGGACGACGATCTTCTTGAAGGTGCCAGCGGCCTTCTCTGCCTGGAGCAGGGCGAGGTGGTCCTTCTCGTTCTGATGGAGCGCGAGCTGGCTGATGCCTTCGGAGTCCTCGAGGACGAGGTCGCAGTCCTCGGAGCCCTGGCGGGTGATCATGTAGATGGCGGCATCGTTGTACTGCGTGGCCCAGCTGGAGCGCACGTCGTCCGTGAGCAGCGACAACGGAGCCTCGCCCACATCGGGGTTCTCCGCGTCCTTGACCCTGCCATAGCCGCTCGTCGCATAGGTGTCGGCGACGGTGGCATTCACGTCGAAGACGTTCTCCATGGCAGAGCGATAGGTGACCCACTTCACCGTGCTCGTGTCAGAAGGCGTGTGGTAGCTGTAGAAGGGGCCGTAGGTGGGGCCGGTGTAGCCGAATCCCATGCTCGACGTGTCAGCATTCGGATTCTCGAAGGAGTTCTGGCCAAAGAGCGTGACGCTTGCGCCCTTTGCGAGCGGCAGGGCGCTGTTCTCGTTCTTGAGGAGCACGACGCCGCCTTCGACCTCCTCCACAGCGGCTGCGGCGCAGTCATCCTCGAGCTTCTGGAGCGCTGCCCCGTCGTAGATATCGGTGCCATAGTCGCTCTTGTAGTAGGCGGTGTCGCTGCTTGATGCATTCGACTGCACGCTTGTGGTGTCGATGCCGAGCGCGGTGTTGATCCTTCCACGATAGGACTCTGCCACCGGTCCGCCGACACAGGTCGCTGCGAACACCGTCGATGTGATGCCGGCAGCGCCTTTCACGAATTGCCTGCGTGAGATTGCCATGTCCTTCCTTTCCCTCATTCCGTCCCCTCGCTCCCTTTGGGGCTTGCTGCGCGCATCGTACGGCCTCATCGCGGTGGGCCGGAAGGGGGTCTGGCGGATTCGGTCGGACACGTGGCGGTTTCGGACGTCCGTGCCGTCGCGGCGGGCTGCGCGGCATGGGATAATCGCTCTGGGGGATGGGGGAGACGCATGATCAGGGCGATAAGCGTGGAGAACGATGAAGCGGAGGAGCATCAGCTGGAAGATGCGCTTGCCCGCTATGGGAAGGAGCGCGGGGTGGAGTGCGCCTGCACTCATCTCGGTTCGGCCGATGAGCTGCTGGAGGCACCCTATGATGCAGACGTGATCTTTATGGACATCGACCTTCCCGGCACCAACGGCATGGATGCTGCCGCAAAGCTGCGGAAGCATGACACCACGACCCAGATCGTCTTCGTGACGAGCCTGGCGCAGTATGCCGTGAAGGGCTACGAGGTCGATGCGGTGGGCTTCATCGTGAAGCCGGTCCGCTTCTACGATATGGCGATGTGCCTCGACAAGGTGAGGCGCATCATGCAGCGCAATGCCGGGGAGTCGATCAGCCTCAAGACGCAGTCGGGGATCTTCATGTTCCCGCTCTCTGATATCGAGTACGTCGAGACGAGCGGGCATGACCTCGTGTACCACTTCACGTCGGGGGCAGATCCCATCCGCGTGCGGGACAGCATGGGGAAGCTCGCCGAGCGCCTCGCGGACAAGCCCTTCATCCGTGTGTCGCAGGGCCAGCTTGCCAACATCATGCACATCGTGCGGATCCAGGGCGACTCTCTCTCCATGTCGGGCGGGGATACCCTCTTCTTCAGCCGCCGCTGCAAGCGCGACTGCCTTGCCCGCATCGCCCAGTACATGGGAAGGACCATCTGATGGATGTGGAAACGATTGTGAACTCCCTGCTCACCGCCGCTGAGCTCATGGCAGGGGTGCTGCTCTTCTCGAGCGGTCTTCCCCGTCGTGAGCAGTATGCACTGCGTGTGTCTGCGGCCACTGTGCTGCTCGCGGCGATCATCGGGTCGTTCATGGGAAGCGCATCCTTTGCATCGGCGTTCCCGCTCTTTGGCATCATAGAGCTCTATGCAGTGGCCCTCGTATACTGCGCTGTGGTCGTGCTGCTCTGCCATGAGGCGACCACGTGGAGCGCCCTCTTCTGTGCCACGGCAGGCTATGCGGTGCAGAATCTCACCTCGGGCATCATGGGCTTCTTCAATCAGGGGATGCTCATCTTCAAGTTCGGAATGGGCGCCTATATGCTGGTCAACCTTGCCGAATATGCCTTGGTGTATGCAGTGGTCTGGTTCGTGATGGCCAGGAAGATCGATAGCGAGGGGCTGGTCGTCGAGGAAGACCATGGCATGGTCTTCATGGTGCTTGTCGTGATCTTTGCGGTCATCGGGCTCGATGTCTGCATAAAGTCCGCCGAAGCATCGGGAATCGATGTTGCCACTTTCATGACTCTGAGGGTCGTGCACGCCCTGGTCTGCTGCTTCGTCCTCTTCGCCGAATACCAGATGCTCTACAAGACCCGCTTCAAGACGGAGACGGCCGAAGCCACGCAGCTCCTGCACGACGAGAGGCGCCAGTACCAGCTCTCCAAAGAGACCATCGAATCCATCAACGTGAAGTGCCATGACATCCGCCACCAGATCCGCCACATGGCCGATGGCCTCGGCACGGTCGTGGTGGATCCCCTCATATTCAACGATATCGCCCAGGAGGTGCGGGTCTACGATTCGACGGTGAGCACGGGAAACGACGCCTTGGACGTGATACTGAGCGAGAAGTCCCTCCTGTGCGAGAGATATGGAATCGCGCTCTCCTGCATGGCGGATGGGGAGGCCATCCAGTTCATGCAGCCAACCGACATCTATTCGCTCTTCGGCAATGCCTTGGAGAATGCCATCGAGGCGGTGGAGAAGGTGCCGAATCCGGAGAAGCGCAGGATTGCGCTGGTGCTGAGATCGGAGATGGGGATGGCATCGCTCCATGTGGAGAACTACTTCGAAGGCACGGTGGAGTTCGAGGATGGGCTTCCCAAGTCGACCAAAGGCGACGATATGAATCATGGGTTCGGAGTCCGCTCCATGGAGCGGACAGCCGAGCGCTACGGGGGCACGATGGTCGCAAGCGTGCGCGATGACCTCTTCCTTTTGGATGTCGCCATCCCGCAGCAGGCAGATGCTGAAGCCGTGCTTGCAGAATGAAGGCGGGGCCTGCGGAACCTTGCCAGCAAACCATTTCTGGGCGCCGGCTTTGCGGAGGCTGGCGTTCAGGAGTACGGTAGTGCCAAGAATCTGCCGGCAGCCATCATTTCGCTGGCAGAGGAGCATAATGCCATCATGACGGCAATCGGGGAGAAGCAGGGCAGATGTGAGCAAGCGCGCACAGCACAAGGAGCGGCACACAAAGAAAAAGGATGGCGGAGCTTCTGAGGCCCTGCCGGCCCTTTCCTCTCTGGAGGGGATTCCCTCCTCCTCGGAGCTCGTGCCCTCGGAAGAGCAGAAGGAAGCCTTTGCGGCAAGCGCCGAGCGCTTCGCTGCCGAGGAGGAGGTCGGCGTCTCTGAATATGAGCTGGGTTGCGTTGTGCGGCTCGACCGGGGGTTCCCTGCAGTCCTGACCAAGAGCCGGCTGGTGCGTGCCGAATTCTCGGCTGCCCTCACGAAGGAGCGCTTCTCGAAGGTCGCTGTCGGCGACTGGGTCTGCCTCAGATGCCCCAAAGGTCATGATGGGGCGCTCCTCGAGGAGATCCTGCCCCGCAAGTCTGCCATCGAGCGCTGGCGGGGAGGATCGCGGGGCGAGAAGCAGACCCTGGCTGCCAATGTAGGGCTTGTCCTGGTGGCCCAGGCACTCGGTCCCGACCCCATCCGGTGCGACCGCCTGGTGCGCTCTGCTGTGATCGTGCGTGACTGCGGAGCTGCGGTCGCAGTGGTCCTCACGAAGGCAGACCGCTGCGGAGGGCCTGCGCGCCTGAAGCAGGACATTGCCCAGGTGCAGGAGCTTCTGGGCCACGAGGTGCCCATTGTGGTGACTGCTGCAGCTGGGGAGGGGCCGACAGACGACCTTGCGGATGCAGCTTGCGCAGAAGGTGTGCAGTGGGGCACGGAGGGAGTCGTCTCCCTGGTGCATGATGGCATAGTGGCGATGGTCCTGGGCGAGTCGGGCGCCGGCAAGTCCACGCTCCTCAACGCCCTGCTTGGAAAGGACCTCCTGAGGACGGGAGAGGTAAGGCAGTCCGATGATGCGGGAAGGCATACAACCGTGAGCCGCCGCATGGTGGCGCTTCCCCAAGGCGGCGTGATTGTCGATATGCCGGGCCTCAGGAGCCTGCCGCTCGTGGGGCATGAGCGAGGGCTGGCAAAGGTCTTTCCGGACATCGCGGGCTATGCGGTGTCCTGTCGCTTCCGTGACTGCAGCCATACCCATGAGCCAGGATGCGCCGTGCGCGCGGCGCTGGCAGACGGGACCTTCAGCCAGGAGCGCTATGACGCATACGTCGCGCTTGCCCGCGAGATGCGGGAGAGCGCAGAGACTCTGGATCCCGATATCGTGATCTAGGGATTGCCTTCTGGTCTGGCGGCACTGCGACAATTCGGACGGCATGCGGTTCGAAAAGTCGTTAAACAAATAAATATTTTGCCAGGATGTGCGGTTTGGCACAGGCAAGGCGGGACCGTCCCGTTTCTCGGGACAAGCCTGTCTTCGGTTCCATAATCAGACAGATGTACTAATACCATCATCTGTCTGGAATGAGGACATCATGAATGTCACGTTCATCACGCCGGCCGCCTGGCTCCGCAGGCTCAAGGTCTACCAGTATGGCGCCCAGGTCTATGGCACGCCCGATTCCATCACAGGACCGCTGATCCTTGCGGGCATGGTGAAGCGGGCGGGCCACCATGTGGAAGCCTATGAGGAGCTCAATGGCAGGGTGGACTATGGCCCGCTCCTCGAGAGGACGGACGTGCTCTGCCTCTATACAATGACATCGAACGCGCCAAGGGCCTATGAGCTGGCGGATATGTTCCACGAGCGTGGCCACGCCCGCGTGATCATCGGCGGCATCCATGCATCCGCCGTCCCCGAGGAGGCCTTGGGCCATGCCGACCAGGTGATCGTCGGCGAGGGGGAATCCGCGATCGTCGATGCAGTCGAGGGAAGGCTTGCGGACAGGATCGTCCATGCGCAGCCCATCTGCGACCTCGACACGATTCCCTGGCCCGACTATTCGGTGCTGAAGACCCCGGTCAAGGCTGCCAACATCATGACCTCCCGCGGCTGCCCCTTCAGGTGCGCCTTCTGCACGACGAGCCGCATGTTCCAGCCCTACCGCAAGCGCTCGGTCGACTCCGTGATAGCCGAGATCAAGCATTATCACGAGATGGGCTCCGAGTACATGAACTTCGAGGACGACAACTTCACGGCCGACAGGGAGCGCGCCAAGGAGATCTGCCGCCGCATCATCGCGGAGCACCTCCAGTTCAGGGAGTCCTTCTTCTTCGGCCGCACCGACATGGCAAACGACGAGGAGATGCTCGACCTGCTCGCCGAAGCCCATCTGAACTGGGTCCTCATCGGCATCGAATCGCTCAACCAGGAATCCCTCGATGCGATCGACAAGCACCAGAGCGTCGAGGACATCCGCCGGGCAGGCGAGGCCTGCCGGAAGCATGGCATACAGCTCATCGCCTCGATCGTGCTGGGCATCGACACCGATACCCATGCTGACATAATGAAGACTGTCGAGTTCGCGAAGGACATCGATGCGAGCAAGCTCCAGCCTGCCGTCCTCACGCCGTATCCTGGCACGCCGGTCTACAAGCAGTTCATGGCAGAGGGCCGCATGCTCAACCAGAAGGAGCAGGACTGGGAGGTCTTCGATATGATGAACGCCACCTTCCAGCCCAAGAACATGAGCCCCTGGGACCTCGAGATGGAGTTCTTCAATGCGGCGAACAGGTTCTATGACCGGAAGAGCGCCTTCCGCATGGGAAAGCTCTTCGGCTGGCGCTACGGCGTGACGCGCTATGTCCTGGGCATCCTTGCCCGTCTGGGGCGGGTCGCGACTTGGGGGGCGGGCGTGCTTGCACCAAAGAGCTGGTATGGGATGCTTCGCCGGGTGCCCTGGAAGTATGAGGACAGGAAGGCGAAGGCGAAGCGAGAGATCCGCTCCTGCGTGGACGACTGGATGAGGCCCTTCCAGCTTGCCTGCGCAATCCTCGTGCCGGTGACGGTGGCTGTGGCGAGACGCGGCGGCAGGGGCTGAGGCGCGGGATCGAAATAGCGTATTCCGCCCTTCCGGAATGTGGAAGGCTTGTGATGGGGCGCTGTCCTGTCGGGGACGGCGCCTCTTTTCGTGTCAGACTGCGTTACTCGCTATCGCAGACATATTGCAAGAGGCCTGCTAGATGGCAGGAGATGCCCGTGACCTGTTTCTTGCGTTCTTGCTACTGTCAGATGGCTTCCCGTCGTAGGGTGATTGCCACGCAAGCCGCATCCGATGGGAGGTTGCCATGTCTGTGCGTTTCAGGGTCGTCTTCGCGCTTGCCTGCGCGGTGCTGGCGGCCATGCTCTGCACCGTCTACGCACAGCATGTGCAGGCGGAAACGGAACGGGAACGCTCCGAGGCGCTTGAGCGCTACGGCGGAGAGACCGTGAACCTCGTCGTGGCGACGAAGAACCTGTCGAGTGGCGAGACGGTCACAAAAGATGAGGTGACGACCAAGGAGTGGCTCTCCGATCTGGCGCCTGAAGGAGCGAAGACCGATATCGACGAGGTGGTGGGGAAGCGCCTCACGAGCGCCGTTGCCTCGGGAAGTCCACTGTGCTCCCTTGCGTTCGAGGAGCCCGAAGGCACGGCGCAGGTGCCGGACGGACATGTGGCCCTGAGCCTCTCCTCCGCAGACCGGCTGGGCCTGCCCGATGGGGCAGCTACAGGAGCACGGCTCCTTGCCTATCGGATGTCGGATTCCGGGACCTCTCTCATCTCCGACGATGTCAGGCTCCTCGCAACTGGGAGCGAGGGGCAGCGCTATGGGTCCTCCTCCATCACGCTCGCGGTCCTGCCCAGCCAGGTGGCCGACATCCTCGCAGCGAGCGCCTCGGGGAATCTGCGGCTTGTCGTTCCAGCAGACGATGTGGACGTGCAGGCAACAGGGGCTGCCACAGCCCCCACATCGGTCGCGCCCACGGCACAGGAAGGGAATCCCTCATGAGATGGCTGTCATTTGCCCGCACATCCTATAGGCCTGCTCTCGAGCAGGCGGTGCTTGCCCGCTATCCACAATCTGCCTTTGTCTGGATGGAGAGCCCCGAGGAGATGCGCGAAGCCCTCCTCCAGGCGATGCCGGGGCAGATCGGGGCGCTTGTGGGCCCCGCCAAGGGAAACGCTGCCCCCATCAACCTGGCAGCGGCGATCGTCCACGATGCCCACGCCCGCCTGGTGGTCCTGGCCCAGCCAGCTCCTTCCGGGTCACTGAGGTCGCGGGCGCACCAGGCAGGGATCTCCGAGGTCATCGCCTTGGAGGAGCAATCCGAAGCTGCCGGCCCCATCCGGGCATATCCGCAAGGTGAGGGGTCATCGGCACGGAAGGTGGAAGGGCCGGCAGCAGGAAGGGGGAGGTCTTCGGCAGGCAGGGCGGATGCTGTGGACGACCTGGATGAGGTGGAGCCAGAACCGGAGCGGGAACATCAGGAGAAGATGCCGGCGAAGCGGACTGGCGGCGCAACGTCGCCTCGTCTCAGGATCGCCCAGCCAGCCATCGACGGCCGCATCCCCCGCATCGACAGCCAGCCCCAGCAGCATGGCCCGAATCCCTGTCCGGTGCTCTGCATCGCTTCCGGCAGGGGAGGCGTCGGCAAGAGCGCGCTTTCCTGCCTGATGGCGGTGGTGGGTGCGCGCTGGGGCCTCAGAGTGGGGCTTCTGGATCTCGATCTTGCCTGTGGGAACGACTATGCCTACTTCGGCCTCACGGGGCCGGCGGCGCTCGATGCCATGGGCGATGCCGGCTCTGCCGATCCGCGCCTCATCGCAAGCTGCGGCAAGGTCGCACAGGAAGGCGTCTCGCTCTGGGGCCCCTGCACGAGGCCGGAGAACGCCGAGCTCGTGGGGCCGCTTGCGGGAAACCTCCTCGATAGGGTCGCGGCACAGTCGGATCTCGTGATTGTCGATGCGGCGACTGCCTGGACCGATGCTGTTGCCCAGGCGGCGCAGGCCGCAGACCGGCTCCTGCTCGTCTGCCCCGAGTATGGGGGACAGGCAGCATCCCTCTCGCGGGTTGGTGGGCTGGCGGTACGGCTCGGCGTCGCCCGCACCCGCATCGTGCGCATCATCAATCTCTGCAATCCGAAGAAGGACGGAGAATCCTTCATCAACCGGGCCGATGTCGGGCTCGAGGCAGCCCGGACCATCCGGATCCTGGATGGCGGCGTGGAGGCCGACGAGCTCATCATGGAGGGCCATGTGGCAGACCTTGCAGCACAGGACTCCGAGCTTTCCCGCTCGGTCTCCTCCTGCCTGGCGCAGCTGCTCCAGGAGCTGGGCCGCCTTCCCGACTGCAACGAGGCCCGCCGTGCCCTGGAGCAGCATGGACATGCGGGACGCCGGGGCATCTTCGGGCACAGGAAGGAGGCGATGTAGCGATGAGCCTGCTCAGGCGCGTGAAGGAGCGCGAGCGGAGCGAACAGGAGCTGTCGGGCATACGCGAGTCGACACGGCAGCGCCTGAAGCGCGATCTTGTGGAGCGGCTGGGACTCCAGACGGTGGCGTCCCTTGCCACCCAGGCAGACATCGCCCAGGCCCGGATGGAGCTCCGCGTCGCCTGCCAGGCGCTCTGCAACGGTGGCGGCTACGACGAGCTCGCGCCCGAGGAGCGGCTCATCCTGACCGAGCAGGTCGTGGATGAGATCTGCGGCTATGGGCCGCTCCAGCCGCTTCTCGACGACAGCAAGGTGACCGAGATCATGGTGAACGGATCGGGAGCGCTCTTCTTCGAGGAGGGCGGCAGGCTCCACAAGGCAGAGCGGGTCTTCGAGAACGACGAGCAGATCCTGATGGTGATGGACCGGATCCTGGCCCCGCTGGGCCGCAGGCTCGACGAACGCAGCCCAATCGTGAATGCCCGCCTTCCGAATGGCTTCCGTGTGAATGCCGTGGCCTCCTCGATTGCGATCGATGGGACTGCGGTCACGATCCGCAAGTTCTCCGATGAGATCGTCTCCCTGGAGCAGCTCGTGGAGCTGGGGTCCATCCCCAGCTGGTATGCGACGCTTCTGGGATGGGCTGTGCGCCTGCGGTGCGACATCGCGGTCGCCGGTGGCACAGGCTCGGGCAAGACGACGCTCCTCAATGCCCTTTCGCGCGAGATTGGGACAGACGAGCGCATCGTCACGATCGAGGATTCGGCAGAGCTCCGCTTCGAGGAGGGCCGCAATCTGGTCCGCCTCGAGGCACGCGAGGCCTCCCTCGAGGGTTCGGGAGCCGTGCCGATACGCGAGCTCGTGAAGAACGCCCTGCGCATGCGGCCCGACCGCATCATCGTCGGCGAGGTCCGCGGTGCCGAGGCGATCGACATGCTGCAGGCGATGAACACCGGACATGATGGCTCGCTCACGACCCTCCATGCCGGAACGGCCGACGAGGCAGTCCTGCGCCTCGTCCTGATGGCCCGCTTCGGGATGGACCTTCCTGCGAAGCTCATCGAGGAGCAGATCGCGACGGCGCTCGACCTGATCGTGATGAGCGCCCGCCTGCCGGATGGCACCCGCGTCATCACCTCCCTCCACGAGGTCGCAAGAGCGGCTGATGGGGGCGTCGATCTCACCGAATGCATCTCCTTCGACCAGGCGCAGAGGAGCTGGGAGCTTGTACGGGTCCCGGCGTTTCTGGACCGGGCCGTGGCCAATGGGCTCATAGGCGAGAAGGAGATGCTCTCATGGATGTCTTCCTGCTCTGCCTGAGCTGCGCGGGCGTGGCAGCGCTGGCGGGATATGTGGCCGCAGCGCCCCTCTTCGACGGCGGGATGCTCCACCGTGCGGGCAGATGGCTCGCCAAGGTGGCTGCCAGGGCTGAGAGCTCAGCGCTTTCCCGCTGGCTCCTTTCGCATCGTGCCTGGAGCGGGACTGCCCAGGTGCTCGGAGGGCGCTGGGGGATTCCTGCCCCAGGAGGCTGGCTCATGGTCTTTGCCCTCCTGTCGCCGCTTTTCGGCATCATCTGCTCACGCTCGCTTCTGGGAGGGGCTGTGCTGCCGCTCCTATTCGTGGCAGCCATCCAGCTCGTCTCCTCGAAGGCGCGACGCACAGATGAGGAGGCGATCGCAGAGGAGATCCCTGAGGTGTTCAGGACGCTTGCGGTGTCGCTCGAATCGGGCAGCACGCTTCGGCAGGCCATCGACTATGTGGGGGTGTCGCACCATGGGAAGGTCGGGCAGAGCTTTGCCCATGCAACGCTTCGCATGCAGGCAGGGGAGTCCGTGAAGGAGGCGCTCGCAGGGATCGAGCGTGAGGTCAAGGGTCCGGGAATGGAGCTCATGGTGAGCGCGCTCGAGATAGCCCAGAGGACGGGAAGCCCGCTCAAGGAGCTCTTTGCCGAGAGTGCCGGCTACGTGGAGCGGCAGGGAGAGCTCAAGCGCGAGCTTTCGGCCAAGACGGCGCAGGTGCGCCTCTCGGTCGAGGTCGTCTGCACGCTGCCTGCCGCCATCGTGGCGCTCCTGTCGCTGATTTCGCCTGATTTCAGGAGCGGGCTTGCGACTGCGGCAGGGATGGGGTCTGTCCTTCTGGCGGCCGTGCTCGACACCTTCGCCATCCTCATCATCCGCCGGCTCGCCCAGGGAGTGATCTAGATGGATGCTGCATCCTGGACATTCATCGCCTCAGAGGCAGCCTTGGCCTTCATCTTCGTCTGGCTCCAGACGAGGGGAGGACATGCTCGTGAGCGTCCCGGCGTGCGCTGGGCGCTGCCTGCCCTGCCACATTCGAGGCGGCGGCTCCGCGAGCTGAGACGGCAGCGCTGCCTCGATGAGCTGCCGGTCCTGATCGATATCCTTTCGCTCGGCCTCTCTGCCGGGCTCTCCTTCGACGCTTCGCTCGAGCTCTTCTGCACCCGCGCCGAAAACGACCTTGCCGAGGCGCTCACTGGCGCCCTCTTCAGCTGGCGCTGCGGCATGCAGAGCAGGGCAGACGCCCTGGCCAGCCTCGCGCAGGATCTGGATCTTCCTGCCTTCCAGCGCTTCAGCTCTGCCGTCACGGAGTCTCTGGCCTTTGGCTCTCCGCTGGCTCAGGTACTCGTGGCGCAAGGGAAGCTCATCCGCGACGAGCAGCGCCTCGCGGCGGAGGAGCGCATCGAGAAGGTGCCGATCAAGATGCTCATACCGCTCGGCACGCTCGTCGTGCCGGCGATGCTTCTCGCCATTCTGGGCCCGCTTCTGGGGGCCTCCGCAACGCTTGTCTGAGAGAAAGGGGTCTTTGCCATGCATGAGATGGAAGAGCTGGGAATCCGTGCCTATGGGCGCCTGCTCCGCTGCGAGGAGAGGGGGCAGGGGACGACCGAGTATGCCATCCTCGTCGGCGTTATCGTCGTGATCGCGATCGTCGCGATCCTCGCCTTCAAGGACAAGCTCTCCGAGCTCTGGGATGCCATCGCCTCGGGCATCAATTCGCTGTGAGGCTGTTCATGGGAGGGAGACGGGGATGCGCTGGGAAGCCGGAGCATCGTTTTCCATGGAAGATCCTGGCCCTTGCTGCCGCCATCTGCGTCTGCTGCATCTTGGCGCTGCCGCGCATCGTGGCCCAGATGCCCGCACAGGGCGGCGCAGCTGGAGATGGCTCGTCCGGAGAGGCATCGGACGAGCTTGCCCAGGAGGCGTCAGGGATTCTCCAGTCCTCCGCATCGTCTCTGCCTGAGGGCGTGGAGGCAGACGACGTGGAGAGCTACGAGGTTGCGCATCCGCTCAAGACGGCTGCCTCCGACCTTATGAAGGAATACCAGAACAGGAGCGACTGCGTCCTGCTCGAGGCGCGCTATCTCGATCTTCTTGGCTCGGTCTGGGGATTCAGCGTCGAAGGGCAGGGCTGGGTCGATGTCTGCATCATGCGCGATGCAGGGACTCGTTCGACTGCGGTCGAGATCGTGCACCTGCGCGCCAAAGGCACCAGCCAGGAAGGAGGCTGAGATGGTGCTGCTCGATGAGGAGTCGGGCCAGGCAAGCGTCGAATATGCCCTGGTCCTCGTGGCATCGCTTGCCATGCTCGCAGCACTTGCCGCCCTCTGGCACAAGGGCGGGGAAGGGACGCTGGTGGATGGCGCGATTTCAGCCGCGTCCCATCTCGTGGAGGGGACGCTCCAGGATGTGCTGCTCTTCTGAGCTTTCCGAGGAGTCGGGCCAGGCGACCGTCGAGGCGGCCTTCCTCCTGCCGGTCGTGAGCCTCCTCATCCTGATGCTGGTGCAGCCCCTCTGCCTGCTCTATGCAAAGGCGGTCATGTGGGATGCCGCTGCGGAGACGGCGCGCGCCGCGCTCACGTCGTCCGACGAAGAGGAGCTGGCAGCTTTTGCCCGAAGGCGCCTTGCTGCCGTGCCTGATGCAGGGCTCTTCCATAGAGGGGAATGGGAGGTCGAGATCGATGGAATGGAGGACACGCTTGTCACGGTTTCGGTCAGAGGGCATGCAGTGGCGATGCCGCTTCTGGGAACGCTGGCGTCTGTCTCCTTCCCGTCGGATGGGGAGGGGCTCATCCTCGAGGCCAGCGTCTCGGAGCCTCTGCGGCCTTCCTGGCTCGAAGGGAGCTACGACGACTGGGTCGAGGTATGGAGCCATGCAAGATCTGTCGGATAGCTGCTGGGCTCCACAGATGATGTCGCTTTCCCTCTTTGTCGACGACGAGGGCGGCTACACCTCGGTCGCCTTCGCGATTGCCCTGCTTGTGAGCTTCACGATGGTCTTCAGCCTGGCCGCGGCGGCCTGGACGCTGTCGCGCTCTGCCGATGTGCAGTCTGTCGCCGATGCGGCAGCCCTGAGCGCCACGTCGGTTGTGGGGTCCTACAGCACCGTCGTGCAGACGCTCGATGCCTGCGTCCAGACCTTGGGCATCGCCGGCATGCTCATGACAGGAGCAGGGATGATAGCCCTGGCGGTGCCAGGCGCCACCGCGGCTGGGGAGGCTTCCGTCAAGGGTGGCCTCGACCTGCTCCGTGCCCGCAAGCACCTCGTCGAGAGCGCATCGGCGGGGATGGAGAGGATCGAGGCGGCGCTTCCCCTGCTCATTATGGCGGAATCCGCCTCCGCCATCGAGGCGGCCTCGACCGGACAGATCGGCTACACCGGCCTGGCCGTGCCGTATCCGCTTGCCAGCCACTCCGATTTCTCCCAGGTGGGAAAGGAGGTGGACGACGAGGGAATCGAGGATGCAACGGGGCAGCTTTCCGATGCGTCGCAGAAGTCCTCGCAGGCCAAGGCAGATGCGGAGGCTGCGAAGGAGGAGGCATGGCGGGCGGATTGCGTCGACGATCCGTCCTGCCTCCGGAGCAGGGCATCCAAGCTGGCAGATCTCGCAGATCCCCTGAACCCCACCTACCCCTCTCCTGAGGTCTGGACCTTCGGGGCGCCGCTTGCGAGGGCACGCTCCTACTATGCCGCCCGGCTGGCCAAGGAGGCGCCGGAAGGCGAGGGGATCGAGGAGGTGCGAAAATCCGCGATCCGGAAGGCCTTCTATGACTATGCGGAGCAGGAGATGCAGGAAGGGAGCTATGAGGAGATGCCTGACGGGACAGCCGAGATCGATCTTCGGGCCCTTCCCCACAACGCCGAGGAGACGAAGGGAAGCGGGCTCTACCAGAAGAGCATCTGGCCTGTGAGCGTGGAGGGGGCCGGGAAGGTGCTCCATGCATCCCTGTCCTGCCCGGGCGCCCAGGGGGCAAGCGCCGGCACCGCATCGCTTGCCGACCTCGATGCTGGCACAGTGCAGGAATGCCCGGTCTGCCAGATGAGCCTGAAGGAGATGGGACGGGTGGCATCAGCCACGACCAACACGGCAACCGGCTTCGAGCACTACTGGCGCATCATCCAGGAGGCCTCGGAGCGCTACCAGAAGGCCAGGCAGGAGGAGAAGGAGGCGGATGCCGAGACGAGGGAGGTCGCCGAGGACAATGCCTCGCGCTTCGATGAGGCGATGGAGGTGCTCAAGCAGGCGCAGCCTGAATTCTGCCCGCCAGGTGCCTGGGGCTGCGTCGCGCTCGTCTCCCGTCCTGATGAGACGGACGTGCCCCTCACCCGGATGGGCGGCTTCCTTCCTGAGGCTGCGCTTCCCTCGGGCATCGCTATCTCTGCGGCCGTGCTTGCGCCGGATGGGAGCGCGGATGGCACGACGGTGCTCTCCCGCTTCGTCGATGGATGGGAGGAGAAGCTGGGGGAGGGCGACAGCCTCGTCGGCAGCGCCCTCGATGTCTGGAGCAGCCTGCTCGAGAGCTATGGGGCAGGCTATGCCGCGGTGGAGGATATGGCCGACACGCTCTTCGGCGGGGTCGGGAACGTCTTCGGCGGAAGCGCTGCTGCCTGGCTCCGCGAGCATCTGCATGCAGCTGTCGAGGCCACGGGCATGGAGCCCTGCGACCTGCGGCCGAGGAAGCCGGTGCTGACCGGATCGCGCAATGTGTTCGTGCAGGCAGGGCTCGTGGCAGATGATGAACGCGAGCATCTCCTCTCCCTTCTCGATGAGGGGGATGTGACACCTGACCGGCTTGCGGAGGCGCTGGGGCTGGCTGCAGATGCGCTGCCAGAAGATGGGGCTTTCAAGATCGCAGAGCTTGTGGTGCCGGGGACTTCCCGGATGGTGCCGCTCGAGTTCGATGTGGGGGCGCTCCTATGAGAGGGGTCGTGCAGGAGCAGCAGGGGCAGATGGCGGTGGCGCTTGCCGTCCTTCTGCCAGCCGTCCTGGTGAGCGCCCTCATCATCTGGAACCTTGCCCGCTTCATCGGGGCCTGCACGCTCTTTGATCGGACAGCGAAGGACATCGTGCTGGCGCAGGGCGTCTCGCCAGCAGGGGAGGAGACGGAGCTCAGCCGCCTGGACGCGGCCCAGGGCGCCCTTGCGCAGGCCTTCGGCAGCTGGAAGGACTGCGACGTGGCGATTGCACAGGAGCCGGCGCAGGAAGGGAGCGCCCTGGTGCGCTTCCGCTGCACCCTCACCTACCATCCATGGCCGCAGGAGCTCGTGATCGCCGGCGTCGATGCGAGGACCCCGCTTGCGCTGACGCATGAGGTGGAGATCGCCTCCGGGACCTGGCGCTCAGGGGTGGTGGTCTAGATGGAGGGCAGGATCGTTGTGGCAGCTGCTCCCTATGGGGAGTTCCGGCTCCTTCATACGCACTTTGGACGGCTGCGAGGGCTTCTCGGCTGCGGGAGGGATGCGCCTGCCGTGCTCCTCGCTCCCTGTCACGCGATCCATACCTTCGGGATGCGCATCCCGATCGATGTGGCATTCGTGGACCGGCAGGGCAGGATAGCGCTGGCTCGCCGCGGGCTCCTCCCTGGACGGCACCTGTCCCAGAGGGGGAGCGTGGCCGTCTTCGAGCGCCCTTCGCAAGATGCGCCCTGGTTCCAGGCAGAGGAGTGGGTCCAGATTGTCTGGGGCCATGGCATAGGAAAGGAATGAGATATGGAAGTGACCCTGCAGGATACGAGCTTCACGAAGGTCTGCCCCCGCTGCGGCGAGCGGCTCTTCCGTGACATGAGCATCTGCTATGGATGCCTCTATGACTTCAACCATCCACAGCCCATAGAGCGGCCGCCCCGCACGCTTGTGCAGGAGGCGAAGCCAGAGCCAGAAGAAGAGGACGTCCGGCCGCTGCCGGAAGAGGAGGAGAGGGATCAGGTGCCTGAGCGAGAGGACAGGGGCTCTTCCAGCGGCATGGAGGGCACAGATGCCATGGAAGAGGACGACAAGGATACGACGCTCGACCTCACCGGTGCAGCTGCTGCAGTACAGGCGGAGGGGTCCTATGGCATCTGGATCAAGGATGAGGGGATCGATGTCCATATGCCCGTCGGGGAGGAGGGGCTCACGGTCGGCAGGGCGCCCTCGAACGATATCGTGCTGCACATCAGGGCGGTATCGCGGCACCATCTCCGCCTCAGCTCCGCTGCAGGAGGCGTCGCCGTAGAGGATCTGGGCGCCACGAATCCTGCCCTTGTGGATGGCAAGGCGCTCCAGGGAAGCTGCATCGTGGCTCCCGGCGATGGCTTCGAGGTCTGCGGCGTCTCCTTCGAGGTCGAGAGGCTTGATGCCTGCACGGGCTGACAGATGGGCGAGATGGGCCCGATGGCAGGCATGCGGATGGACCTTATTTGATAAGCTTGATGCCATACCGCCTGTCGAAGGGATTGGAGTCCCGCATGGTTCATCTGAGGCAGCATCGGTGGCATCAGGTCCTGGTCGGCCTTCTGGTCCTTGTCGCATGCATGGCAGCTGCCGTGCCTGCCTGGGCAGACTATTCGATCGACCAGGTCGATATCGATGCCACGGTCTCTTCCACCGGCTCGGTCACGATCAGCGAAGACCGGACCTTCTCGTTCGATGGAGAGTACCACGGCGTCTATTGGGACCTGCCCCAAGGGACGTATGAGGGGGCAGACCTCACGCCCCAGATCGTCTCGGTCGGCATCGTCGAGGATGGCAGCTATCGCATCTTCCCCCTTGGCCAGTCGGGGGCGGACTCGAGCTTCGAGACCTCCGATCATGGATCCTATCTCGAGGTGAAGATCTATTCCGCACATGAGGACGAGTCTGCGACCTTCAGGATCGTCTATGCCTATCCGAACCTGGCACAGCGCTACCAGGATGTGGGAGAGCTCTACTGGAAGTTCGTCTCGGACGGCTGGGATGTGGCTTCCGACAATGTCACCTGCACGGTCCATCTTCCGGTCCCCGCAGGCGAGAGCGTCGTCGCAGGAGACAATGTCCGCGCCTGGGGCCATGGCCCGCTCGATGCGGAGGTAAATTTCTCTGGCAACGATATCGTCTACACCGTCCCGGGCGTCGGCACGGATGAATACGCCGAGGCGCGCATCGTCTTCCCGGAATCGTGGCTGTCAGATGAGACGCAGCGTTCGGCAACCGTGCTCGATTCCGTGCTCTCCGAAGAGCAGCAGTGGGCGGATGAGGCCAATGCCCAGCGCGAGCGGGCACGCCTCATCAGCCGCGTCGCCCTTGTGGGAGGATTGGCACTCGATGCCCTCTTCATCATCCTTGCGGTGAATGCGTGGCGCAAGGAACGGGCCCGGTACCAGGTCCAGTTCGACGACGATTATTTCCGCGATGTGCCGACAGACGACCATCCGGCAACGCTTGCGGCGCTGCTCCACGATGGGAAGCCTGATGCGAATGCCATGCCGGCAGCGATCATGCGCCTCACGGACCTCGGCTATGCCACGCTCGGTGCCGAGAAGGCCGAACGTGGCGGCCTCTTCAAGAAGGAGGATGAGAGCTACTATCTCGATCTCGTGAAGATGCCGGAGGGCACCAAGCCGGCAGATGCGATCGACAGGGCGACGGCAACGCTTCTCTTCGAGCAGGTCCCCGGCCTTGCAGGGAAGAGCTATGCTCCAAGCGGACAGCAGCGGGTCTATTTCTCCTCGATCGAGAAAGCTGCCAAGAAGGACCCCGAGGCCTATGGCAAGGATAGCGAGAAGTGGCAGGACAAGATCACGTCGCAGTGCTACAAGCGGAAGTACCTGATGCCGGACAATCCCGCCAGGAAGGTGCCGCATGCCTGCCTCGCCCTGAGCATCGTCCTTGCAGTCGTCTACCTCTATCTTGTGGCCGAGGACTATGTGACAGCTGAGACAGCCCTCGCTGTCATGGCTGCAAGTGCGGTTGCTGCCATCGTCTGTGCCATTGTCCCGAAGAGGATGACGAACCTGATGCCGAAAGGGCAGGAGATCGTGGCGAAGCTCAAGGCGCTCAAGCGCTGGCTCCTCGATTTCACTCGCCTCAAGGAGGCAGTGCCCCAGGACGTGGTGCTCTGGAACCGCCTTCTTGTCATGGCGGTGGCGCTCGGCATCTCGAAAGAGGTCATACGGCAGCTCAAGGAAGCCCAGCCAGCACTCTATGATCAGCTGGCCGCTGACCCGTATTCACCGTATTACTGGTATGGCTTCTGGGGTCCGGATCTCGGCAGGACACCCATGGATGCGCTCGGCAAGAGCGTGGAGAGCGCCCATTCCGTGGGCGAGGCAGCCTTGGCGAAAAGCTCGAATTCGAGCTTCAGCGGCGGGGGCGGCGGCTTCTCCGGAGGCGGTGGCGGAGGCTTCGGCGGAGGCGGCGGTGGCGGCGCCTTCTAGGAGGGGATGCAGATGAGAGGCAGCATCATCGGCCTCAAGGAGGTCATTGGCCTCAGGAAGGCATTGCTCGATGAAGGGATTCCTGTGACGGTGCATCTTCATGACACCTGCGGCGGACAGTCCTTCAGCTTCGAGCTGCTCGACGAGACGGCTCCACGGCAGGAGACGCTCGTGCAGGCGCGCGCCTTCACCGAGCATTATCTGGGACGCCATCTGGCCTTCAGCCGGGATGGGGAGTCGTTCTGGGTCGCAGATGGAAGCTAGCCAAGAAGAGGGGCTGGGATGCGCAATGACATCCCAGCCCCTCCTCATCTGGCTGCATCTGTGGCGGCGCTACGAAAACTCCGAATGGTCGATGTTCGGATCATCGATGCCATCCTCTGGATGTGCGCCGAAGCACCACAGGGCAAGAGCAGGATCGTCTGCCTTCTCCTCTGCTGAGGAGCAGAGCTCCATGATTTCTGCGAGTGTGCGGATCTTTCCTTCTTCAGTGAGATAACGCTTTGACCAATTAGGCTCATCGCCAGCCATGCTGCAGCTCCCCTTGACAGGGCTCCCGACCGGAGCCGTCTACGCTACGTAGCCATTCTAGCAAAACTTGCAGGCAGACTACGCTGCGCAGACAACATCATGCCCCCTTGCGCAGGAAGAGCCAATCAGGATACGAACACATTGATGCGATGGCGAGATCCGCGATAGTCCTCTGCCAGCTCTTCGGCAGTCGCTCCAAGGATGTGGTCAGGGTACTTCCGGCGCAGCTTCTGGAAGGAGTAGGACTTGTTCGGAAGCGAGGCCACGAGCACGCCGGTGCCAGTATAGAAATTCATAAGCTGGCCGCCTGCCGCATCATGCGCACCGCCGATGAGCTCCACATCCAGCGGGTCGAAGGCCTGGATGCCGGGACCGATGCCATTCCATTCCTTGTCGGAGAAGTAGGCATGGATGACCTGCACGTCTGAGGGAAGATCCAGGATGCCGGCGGCAGCAGCCTCGAACCAGGCTGCGTCCGGCAGAAGGGCCACCAGTCCTCCCTCTTCCCGCCTGGCAGAGACGGCAACCGATCCGAAACGGGAAAGAAGCGGCGCCAGCTGGTCTGTGGGGACCAGGCCGAATGCCTTTCCCTCATAGCTCACCGGAAAGCCGGGGAGCTCTTCCGAGCTTATGGTCTTGCCTGTCTTCGTATCCTTCATGCGCATCGGCTTCTGCGAGATGGCGAGCGTTGCGCTCCCCGCAATCCTCTTCGCTATGCGCTCGTCTGAGATCTCGATGGGGAGCGGACTGGTTCCTTCGGGAACCGTGAAAGCAGTCTCATCTGTGCCTTGTACAAGCTTCCTGATGCTATCCAGAAGTCCCATGTTCTCCCTTTCTGTATCGATGCTTAAGAGCCTACAGCACCCTTTGCCCCTTGTGGCGGATATTTTCAGAACATCGCAGCTATCGGCGTTCTGTTTGCTATCATGGAATGCGTAATACTAAAGATTACATAGTCATACCAATAACGCAGCATGGGGCATGATGGCTGAAAAGATGACCCCAATCGTCGCGAAGATCCTGCCTGAGGAGAAGGAGCGCTTCTTCCAGGCAACCGAGCAGATTGGGACAACACCCTCAAACGCAATACGCATGTTCATCTCTGCATTCAATCGTGCAGGGACCTTCCCGTTCGAGATCGGGATCTCCTCTGCAGCAGGAAAGGACGGCACCGCTCATGAGAGCTGATATGCATTGGTGGCTTCTGAGGCTTGTGATCGAGGTCTCGAACATATTCCCCTGCAATGCGACATCGCGCCTCCGCCAGGCTGCGCTCAGCTCGCAGATCAGAAGGCTGCACTGGTAAGGCGGAATCAGGCCGCATAGGAAAAGAAGGATCGAGAGAAGGCATGCAGATGGGCTTGGGGGTCGCCTGCATGCCTTCTGTGCATATCGGGGATAAGCGATGCCGCCTGGAGGAACGCTGCCTATTTAGCAGTAGCGCCTAGATAGCAGGAGGAAAGAATGAATCCGGCGGACTCGCTCAGCCAGAAGAAAGATTGCAAGAGGGCAGGGGAGGCCCTTGCAGAAGCGTGACGAAGCATTTCGAGAGCTTTTCAGAGCCGAGACAGATCACGAAATCACGAAATTACCTCCGTCTGCCCCCAAAACAAGGCCATTCATCTCGAGAAAGCGATTAGACGGAGCTTCCTTTCGGTATCATTCACATACGCTCTTGGATGATGGGTGATTCCGTAGGAATTGTGTAGAACCTGTGAAAGCACCTATTCATGCCGCGAGGCTGAAAAGAATCGCGTATATTCATTTCTCGCGCCGAGGGGCGGCCGGCAAGGTGGCCCGGACAGCGCAGGCGAACCCTGAGAACCGGATACTGCGATCTATGAGATCGGAAGACAGA
>OMTG01000143.1 GCA_900313905.1 uncultured Actinomycetes bacterium | reverse complement strand
TCCCTTCCGCCATGGGCCCGATGTTCTGCAAAGGCGCGGGGCATTCAGTGCTGGCGGACTAAGTCCAGTTATGCCACGGCCTGGCCGTGGAATGGATGGGGTACCAATAACTGAATACAACCTGCAAATACAGATAATCTTCAGACCGTATCTGGTGTAGATTGTTCATACGCTTGTCTTCCATGCAGATTCTGCATGGCGTGGAAGCCCTTGGGTCTAAGGACTGGAGCAATCCGCATGGAAGCATCGCGCATGGCATCGGCGCAGCACTGGTCCAGAGGGGGCTCCAGCATGTTCAGAAGAGACGGACTTCCCGCAAGATTGCTCACGGTGGTCCTCACCATTGCGGTGGCTTGGGCGATCTCGCCTGTCGCAGGATTCGGAGCGGATGTTCCCGGAACCCAGGGGCAGGAGGTCGCATCGGCGGGAGCTGCGGCCGAGAACATCGATGCGGAAAGCAGCCAGCTGGCTGGATCTGCAGAGACAGGCGGGAATTCCTCTGCCACAGATGGCGCATCTGAAGAGAGCGGGAAGGATTCTGTATCCGAATCCAGCAAGGCAGACGCCAAGAGCGCAGGACTTGCCGACGATGCTGGCGGATCCAATGAAGAGGCCGCAGAGACTGGCTCCAGCGATGCCGGCAAGGCGGTAGCTGCCCGTGCGCCGTCCGCCGAGGCGGAGGATGCCGAGAGCACAGAGGGGAAATCCTCGTTCACGGCGCACTGGACCAACAATCCGGACAGCGAGACCAGTTACACGAACAGCGACTTCAGCTCTTCCGACCCCGATACATGGACGGCCATCTCCTGCACGCCGTCTCAGAACTCGCTCCATACGTCCACGATGAAGGTCAGCCTGGAATTGGCGGGCGATTCAAAGACGACGTATAAGGCCGGCACCGTGAAGATCTATATTCCTGCCGGGTTCTATCGCGGCTTGGACGACAACGATCCTCTGCTGGCTGCGTGCACGTCTGCCGAGGTGACTGCCAGTCGGCTTGAGCAGCTTGACTGGATGGTTCCCAAGTATCCTGAAGAGACATCGAGCTCTGATTTCAATTATCAGGAAGAGATCCGGAATGTCGATGGCCAGCAGGTCAAGTACTATGTGATGCAGAATTTCAAGGATCTCGCAGGGGCGACTGTCCTCAGCGTCATCATGAACTACCGGTTTCGTCCCACGATGCTGGATGTCGTGTCTGAGAAGCAGCCGGATGGCTCTGATATGGGTGTATACAGAGGCAAATATCCAGTCTTCTGTGAGGTGAATGGCGACCAGGTTGCCAGCATAGCTATGAGCGCTACGGTCAAGACGCAGGTGAAGCCCTCGACTGCCACTCTATACAAAGCGACCCTCGATCCAAACAAAGGCGTCTATTTCTCGTGGGATAGCACTTGGGGCACCAAGCCTGCAGATGCTGATGACTACTTCTATGTCGTGTGGTATCTCGACTATTCCAGGAATTCGCAATCAACGATGCCGTATACCTACAATCTGTCAGTTGACCCGACACAGATGGATGGCGGCGAGCTTGTCGGTGTGAAGAAATACCCGGGAATGTTCAACAATGGATGGGATCCCGACTATTTCGCGAGCTTTCAGTGGATGCAGCCTCGCATGTATAACTACGGCAATGACTATTCGGGCATAGCTGAGCATTCCGACCTGCTTGATGCCACCTTTGTCGGCATATCGAATGCGCCGACAACCCAGAAGAGCAGGGAGGCGGGCATGCTCGCCTCTGGCTATACCGCGAACGATCAGACCTATGAGCTGCTGATCAGATATCCGATGTCCAAGGTTTCCGATGCGGTGAAATCTGGCATCGATATGGAGAAGGAAGACATCAAGGCTACAGGTGGATTCATCCTGACCGAGCATTGGCAAGATGGGACTGAAACAACCAGGAGCGTCGGGCCTTCGGGAGACACCTCAGTGAAGGCATTGCCTGCCACAGGGGGAAGCCATCTTCTTGAAAAATCAAATGATGGCACGGATGGATATAAGTATGGTGCACAGACATTCCTTCTGAATGGGAACGACGTCGTGCTGCCTGACTTCACCATCCATTCTGACAACTACGACGAGGGCGTCACCTGGGATTCAGAAGCCGGGACCTATCATGCTTCGAATGGGTTCAGCCTGACGGATGGCACGTACTACCTCTATTCGTCTTCCCCCGACTACAAGAAGCCATCCGGACTCAGCAACATCAAGGAGAACGATCCTGTTGCTCTGGATGCCTCTGACTACTCATATGAATCATTCTATGTGGATGACAACGAGTACGACGTGACGTATAAGGAAGGCTTGGGCTGGCAGCGCAAAGCCACAGCAAGCGAGGACTATGAAAAATACGTCCCCATCAAGATTCTCTGCAAAACGGCTGGATCAGCTGATTTCACGGAGTACGGGACGATTGTCCGCACCTCGAAGACGGGATACAAGTTCGTCTCATCTGATGGCACGCAAGTGATAGACAACGTGAGCAGCTCCAATCGGGTCAGCTTCCCCGAGGGGACTGTTCAGATCAAGGCCCAGCAGAACGACAGCCCATTCTACGAATCAGATGTTGCCGTGCATTTCAGCATCAGGATTCATGCGACCGACCATGTCATTGATCGGCTCAAGGAAGACAGCATGGCCACCTCCAGCAAGAACACGGTATTCGGTGGCTTTGCGAGCGGGAACCAGGTTGTCGAAGGCAAGTCGCTGGGGACGAACGACAGCGTTGGCGGATATTGGCATACGGTCAGCTATGAGCTGAGGCCGGTATCATCCTGGGCCCATCTTGATGTGGGTGCTGGTGTGCGCTTGGATGATGCGCAGAAGTCAGAACGCACGATTCCCATGTGCGTGACAATGCAGATGGAAACCTCTGTCTATGACAGCAAATACAGGAACATGCAGTATCTGAAGAACTACATGCTTGATTCCGGCACGTTCTATTGCCTTCTTCCCGCAGGAACCTATGTGAACAACGACGAAGTGGCAGTCGGCGAGATCTCGGATGCATTTGCCTACTGGGGCTGGAATGGAACTCCTCTTGGAACGGCAATCAGGCAAGTTGGCATCAGGTCTGTCACACAGGAATCCAACTGGCAGAACTCAGGACGC
The DNA here is from genome assembly GCA_900313905.1 of uncultured Actinomycetes bacterium. Taxonomy (GTDB): domain Bacteria; phylum Actinomycetota; class Coriobacteriia; order Coriobacteriales; family Atopobiaceae; genus Olsenella_L. The sequence goes on along the minus strand of OMTG01000143.1, from coordinate 1,484 downwards.
ACCATGCTGATCGTGCAGATAGCCATCCCTGAGTCCGATCGCACTGGAAGGTATGTGGATGGCCTGAGGCTCAATTTCATCCTGCATAATACCTATACGAACATCGTCGACCGAGGAGCAACTGTCGGCATCAGCTCCATGTTCGTGAATACGAGTGGCGACGAGGTCATATGCAACTCAAATGCCCGCGATGATTCCTATACGGGTTCGAATTTCAGCGACTGGAAATACTTCGAGCAGACAGCCAAGGAGGGATGGGCCCAGAATCATGAGGCAGGGACTGGATCGAACACCTTGGATTTCGGCACGATCGACATACTGCAGGCTGGTTTCAACGTGCAGGCTTCCACTGACCAGAACCCAGGCTACGATTCCTCCAGATCCCTCTATCTGGGGGACGGATACACCGATCGTCTTCAGTATACGGCGCAAGAGAATGCCCGTACCGACAGCCTTGTGCTGTACGACGTGTTCAGCCCCGACCAGGAGAATGCAGTGGGAAGCTTCGAGAGCGTCGATATCTCGAGCATAGACGCGAAGCCCACCTATGACGCATCTGTGAACAAGACGACAAGCGATACCTGCAAGCCAGTCGTGTACTACGCGACCGAGGTGCCCACCGATCTGACGTCTGACCTCGACAGCGGCATCGCGACTGGCTTCTGGAAGGCCTTGCCGGACGATCTGTCTTCGTTCGACCGGTCATCAGTGAAAGCCATAGCCATCGACTGCCGCAAGACCGATGCGGGCAGCCCCTTTGTTCTGGATAGGAAGGGCACTCTAGTCGTCTATGTGCACCTTGCGGCATCTGCCGATGCATCCAAGGAAGGCCATGCAGAGAAGAACGAGGCCGCGGCTGCCATGAGGACATTCATTGGCAGCACGCCCGCCTCGAGCGACAAAGTGACGACGGTGACAGCCGAGCGTACGGTGCAGCTGCTCGCGCCACACCTCTCGATAACGAAGACCTCCGACCCTGTGTCGGGCACGGAGGGGCATCCTGCGGAGATCGGCAACGGCGCGGACACGAGAATCGCCTACACCATCACCGTGAGGAACAATGCGACGGATGCCTCGCTTCCCGATGTGAGCGTCATCCACGTGGCGGATGCGCTGCCGGAGGGGCTCGAGCTCGACGGTGGTATCGAGGCGATCACGGTTCAGTCCGGCTCCCTCGGGATCGGGGAGGGAACCGCGATCGGCAAGCAGTCCGCCGTCAGCTGCAAGAGCGAGGAGGATGGCCTGTCGTTCGACATCTCGCACCTGCCCTCCGGCGCATCCGTCGCCATCACGGTCCCCGCAATCCGCAAGGACCCTGTTGAGAGCACCACGACGTACACGAACATCGCGACGATCGAGAGGGTTGGACAGGGCGGAGCCAGCTATGCGCCTACGGGCGAGGGCGACAGCAGCTCGAGCAGCACATACCACAGGACGTCCGTGGTGGCCCTGCCGCTTGCCGGCGGAGACGGCTTCGGCGGCCT
>OMTG01000145.1 GCA_900313905.1 uncultured Actinomycetes bacterium | reverse complement strand
TCCATGCGGAGTATGCGGACCGCTGCGCGGAGAGGCATGTGGCGGCGATGTCCTACGACCGCTTCTGCAAGCGCTACCGCAGATGGACGGCGATGCAGGGGGTGACGAGCAGGGTCGGCCACAAGGCGGCCACCATCGTCGAGGTCGACTGGTCCGGCCCGACGATGCAGATCGTCGACCCGTGCACCGGGGAGGTGCGGAAGGCGTACCTCTTCGTGGCATGCCTGCCGTTCTCGCGCTATGCATATGTCGAGCCCACCCTGGACATGAAGGAGGACACCTGGCTCAGATGCCACGTGAGGATGTTCGGGTTCTTCGGAGGGAGCGTCCCGTGCATAGTGCCGGACAACCTCCGCACCGGCGTCCGGAAGCATCCCGAGGAGGGGGAGCCAGAGCTCAACGATGCGTACCGCGAGATGGCCGCCCACTATGGATGCGCCGTCATGCCCGCGCGCGTGAGGAGGCCCAAGGACAAGCCGAGCGTCGAGAACACCGTCGGGAGCATCGCGACCGCCATCATCGCGAAGCTCAGGGGCACGACGTTCACGAGCCTCGAGCAGCTCGCCAGCGCGGTGCGCGGGGCCCTCGACGAATACAATGCAGCCCCCTTCCAGAAGCGCCCAGGGTCGAGGAGGGAGGTCTTCGAGAGCGAGGAGCGGCCCCTCCTGAGGCCGCTCCCGGCGGTCCCGTACGAGGTATGCCACTGGGTGCTCGGGCGCAAGGTCCAGATGAACAGCCATGTCAGCTACAGGAAGTGCTTCTATTCCGTGCCATGCGCCCATGTGGGCGAGACCGTCGACCTCAAGGTCACGGACACGGCGCTCGAGGTCTGGAAGGGCGGCGAGAGGCTCTCGACGCATGCCCTGCTCCCTCCCTATGCCACGAACAGGTACTCGACCAACGCCTCGGACATGCCGGAGGGGCGGTCGTATTCCGACTGGGACGCGGCACGCATAAGGCGCTGGGCATCGAGGGTCGGGAGCTCGTGCTCGGCGGTCATCGAGCGCATCTTCCAGGGCGTGCAGTACGAGGGGCAGGGCTTCAATGCCTGCCTCGCCGTCCTCAGGCTCTCGCACAGGTATGGCAGCGAGAGGCTCGAGGCGGCATGCGGGATCGCGCTCAGGACAGGCATCAAGTCGCCGCGGTACCGCCAGATCAGGCCGATCCTCGAGACCGGGCAGGATCTCGGAAGGGGCGGCGGGGCGTCCGGCGGCTCCCACGAGGATGGCGGATGGGTGCGCGGCGCCGGCTATCACGGGGAGGAGTGAGCGGGATGGTCATCGACAGCGAGACGAAGCGCAAGATGCGCGACATGGGGGCTGGCGAGCTCCTGCGTGCCCTCGAGAGGCAGGACGACGGCGAATGCGCCGGGCTGGCGTTCGCAGAGCGCCTCCAGGCGGCGGTGGACGACGCCTATTCCGCATATGTCACGTCCAAGGCGGAGAACCTGGCCAAGCGCGCGTGCCTGCGATATCCCCAGGCCGACGTCAGATGCCTGGAGCTTGCCGAGGAGCGCGGCCTGGACAGGGTGAAGATAGCCGAGCTCGCATCATGCGGATACGCTGAGCGCGGCACGAACGTCATCATAGAGGGCTTCACGGGATCGGGGAAGAGCTGGATGGCCTGCGCCCTCGCGAATGCGGCGTGCAGGCGGCGCATCCGCGCCTACTACATCCGGATGCCGGACCTGGAGGAGCAGTGGCGCGCCGCGGGGGACAGGCCCTCGGGCGTCACGAAGCTCCTGAGGAAGCTCTCCAACTTCACGGTGCTCGTCCTCGACGAATGGCTCCTCGACGAGCCGGACGACGAGTTCCGCAGCTTCATCTTCGAGCTCGTGGAGAGGCGCTATGGCACCGCATCGACCATCTTCTGCACCCAGCACAGGAAGCAGGAATGGCATGCACGGCTCGGCGGTGGCGTGCATGCAGAGGCGATCATGGACCGCATAGTCCACAACGCGGTCTGGCTGGAGATGGGCAAGCCCAGCATGCGTGCGGCGCTCGGAGGGGCCTCCGGGCCTGACGGCGCCATCGCGGGTGGGGACGCCGATCCCATCAAGGGCTAGGGCCGAGATGATCCGGCGGTATCTTCACGGGGTGCCGCCGGTATCATTCCGCGATATCAGCGGCATCGGCTTGGCATATCAGCGGGTATCTTTGCTCGCAAATATTCA
>OMTG01000153.1 GCA_900313905.1 uncultured Actinomycetes bacterium | reverse complement strand
ATGCTGGCCGTGTAGGAATCTGCGATTCCGCTGTCCATTATATTGACAGGGCTCAGGGCATCTGGCCTTGGCCCCTGGCCATGGTGCGCGCCCTGGCCAGGACGGCCGTTGCGGGCAGGGCCTCTGCCCTGCTGGCGTGGCTTGCGCGCATCCTGGGAAGCGGACGGGTGGTCATCGGGGCGCGGCGTGCGGCGGACGAGATAGCAGTGGTGGATCTTCGGGTTCCGGGCGAAATCTTCGGGGATCGTCTTCGCCGTGATGTCCTCGATCTCGACCCCTGCCTTTGCGAGGGCCTCCACATCGGGCTTGAAGCTCCTGAGGTTGCATGAGAAGACACAGACGCCGTTTCTGGTAAGCAGCCTCGATACCGTGATCAGGAGCTCTGCATGGTCGCGCTGGACATCCCAGGAGCCTCCCCGCATGCGGGAGGAATTCGAGAAGGTCGGGACGTCGCAGAAGATGAGGTCCCAGCGGTTCGGGCTATGACGCTGCTCCTGTGCCCAGGAGAGGACATCGGCCTGCACATATTCGTGATCGTCTCCCACAAAGCCGTTGCGCTCCATGTTGCGCCGTGCCCAGTCGAGGGAGGGGCGCGACATATCGACGGTCGTCGTGTGGTACATCCCGCCATCTGCCGCATAGCAGGTGGCGGTCCCGGTGTAGGCGAAGAGGTTGAGGAAGCGCTTCGAGCCCTGCGTCTGCTTCGCGAGCTCGCGCACGAGGCCTCTCGTCTCGCGGTGGTCGAGGAAGATGCCGCAGTCGAGACGGTTCGAGAAATTCACTTCGAAGGTGAGGCCGCCCTCGTCGATCAGATGGGCGCCTTCCGGCAGGGTGGGTGCCTGCCCGTGGCGCGATTTCCTGATGTAGCGCTGCCCTGTGGCCTCCTCGGCATACTGCGAGCCGCCCTTTCCGTGGGTGCGGACCTTCAGGTAGGTATGGGTGGGGGAGACACCCAGAATGCGCGGAGCGATCGTGAGGACGTCGATGAGGCGCTTGCGTGCGAGGGAGGGATCGATCTCCTTCGGCGCTGCATACTCGGAGATCTGGAGCCAGGTCCCTGGCGTCTGGGAGCCCTGGTAGATCTCGATGGCGACAGCGTAGTCAGGCAGGTCGGCATCGTAGACGCGATAGCAGCTGATGTCTTCGCGCTTCGCCCATTTGGCACGCAGGCGGGCGACCTTCTGGAGGCGCTTAGCGAACTGGTCGGACGCAGGGAGCAGGACGGGGATCTCGAGCCCGCCCGCTTCGGCATGAGGGTGCTCGGGGACCTCTTCTGGCTGATACGTGCGCAGGGTGGCCTGGTCGGTGCCGACGATGAGGGGGATGGAGGATGCAGGCTCGCATCCGAAGGTGGCATCGAGCGCATCGTCCTGCGCCAGGGCGACGGCAGTGGTGCCCGGCTCGAGGCCCTGGGCTGCGCCGGCGATGAAGGAGAGGGCCTCTGCCTCCTCAGGCAGGCTCTCCTGCCTGAGCCAGGAGAGGTCGATGAAGGCGGGTGCTCCTGGATGGGCCTTCAGGGCGCTGGCAAGCTCTGAAGGCATCCGGCGCATATCGAAGAAGGTCGGCACGATCTGGGGCATGCCGGCAGCGCGCAGGATCTGGCGGAGCGCCGTCTCGGCGCCCGGTCGGGCATCGGCGCAGATGAGGCTGACCGTGCGGGTGGCTGCATCCTCGGCGCGGGCATCGGCCTCTGCCCTGAGAGCGTCCCATGCCTTCTGGTCATGGCCGAGCCACCTCGTGAATCCCCAGCGGGGGCGCAGGAGCCCGGGAGCGCGGTCGAGGGCAGCACGCGCTGCCTCTGCTGCAAGGGTCCCTCCACCGCTATAGATGATCGAAGCTGCTGGATCGTCGTGCCTGATGGCGCGGAACCAGGCACCGCTTTCGAGCATGGCGGCGGCGTAGTCAGGCCGCAGGGGCGGCAGGGGAGAGCGCGTGGAGCGTATCTGCGCATACCCGCGGCGGAAGAGCGGCTCGCCGGCAAGATCGATGCCGGCGCTCGCACGGCTCTTGCCGAGCCTCAGCGCTATGCGGATATCGGGATGGGACGTGTCGGTCGCAGGACGGACGCCCTTCACGGCGAGAAGCCGGTCCGAGATGGCATCCTTCGTGCGCAGGGCGACGAACTGCGTGTTCCTGAGGGCGGCGTTCGAGCCATGGGCCTCGATCTCGATCGTGGCGTCGGCAGGGATGTGATCCTCCCAAGGGATGGCCTTGGCCCCCTCGTAGAGCTCATCGGAGGTGCTGGCGGCAAAGCGGCCGAGCACGAGCATGATGCGCGATGCGATCTGTGACCAGAGGCAGGCGCGGTATCCATCCTCGAGGCTGCCCTCGAAGGCAGCCTGGCCCTGGAGAGGGCGGGCAGACGCAATGCCCAGAGAGGCGAGCTCCTGCGCAAGGAGCTTCTCGAAGCCGGCAGGGCAGGTCGCATAGTATTCCATCGGGTCACCTTTCGCCCGTGAGGGAAGCAGCGCTTCCACGTATCCTGACAGCAATTGTAGCGGCACCGGGGAGGCATTCGTGCTTCTGCATGCCTTTCCCATTTCGCTTGCCGGCCCGCCCCGTCCTCTTGCCGGCATATTATGGCACGAGAAAGGAATTGGCAGCCCCATACCGCATGAAGAGCGGTATAAAAGACTTCGTAGGTGCAAGTAACTGAATGGTTTCACCTGTCTTGGCCCATCTCAACTGAGGAGGAATCCATGGAAGCTGATGTTCAGGCAAAGGTCGATCTGTGGCGTGAGAATGTCACCGAGCCCGACCTCAAGGAGGAGCTCGAAGCCCTCATCGCGGCAGGCGACGAGGAGAAGCTGAATGATGCCTTCTATCGCAATCTGGAGTTCGGCACGGCCGGCCTGCGCGGCACGCTCGGCGTGGGCACCAACCGCATGAATGTGTACGTCGTGGCACAGGCGACACAGGGTGTCGCGGACTATCTCAATGCCCACTACGACCACCCGACGCTCGCGCTTGCCCGCGACTCCCGCCTCAAGGGCGAGGATTTCCAGAAGGTCGCTGCTGGCGTCCTTGCTGCCAATGGCATCCACGTCTATGTCTATCCGCGCATCGAGCCGGTGCCGACGCTGTCCTTCGCAGTCCGCTATCTCCACACCTCTGCCGGCATCGTCCTGACCGCCTCCCACAACCCTGCCCAGTACAATGGCTACAAGGTCTACAACGATAACGGCGGCCAGATCGCGAACGAGGCGGCAGACGAGATCTCTGCCTCCATCGCGAAGACCCCGATGTTCGGTGGCGTCAAGATGATGGACTTCGACGAGGGCCTCAAGCAGGGCCTCATCGAGTGGACGCCGGAAGAGGTCCTCGACAACTTCATCGCTGCCGTCAAGAAGGTCTCCATTCCGGGCTTCAAGGCCGATCCTTCCTATTCGGTCGTCTACACGCCGCTCAATGGCACAGGCATGGAGTGCGTCACCCGCATCCTGAAGGAGATTGGCGTCGAGAACGTGACGGTCGTCCCCGAACAGGCCAATCCGGATGGCAACTTCCCGACCTGCAAGTACCCGAACCCCGAGTTCCGCGAAGCCCTGCAGCTCGCCCTCGACCTGGCCGAGAAGGTCAAGCCGAACCTCGTTGTCGCCACTGACCCGGATGCCGACCGCATGGGCACCGCCATTCCGCACAACGGCGAGTACAAGCTCCTGACCGGCAATGAGATGGGCGTCCTTCTGATGGACTGGCTCATCAAGATGGCTGAGGACCGTGGCGAGGACCCGAAGCGCAAGGTCGCTGTCTCCACGATCGTCTCCTCGGTGATGCCTGATGCCCTTGCCCGCGACCATGGCTTCGAGATGCGCCGCGTCCTCACCGGCTTCAAGTACATCGGCGACCAGATCGACCAGCTGAAGGATGAGGGCGAGGAGGACCGCTTCCTCATGGGCTTCGAGGAGTCCTATGGCTACCTCATCGGCACCCATGCCCGCGACAAGGACGCTATCGTCGCTGTCGAGATGTGCGTCGAGATGGCTGCCTACTATGCAGCCCGCAACATGGACCTCTATGAGGCCATGGAGGAGCTCTACAAGAAGTATGGCTACTACCTCAATGGCACGGTCAACGCTTCGTTCCCGGGCGAGGCAGGCGCAGCACGCATGGCCGAGATCATGAACGGCCTGCGCGAGAAGCCGCTTGAGGAGGTCGCTGGCTACAAGGTCACCGGCATCACCGACTACGCGAAGTGCGCTGAGATGCCGCGCGTCTCCGGTCTCCAGAAGGAGCCTGCACAGACGCTGCCGGCTGCCAATGTGATCGAGTTCCGTCTCGAGGACGACAACAAGATCATCTTCCGTCCGTCCGGCACCGAGCCCAAGGTGAAGGCATACCTCTTCGCAAAGGGCGCAACGCGCGCTGACGCCGAGGCTGTCCGTGCAAAGCTCCAGGAAGCTGCTGAGAGCATCCTGAAGTAGGACCTGCCACAACAGGATCATCGAGGGCCCCATCATGCAACCCATGGTGGGGTCCTCTCTTTGTGCCGGCTTCCCTGAGGCAGGCTGCAAAGCTCTCCATAAGGAAGCCGGGCAGGCCCCCAAAGGAGCCTGCCCGGCTGCACGGGCATCTGGATGTGCCCCTACTTGCTGCTGTTCGATGCCGCAGAGCCACTGCCTGAAGCAGTGCTGCTCCCCGTCGTGGACGAGGAGGTGCTTCCGGTCCCTGTGGAGCCTGTGGAGGTGGTGTCGCTTGTGCTCGAGCTCTCCGTGGATGAGGACGAGGAGTCTGTGGAGGCGCTCGCATCGACGGTGAGCGCATAGAGCGTGGTGGCGGAATCGGCGATGGTGCCGGCATCCCAGGTATGGGCGCTTGCGGAGGTCGAGGTCGGATCGTAGAGCGTGACCGAGGTGTCACGGTTCAGCGAGACAAGGAGCGCCCAGTGGCTCTCGTCTGTGACCGTGCCTGCCTGGAGCTCGACCAGGATGCAGGTAGAGTCATCGAGCGTCCCGGTGATGTTCGCTTCCGTGGCATCGAGCCCAGTGCACGAGAGGCCAAGGCTCGAGGCGGCATTCTTGATGAAATCAGACGAGGTGCCTGAGGCGCCCGTGGCGTAATTGCCATCCAGAGCCAGCTGCGCGATCACGGCAGGCGTTTTGTCGCTCTTGCCGGTGAGCCCCATGTACGCCATAGCGATGCTGGTGGGGCCGGAGCCTGTGAGGCCCAGGGGGAGCGAGCCATAGTCCATGAAGGCCCAGCGGGTGTCCCAGTCGTAGAGCACCGGATAGGTGCCTTGGACGACGGTGCCGGTGTAGGGCTGGGGATCCTTGCTTGCCGTCGGGAGCTGCTCGACGAAATCGATGGCAGAGGGCTCGCGGAGCGCCAGCTCGATGATGCGGTCATCGGAATAGGCGGTTGCATTGGCTGCGATCTTCTGCAGCTTCTCCCCATTGTCGAGGGCGGAGGAAAGCTCCTGGGAGATGTTCTCCGAGGCGCCGTAGGCGACACGGGAATCGACCGGATTGGTATCGGCCTGCTGCTCCTCGGTCTGCTTCTGCTCACGGGCCGCCGTGCAGCTTGAGACGCAGGAGCTGACGCCGAAGATGATCAGCAGGAGGAGGCAGGCAATCACGACCATGAGGGCAATGGAGCGGGGATTCCTCGAACGGTTCCTCCGGATCGAGGAGCCTCTGCCACGGCTCCGCGTTCCGCCCCGATGGAGCGTATAGCCTGTGTCATGGCTGCCAACGCCGTTCAGGCTGCGGCCACCGACTGGCTGGGAGGCAGGGCGTGGCTGGGACCCCTGGCGCTGTCCGGCAGGACGCTGGCGGTTCCTGTTCGGCCGCTGGGATGAGCCGCCACGCCGGCGGGATTGATTGCTCGATGGCATAGATACATCCTTCAACTATTAAATGACTCAAGGGTCCTGCATAGGCACAGGAAGGCCCTGCATGGAACCGACCTTCCTCCTCTTATGATATGCTACCTCTCATGCATGCGCATCGGGGTTTACGCGAACGTCTATTCGTAGACCCGTATCGACCGTTCAGGGCAAATATTGGTGGATATTGCATCCGGGCGGACTAGACTGGAACATGAGACGAAATGGGCGCTTTATGCACTGTTTCCGTTATACGCTGCATATGGATGAGATAGCGCACAGGATGTCAGCGTGGGAGGCATCATGGTGAAAAGACGCACCAACAGGCAGGATGCAGTTCGGGAAATCGTACGCAGCAAGTCGATCGGCACGCAGCGCGCTTTGGTGCAGGAGCTGCAGAATGCAGGATTCAGCTGCACTCAGGCGACCGTATCCCGCGATATCGCTGATATGGGCCTGCGCAAGCTCCCAGAAGGCATCTATGTGCTTGCAGAGGACCTGCATCTGCAGCGGATGGTATCGGAGTTCGTGACCGAAATCGTGCAGGCAGGCAATCTGGTCGTCGTGAAGTCGCAGCCAGGAACTGCTCCAGGCGTCGCCGCTGCAATCGATGCAGCCCAGCTCCCAGAGGCGATCGGCTCGGTGGCTGGCAATGATACTGTCCTCGTGATCGCTGCGACTCCCGAGGATGCCCAGAGCTTCGTCGGCATCCTGAACAAGCTGCGTTCTCCCCATAAATAGGCTGCTTTCGAAAGGCTGGAAGGCAGAGGCGGCGCAAAGCCGCCTTCTTTGATAGCGATGCACAGAAGAAGCCCGGTCCCCGCATGCTGCGGAGGCCGGGCTTTCAAGGCTTCGATGCTCGTGGCTGTCAGTCGCCTGCAGAGGATGCGGGCGTCGAATCGCCTGTCGCCTCGCCGGTGCCTGACGACTGCTCGGAGGATGGCGTCGTCGTAGTGGCTTCAGATGCCTCCTCGCCATTCCTGCTCGAAGATGCGCTCGAGCTCGAGCTGGTATCGGCTGCGGACTCAGAGCTCGAGGAGGAAGTGGAGCGGGCGCTCGAGCTCGAGGAGGACTTCGACGAGCTGGAGCTGGAGCTGTAGCTGTAGCCGCTGTTGTAGCCCGAGGAGGTGCCGACGAAGCTCCAGCTGGAGTTCGACTTGTAGTCAGGCGCTGCTGCCTCGGGGAACTCCGCGCGTGGCGTATCGGCCAGGACGGAATTCAGGAAGTTCACGAAGATTGGGCAGGAGGTCGTGCCAGGAATGGCTTCCGACCCATGGACCGTGACCATCTGGCCATTGTCGTCGCGATAGCCGGACCACACTGCGACCGAGAGCTGCGGCGTGAAGCCGACCATCCAGAGGTCGCGGGAGTTCTGCGAGGTGCCCGTCTTGCCGGCGCAGGGCTGGTCGATCGAGAGGCGGGACAGCGAGCGTGCGGCGGTGCCGTTTGTGATGACGCCCTCGAGGACCTGGGTCGCGGCATAGGTCACGCTCGTATCGACGACCTGCTCGCCGGAATCCTGGTGCTCGTAGACCGTGTTGCCATTGCGGTCCTCGATCTTGGTGATTGCGACCGGGTCGCGATGGACGCCGCCGGAGGCGATAGTGGCATAGGCCTCGGCCATCTCGAGGGGCGGGACTTCGGAGGAGCCCAGCGTGATCGAGGGGACCGCTGCGAGGTCCTCGTCGATGCCCATCTTCTTCGCTGTGGCGACGATGTTGTCAGCGCCGACGACGAGCGCGACCTGCGCATAGCCGGTGTTGGAGGAGAGCTCAGTCGCACGGGCGAGCGTGATGATGCCGTAGTTGTTGTTGCCGTAGTTCTGGACGAGCCAGGTCGAGGTCGCCTGGAGCGGCGAGGAGCAGTTCAGGATAACGTTCGGGTTCATGCCCTGCTCGATGGCCGTGATCAGGGTGAAGGTCTTGAACGAGGAGCCTGGCTGCCTCATGCCGTAGGCTGCGACATTGAACTGGTCGGTGTTGTAGTCGTTGCCGCCGACCATGGCCTTGATGTAGCCCGTGGAAGGATCGATTGCGACAAGGGCGGAATCGAGCTTGGAGTTGCCGATCGAGGCGAGCTGGTCGGAGACTGCCTTCTCGGCCGCTGCCTGCATGGTCGGATCGAGCGTCGTATAGACGTGCAGGCCGCCCTTGAAGATCGTGTCGGTATCGAAGTCGTCCGACAGGATGCTCTTGATGTAGTCGGTCCAGTACGGATAGGTGCCGTTCTCGTCGAGGAAGCTCGAGCCCTCATTCAGGGTCAGAGGCTCAGCCTGGGCCTGGTCGTGCTCCTCCTGCGTGATGTCGCCTGCTGTAAGCATGCGGTCGAGGACGGTATTGCGGCGTTCGAGTGCCGCTTCGGGGTTCTGGAACGGATCGTAGTAGGAAGGGGACTGGGGGAGGCCGGAGAGCATGGCGGCCTCGGCGAGCGTCAGGTCGGAGGCGTTCTTGTTGAAGTAGGTGATTGACGCCGCCTGGATGCCATAGGCGCCATGGCCGTAATAGATGGTGTTGAGGTACATCATGAGGATCTGGTCCTTCGTGTACATCTTCTCCATCTGGATGGCGATATAGGCCTCGCGGACCTTGCGCTTGAGCGTGTAGTCGAACTGCTCGTCGGAGAGCACCGTATTGCGCACGAGCTGCTGGGTGATCGTGGATGCGCCTTCGGAGCCGCCGGTCAGCTGGACCGCGATGGCGCGCAGGATGCCCTGCGGGTCCACGCCGTTATGCTGGTAGAAGCGCACGTCCTCGGTGTCGACCGTGCCCTTGAGGACATAGCTCGAGACCTGGTCGATCGTGATGGTGCGGCGGTTCTGCATATAGAACTCGGCAATTACGTTGCCGTTCGCGTCGTAGACCTCGGTCGGCTCGGCGGCTAGGTAGGCGTCTGCCGACGTGTAGTCAGGCAGATCCTCGAGCCAGGAGGACACGATCGAATTCAGCGAGAGAGCAAGCGCGATCAAAAGCATCGCGATGAAGCCGAAGATCCCGACTACTGTGAATGCCACCGCATGCGTCTTGGCATGCTTGTGAGCGCGTCTGGTGCGAATGCCCATGAATATCCCCTTTCATAGATACGAGACATTATATGGGTAGACAGCCTTGTTGCGGAGCAAGTAAACCGGGAGCGGGCCTGCTCCATGCAAATAATGCTTTTCCAGATAGCCTATCAGGCATGGGACTGGTTATAGCCCCGCTTGCTGAAGATTGCCCCAAAAGAAACACGCCCAGAAGCTATGGAGACCCGAGGCTCATGGAGACGCCTGCCGGGCATCTGAGGTAGACTAGACGCATTTGGGAAAAGGTCTCAGGCGGCATCGTCCCCCTGAAAGACTTATCGATATGAGGAGGAAGATACAAGTGCTGCCTGTAGACGAACAGCTCAAGGTCATCACGTCGGGCACCATGCAGATCGTGCCGATGGACGAGCTCAGGAAGAAGCTCGAGCGCGGAGTGCCGCTGAACATCAAGCTCGGCGTCGACCCGACGAGCCCCGACCTGCATCTCGGCCATGCGGTGCCGCTGCGCAAGATGCGCCAGTTCCAGGACCTGGGCCACAATGTCACCCTCATCATCGGCAATGGCACGGCGCTGATCGGCGACCCCTCCGGCCGCGACTCCACCAGGCCTCCCCTCACCGAGGAGCAGGTCGAGGCGAATGCCCAGACCTACGTCGCGCAGGCCATGAAGATCCTGGATCCCGACAAGACGAAGATCGTCCACAACGGCGACTGGATCAAGCCGATGAATCTCGGCACGATGCTCGGCCTCATGAGCAAGTTCAATGTCGCCCGCATCCTCGAGCGCGAGGACTTCCACAACCGCTACACGAATGGCCAGTCCATCGCGCTGCACGAGTTCATCTACCCGGTCCTGCAGGCCTATGACTCCGTGATGGTGAAGGCTGACCTCGAGATGGGCGGCAACGACCAGATCTTCAACCTGCTCGCTGGCCGTGACCTGATGCGCGACATGGGCATGGAGCCCCAGGTCGCCCTCACGATGCCGCTTCTGGTCGGCCTCGATGGCACGAAGAAGATGTCCAAGTCCTACGGCAACTATGTCGGGCTCACCGATGCGCCGGATGATATGTACGGCAAGCTCATGTCCATCAAGGACGAGCTGCTGCCGATGTATTTCCGCCTCTGCTCCACGCTCTCCGTGGATGAGATCGACGAGATCGACCGCGAGTTCAAGGATGGCACGGCAGACCCCTATGCCCTGAAGCGCAGGCTTGCCCGCAACATCTGCGACCTCTATCACGGCGAGGGCGCAGGAGATGCTGCCGAGGCAGCCTTCGATGCGCAGTTCAAGCGCAACGAGGTGCCTGAGGACATCCCGGAGTTTCCGGTCTCGGTGGTCGAGGTGAACGACGAGGGGAAGGTCTACCTCGCGAAGCTCCTCGTCGATGTGAAGATCGCGAAGTCCACGGGCGAGGCACGCCGCCTCATCGATGGCGGATCGGTCAAGATCGATGGCACCGCCGTCGCACCGAAGAGCTACAACGTCGATCCGGCCCTCTTCAGCGCCCAGACTGTCCTGCAGTCGGGCAAGAAGCGCTGGGCCAGGCTCGTCTAGTCAAGACAAGGAACCATGCAGAATCAGGAAACGAGGCATTCCCTCGAGCTTCTGGCACCCGCAGGCGGCCCTGAGCCGTTTGCGGCTGCCTTGGCCGCCGGGGCAGATGCCATCTATTGCGGCTTCGGGAACGACTTCAATGCCCGGAGGAATGCCGACAACTTCAATGAGGAGACCTTCGCGGCTGCCTGCCGCGCGGCCCATCTCGCTGGCGTGCGCGTCTACGTGACGGTCAATGTCGTGATACGCACCGAGGAGATGCCGAAGGTGCTCGATGTGATCAGGCGTGCCTGGTGCCTCGGCGCCGATGCCTTCATCATCCAGGACTGGGGCCTCATGGCCGAGGTCCAGAGGATCTGGCCCGAGATAGAGATCCATGTCTCCACGCAGGCGAACGTCCATGACCGGCGCGCTGCCGCCTGGTGCCGCCGATTTGGGGTCGGACGCGTCACGATCTCCCGCGAGCTTTCCCTGGCAGAGCTCCGCGATATCGCGGAAGAGGGGATCGAGGTCGAGGCCTTCGGCCACGGTGCCCTCTGCTTCTGCTATTCGGGCGTCTGCATGCTCTCGAGCCTCTCGGGAGGCCGCTCCGCGAACCGGGGCATGTGCGCCCAGCCCTGCCGGCTGCCCTATGATGTGGTCGACGAGACGGGCAAGGTCTGCCAGAAGAAGGGCTGGGACCGCCCGCTGTGCCCCAAGGACTATTGCACCATCGATGACCTGCCGCTCCTTCTCGAAGCGGGGGTCGGCTCCCTCAAGGTCGAGGGCCGCATGAAGGCGCCCGACTATGTCTATTCCGTCATCTCGGCCTATCGCCAGCAGCTTGACGATGTGGAGGCGGGGAGGAGCATCTCCGAGGAGACGGAGCATGAGCGGATGCGCCGCCTGCTCCGCTCCTTCAACCGCGGCTTCACAGATGCCTATCTGAAGGGCACGTCAGGCAACGAGATGATGAGCTACGAGCGGTCCAACAACCGTGGCGAGCTGGTCGGCAGGGTCGTCGCCTCGAGGAGGCTCGAGGACACCCTCGTGCGCCGCGGAGGCGGCAATGGCGGAAGGCGCCGCAACCGCCGGATGACGCAGGCAGAGGCAACGATCGCGCTGGATGAGCCGGTCTTCGAGGGGGATCTCCTCGAGATTAGGCCCCTTTCCGATCCGTCGCAGTTCCTGACCTCGACTGCCAGGGAGGATGCCGCTGCTGGCACGAAGATCGTCTGCCGGACCACCCGTCCCATGGAGGAGGGCTCGCTGGTCCGTGTCATCAGGTCCCATTCTGCGATGGACGATGCGATGCATGCCGCCCATCAGGAGAATGGGCGCAAGCGCCCCGTCACGGTCGAGATCGAGGCCCGGCTGGGGCAGCCCTTCGCGGTGACGCTCAGGACCGCAGATGGCATCGAGGGGCGCGCGGAAGGAGATCCCGTCGAGCCTGCCCGCACGAAGGCGCTCACCGAGGATGATCTCGTCTCCCATGTCCTGCGCATGGGCCAGACCCCCTTCGACCCGGTATCCTGCACCTGCCATCTCGATGAAGGCTGCGGCATGGGATTCTCCGCCGTGCATGCGGTGCGCGCGGAGGCCTCAGAAGCGCTGGAGAAGGCCCTGCTTGCCGCATATGAACGGCGCGAAGAGGAGACGGCTCCGGTGCCCCCTGCCTGGAGGATCCACGAGACGCTCCGGCAGGTGCGCCAGGAAGAGGGGATTCAAGACCCGCTCACATACGTCGCACCCGAGCCTGAGATCTCTGCGCTTGTCGCGACTCCTGAGGCGGCCACCTCGGCGCTCGCTGCTGGCGCCACCACGATCTATGCGACGCCCGATGCGCTCTCTGCCGGCACCTGGCCCCACGGCGTGGTGCCGGTCCTCGACGAGGTATGCCGCGAGCCTGACCACGAAAGGCTCGATGCCTTCGTGCGGCCAGGCGCCCGCATCGCTGTCGGCAATGTCTCCGAGCTCGCCCTTGCGCATGAGATGGGGGCGCATCCTGAGATCCGTCAGCTCATCCCGGTGCACAACGAGTCCTGCATGGTCGCCCTCGAGGCGGCGGGCGCCGAAGGGTTCTGGTTCTCGCCTGAGCTCACGCTCGAGGAGATATGCGCCTTGGCGAAGGAGGCATCGGTTCCCTGCGGCCTCGTCGTGAGCGGCAGGACGCGGGCAATGACAAGCGAGCACTGCATCCTCCAGACGATGGACGGATGCATCCATGACTGTGCGCACTGCCGGCTCCGCACGAAGCGCTTCTCGCTCCGCGATATCGATGGGGCGCTCCTTCCGGTGAGGACCGATCTCGAAGGCAGGAGCCACCTCTATGCGGCCCACCCGCTCGATGCGACCCCGCAGATCCCCGAGATGATGGAGGCTGGCGTCTCCCGCTTCATGGCAGACGCGACGCTCCTGAATCCGCAGGAGACCTCCTTCGCGGTCGAACGCATCGTACGTGCGGTGCAGGCGGCAAAGCTCGGCAAGAAGGCGGCACCGCGGCTTGCGGGCGCCACCTCGGGCCATCTCTTCGTCGGCATCGGCTAGGCATCCACCTGCTCTCCCGTGGCAGCGGTTTGTGTCGCTCTTCGGGAGAGCTGTAATTGCTAGTACGGAAGGGGTATTATCTTTCCCAGCTGAAACCAGGGAGAGGGATCCGATCCCTTCGCGGCAGGACGCCTGCCGCATCGAAAGGAAGCTAGATATGGCTGTAGACAAGGAATTGCTGAAGTCGACGATCGATGTGATCCGCCAGAGCCTCCAGGCTGATGGCGGCGACATCGAGCTCATCGATTGCGACGACGATGGTGTCGTCTCCCTCGAGATGCAGGGCGCCTGCGCAGGCTGCCCGCTCTCCTCGTACGATATGTCGATGGGCATCGAGCGCATCCTGAAGGAGCACGTGCCGGGCGTCACCCGTGTCCAGTCAATGATGTAGGATAGGGTTGGCTTGTTCCAGAACGTGTGAATCAGCATGCAGCCGGGGGCCTGGCCTCCGGCTGCATGCTTTTCATCTGCACGCATCTACGTCTTCCAAGGAGCGCCATGTGGCTCAATGACCTCTATCAGCATCTCAATCCCATCGCCATCCAGATCGGCCCGCTTGCCATCCGCTGGTATGGCATCGCCTATCTGGCGGGCTTCATCTGCGGCTACCTGGTGATCAGGAGCCTCAACCGGCGCTGGAAGCTCGATATCACGGACGACGACCTGCTGTCGATCGTGATCGGCGTCGCCTTCGGCGTGATACTCGGCGCCCGCCTCTTCTATGTGGTGTTCTATGGGGCAGGCTACTATCTGGCGCATCCCGCCTCGATACTTGCCTTCTCCGAAGGTGGCATGAGCTTCCATGGCGGGCTGGTCGGAGCGATCGTCGGCGGCTGCCTCGTCTGCCGCCATCTCCATATCTCGGTCTTCTCGGTCGCAGACATGGCCGTCTGCGGAGCCCCGCTCGGCCTCTTCTTCGGACGGTGCGCCAATTTCATCAACGGCGAGCTCTGGGGCAAGCCGACGGACCTTCCCTGGGGCGTCATATTCGAGACTGGCGGCAACGTCTATCGCCACCCCTCCCAGCTCTATGAGGCGATCCTCGAAGGCCTTGTTATCTTCTTCATCCTGTTCGCGATGAGCAGGAAGCTGCCGCCCCGTCCACAGGGGACCTTCATGGGGACGTTCCTCATGCTCTACGGGATCTTCCGCTTCCTGATCGAGTTCGTCCGCCTGCCCGATGCCCAGCTCGGGTATCTCTTCGGAACGGGCTGGCTCACGATGGGGCAGTGCCTCTCTGCGCCTATCTTCGTGGTGGGCGTCTGCCTGCTTGTCTATGCACATCGCACCCAGCGTCCGCAGCGGGGCTGTCTCAAGGCATAGCCACGGCTGGAGGAGCATAACAGCATGAAGATGGCCTGCAGGTCTCTGTGACCGGCAGGCCATCTTCCTCATTGGTGCTGCTTTCTACTCCTCGAAGATGATGAAAGGCTCTTCGTCGTACCCTTCGAGCTCGATGTCCGATCCGCTGAAGCCGAAGAGCTCCTTTGCGTCCTCGAGGGCACGGTTCTCCTCATCCTCGTCGCCCTCGTCCTCTTCCTCATCCTCCTCATCGCGGCCGCTGCCATCGATCTCGTAGGAGACCACGGCTTCGTTGCCTGCCGCCAGAGGCGTTGCGCTCACGAGCGAGCAGAGGCCCTCGCGGGTCGGGACGATCTTCTGCCACTGGGTCACGAGCGGCTCCTCCGGCTCTTCGGTGAGCTCGACCAGCGAGTCGAGATAGAGCTCGTCGGCTCCGTCCAGCAGGTCGGAGCTCTGCCGGATATCCTCGAAGTGGTCTGCAAACTTCTCGAGCGCCTCCTCTGCGGAGCCGGCCTTCACGATGCAGGGCATGAGACAGTAGTTATGGGCTGCATCATTCTCATCGTTGTAGCTGAAGTTTCCGACATAGAGCATGTGTGCCTCCTTGGGTGGATGGCTCCCGGGACACAATGAGCCTAGCAGGTTGCAGCAGGAAACGTCGCCCCCTGCCTTCCGGGCGGCATGCTTTGGGCGGCGGACAGCGCATAGCCGGCCGTGCTGTCTGCCGTTTCCGGAATGGGCAAAGAGGCGGCATGCTGTCGAGTGCATCGCAAGGGGCTTCTCATTTTGCCAGCTGGTTGCTAGACTTGCAGCAGGGCACTGAACGGTGCCTGACATGCATATAAGCGACACTGTCTGACGAGACGGTTCCCTGCATGCTCGTGCAGGGATCAAAAGGGAACCCGGTGCAGATCCGGGACAGCCGCCACTACTGTGAGAGGGCACGTTCCAAGCGCAATCCCATTGGGCCTCGGCCTGAGAAGGGGCTTGGAGAGGACGGATGCGTTCAACCCTCAAGCCAGGAGACCTGCCCCTCGTCGATAGGCAAAGCGACCCGGGCGTGTGGGAAGCCAGCCGGTACGGTGGAAGGGAGAGGTGCTATGCGCCTGTCTCCCATCCCTGCTGCTTGGCTTCTGCATCCGGTATGGAAGGAGCATGCAGCATGTGGATGAAGAGCCACCCAACGGCGCAGAGGCTTCTGGCGGCTTTCCTGAGCATCGCCCTTGCCTGGACGCAGGTGCCCGTAGCAGCTCTGGCGGAAGGCACGGGCCAGGAAGCCATCGTTTCAGCCTCCCAGACAGAAGATGCAGGAGCTGGATCTGCAGCGGGGCAGAGCGGAGCAGATGCAGCCACAGATACGGCATCGACAGCCGAGAGCACGGCGTCCGAGGCGGCAGCGCAAGGCGCCGGCACGGCTTCCGGAAGCGCAGAAGACATCTCTCCTGGTACCGCAGCCACGACCACCACGTCTGGCCAGGCAGCCACATCGACGATTGCCGCCACGGAAACCAGCACGGCAGACGATGCCCAGGAGCTCTCGGCCACAATCTCGGTGATCGGCCCAGGCTCCGATGGAAAGGATACGGAGTGGCTGTCTGCCACGACGGTCCCGATGAAGGAAGGCTCAACTGCAGCCGACCTTACAGAATCTGCATTGAAGGATGCCGGCCTCACGGCTGACATCCAGAGCACGAGCTATGGGGCTTACCTGAATTCCATCACCTCGCCGGTCGACGGGAAGGCCTATGCCTACAACACGAACAGCGACCAGAAGTACTGGCAGCTCTTCGTGGACGGCGAGGCCTCTAGCTCGGGCATGTCCGGCGTGCCGCTCACGGATGGCATGTCCGTCGTCTGGTACTACTCCGCTTACGGCGCGAGCCTCCCTCCGCAGACGCTCGATGTCACGATCTCGGTGATCGGCCCGGGTGCAGACGGCAGCGACAGCTACTGGCTCGACAAGAAGTCCGTCATGATCGAGGACGGGAAGACGGCAGCCGACCTCACCACATCCGCCTTCAAGGGCGCCGGCCTCTCTGCTGACATCCAGAGCTCCGACTATGGCGCCTACCTGAACTCCATCACCTCGCCCAAAGACGGCACGGCCTATGCCTACAACACGAACGGGGACCAGAGGTACTGGCAGCTCTTCGTGGATGGCAAGGCATCGGACTCCGGAATGTCCGATGTGCCGCTCACGGACGGCATGTCCATCGTCTGGTACTACTCCGCCTACGGCGCGAGCCTGCCCGACACGATGGAGCTTTCCGTCAAGATCTCGGTCCTCGGCCCTGATGCGGAAGGCAATGTCTGCAATTGGCTTGCAGAGAAGACCGTCCGGGTGAAGGAAGGCTCGACCGCAGCCGACCTCACCACATCCACCTTCAAGGACGCTGGCCTCTCAGCGGACATCCAGAGCACGAGCTATGGGGCCTATCTCAATGCGATCACCTCGCCTTTCGATGGGAAGGCCTATGCCTACAACACCAACGGCGACCAGAAGTACTGGCAGCTCTTCGTGGATGGAGGAGCCTCATCGTCGGGAATGTCTGGCGTCACCCTCAGCGAGGGCACGAGCATCGTCTGGTACTACTCAGGCTGGGGAGACGCATTGCCCGGAGAGGGGCAGATCGTCGACGACCCAAGCCTTGAGGTCCCTGATGCTTCGGCCAAACGAACCAGCGAGGAGGTCGTCTGGGCCGGCTTCAACCAGGGGATGGAAGGCGGAGCGGTCACGGCAGCGACCCCGACATCCCAGGCAGGGACGGTCCTTGCCTGGTCGCCCTTCAGGATCGGCATGGGCCAGTCCGATCCGGTCCTCGTTGGCGGCAAGCTCTATCTTGTCGGCGAAGGCGTGCTCCATGTGGTGGATGCCCAGACGGGCACGGAGCTTGCAAGCAAGCGCATCTCCACGAAGACCAGCTACTTCTGCCGCCCCATCTATGCGGAAGGCCTCCTGATCGTCCCTGTGGATGACGGACGTCTCCTGGCCTTCACGACCTATTCGGCCGACGATCCGGACAACTCATTGAAGCTCGTCTGGGAGACGCCGCGCATCGCGGTCGAGGGCTCGACCCAGGCGCTCTCCTCCCTGAGCGTCGCGGGAGGCCGCGTCTATGCTGCCTTCTCGGTGGTCGACTGGCTGAATCCCCTGAATGGGACCGGCATCCTGGTCTCTGCCTCGCTTGCCGATGGCTCGAGCTGGCAGCAGGTATCCGAGCGCAACGAATACTACTGGGCAGGGGCAGCGACCACGGGCTCCAATATCGTCGTGGCAGATGAGCAGGGCTTCATCCGCCTGATCGATGGGACGGATGGAGAAGAGATCGGTTCGCTCGACCTGGGCTGCGCAAGCCATGCGGGCGTCACGAAGGTCTCCGACACGAGCTTTGCCGCAGTGACGACTGACGGCGTCCTGCATCTGGTCTCGCTTGAGGGCACGACGCTCAAAGAGACAGGCAAGGTCTCCTTTGCCGACAGCTCCACCTCGACGGCGGTCATCTCGGATGGCATTGCCTTCGTCTGCGGAGCCAAGGTCGAAGGGACTTCGAGGACCGGCACGCTTTCGGCCATCGACCTCTCGAAGGTTGGCACGGCAGGCTATGTGCCTGAGACCGTCGAGGTCGGGACAGGCGCATCCCAGTCCACGCCGCTCGTGACGAAGCAGGGGAGCACGATCTCCCTCTATGTGACCTGCAATGCCACGCCGGGCAGCCTCTACATCGTGCGCTGGTCGGAAGGGAAGCTCTCGGCCGCCACGACGATCTTCGAGCCGTCGGGAAGCTATGCCAACTACTGCACAGGCTCTGCCATCTGTGGCAGCGACGGGACCATCTACTACACGAACGATTCCGGCTACCTCTTCGCTCTGAAGAAGGCGCCCGTCTGGACGCTCCAGTTCGATACGCAGGGCGGAGATGTCCTCGAGAGCCAGGAGCAGGCATCGGGCGAGGCGGCAGCAAGCGTGCCGACTCCCCAGCGTGCGGGCTATGTCTTCAAGGGCTGGTATATGGATGCTGCTCTGACCGAGGCATTCGATCCCTCCGTCATCGGATCCGACGGCGAGACCATCACGCTCTATGCCAAATGGGAGAAGGAGCCTGATTCGCAGCCGTCTACAAGCCCGAATCCGGACACGAACCAGGATACGGGCAAGAATCAGGATGCAGGCGCGGCCTCGAAATCGAATGCCAAGGGCACGCAATCCAATGGCAGCGGCTCAGGAAGCCAGGAAGGCGGGGCCGCAACGGCAGGTGCATCGGCGACGGTGGCGGCAGCTGTGGCAGCGGACGGGGAAGCCACGCCGGATGCGGCGGCAGATGAGGACAGCAGCGCAGCAGCCCTCGACAGCACTGCCGCCTCGACAGGGACGGAGGACAGCGAGGATGATGCTCTGGCTGCGCCTGCTGAGGGCACGCAGGCTGGCTTGGATATCCCAGCCATAGCGCTTCTCTGCCTCCTTGCGGCAGGCCTCCTCATCATTCTTGCGGCTCTGAAGCGCCGCAAGCAGGAGAGCCAGGAATAGCGGGGATATGAGCAGCTATATCGTTCACGATACGGATGAGCCGGTGCAGCCTGAAGGCCCCCGGCGCCACTGTCTCAGCTGGAAGGCGCTGCTGGCTTTGGGCATCGCCCTGGTTGCCCTCGCGGCAGCAGGGCTCGTTGCCGTCTATGGGATGCCTGCAGGCCTCTTCGAGACGGTCAGCAGCACCACGGCTGAAGAAGCTCCTTCGCAGGAGCTCACCGAGGAGCAGATTCGCGCCGCTCTCGGGAGCCTCTCCTTCCAGGGCGAGGATGTCAGCATCGATCCGGATGGCGTGGACGTCACGCTCTCTGATGGTACGGTCTGGATCGTGCAGACAAGTGACGAGGATGCATCGACTGCCATCCCGCTTGCCTCCAAGAGGGCCATGGCGCTCCATGTCTGGGCACGCGATGAAAGCGATGCGGAAGAGCCAGTGACCATCTGCTGGATCCTCCAGGACAGCGGTGGCCATGTCCGCTTTGCCTGCACGCTTGCACCCGGCCAGACGCTTGATAGCGTGGATGCAGGATCCACCCAGTCGCTCCTCTCCTCGCTTTCGGGCTATGCCCTCTCGGATAGCAGCTATCAGGAGCTGGGGCTTTCCGATATGCCGCAGTCCCAAGGCGATGCCATCACCAATGCAGACGGTAGCAGCCTTGCTTTGGCCCCTGCCGACGAGGAAGCCCAGGAGACCGCCGCGGAAGAGGAGGCGGCAGCAGCGACGGGAGCGGCTTCGGGGAATGATGGAGAGAGCCAGTCCGATAGCCAGGACTCAAGCCAGAGTGGCACTGCCTCTGCGCCCGATTCGTCCGGTGCTGCCGCCACAGATGGGAGCGCGCCCGCTGCAGATCCGGGAACCAAGAGCTCCTCCTCTGCTTCAGCTGGTGGCTCCAGCGGCACCTCCTCCTCGGCTTCTTCCGGAGGCACATCCCAGCCGTCCACCATCATGGTGACGGTCACCGTCAATGGGTCTTTGGGTGGCGGCAGGACCTCGAGCGCCCGTGTCAGCATTCCGGCAGGCTCTTCTGCCTACGATGCCCTCGTCGCGGCTGGCTATAGCGTGGATGCACGCAATACGAGCTACGGGCTCTATGTGAATGGTATCTCCGGCATCGAGGCCACCTCGACAGACCGGATGGGCTGGGTCTACGCCGTGAATGGCTCCGAGCCGAGCATGTCGGCTGCCTACTACACGCTTTCTGCGGGCGATACGGTTGCGTGGACCTATGTCTCGTACTGAGGAACCCACAGGCCTTGAAGGGACGATGCCCAAGGAGCGCTTCAAGCCCTTCTCGTCCTTCCATCCTGCGGTCGCAGCGCTCTTCGGGACCGAGATGCTGCTCATGGCGATGTTCGCTGTGCAGCCTGTCTATGCCAGCATGGGGCTTGTGGCAGCATTCCTCCTTTCAGGCGTGTCGCGTGGCTGGGATAGGACATCCAGGCAGCTTGCGTGGCAGCTGCCACTCATCGTGCTCCTGGCCTGCGCAAACGCGCTCTTTGCGGGCTATGGCGCAACCGAGCTCCTGGCGCTTGGCCCCTTCCATCTCAAGGCCGAGAGCCTTGCCTATGGAGCGACCATGGGCATCTCGCTCATCTCGGTCATCCTCTGGTTCGAGGACCTCGCTGCCCTCGTGAGCCAGGATGAGCTCATGGGCCTTGGCGGCAGGCGCTTTCCTGCAATCACGACGATGCTGGCCATAGCGGCCCAGCTCGTGCCGCAGATCATGCGGCGATTCTCCATCGTGAAGGAGACGCAGCTTGCCTGCACCGCATCGAGGCACCCCTCTCCTTCCCAGGAGCGCATGGGCCTCCTTGCGGGAGGGATCCTGCTGTCCTGGACCCTCGAGGATTCGATTGAGCGCTCCGATGCGATGCGCGCACGGGGCTGGGGGAGCGGTGCTCAGCGCAGCAGCTATCGGACCTTGCGATTCAGCGGACGGGACGCCAGCGCCTGCATTGCGCTTCTCGCCCTCGGCATCCTCAATGCAGTCCTTGCGTGGATCGCCTGCTCCCAGTGGAGCTTCTATCCCGTGATGCCCAGCCTCGTCTGGTGGTGGGGCTATCTGCCCTATGCTGCTGAGGCGGCGCTGCCTCTGCTCTCGGCTGCTGCCGAGAGCCTTGCCTGGTGGAAGGAGGACCATGATGGGAAACGCGCTCGAGATTGATGGGCTTGGCTTCAGCTATCCTGCCATCGATACGGAGCGGCCAGCAACGCCGGTCCTGGATGGCATCACGGCCTCGATTCCGGAAGGATCCTTCTCGGTCCTGCTTGGGGCGACCGGCTCTGGGAAGACGACGCTTCTGCGCCTCCTCAAGCCAGAGCTTGCCCCGCATGGGGAGAGGGCAGGTTCAGTGCGGCTTTTCGGGACGCATCTGGACGCACTTTCGCCCCAGCAGTCCGCAGCAGAGATCGGCTATGTCTTCCAGAATCCCGAGAACCAGATCGTCTGCGACACGGTCTGGCACGAGCTTGCCTTCGGCCTCGAGAACCTGGGGCTTGGCCAGCAGGAGATGCACCAGCGCATAGCGGAGACCTGCTATTTCTTCGGCATCGAGCCCTGGTACCGGAAGAGGACCGCAGAGCTCTCGGGTGGCCAGAAGCAGATCCTGGCCTTGGCTGCCCTCATGGTGATGAGACCGAAGGTGCTCCTGCTCGATGAGCCGGCCTCGATGCTCGATCCGCTTGCGCAGAGGACCTTCCTGTCGCTTCTGTACCGGATGAACCAGGAGCTGGGGATCGCGGTCGTTGTCTGCACCCATGCGCCGAAGCCGCTGGCTCCCTATGCAGACCATGCCTTCCTCCTCCATGGCTATGGCGAGGAGGCTCCGCAGCTCGAGGAGGTCGGCGTGGGTTGCCTGAAGCAAGAGGAGCCCCTCAGGATCGCCACTGGGCTGCGTCCCCAGAAAGGGCCCTTCGGCGAGCCAGCCGTGGATCTCACGGATGTCTATTTCCGCTATGCCAGGAATGCCCCTTGGGTGCTCCGCAGCCTTTCCGTCTCGGTCGGGAAAGGGGAGATCAGGGCTCTTGTCGGCGGCAATGGGTCGGGCAAGTCGACGCTCCTCTCCGTGATAGCCGGCCTTGGACGCGCCCAGCATGGGCGGGTCCGCAATGCCGCACGCTCCCTCCAGGCGTTCCTGCCGCAGAATCCCAAGGCGCTCTTCTCGAAGGAGACGATTGCCGAGGAGCTCATGGAATGGGGCGGGACCGTCGGCTACAGGATGGATGAGGCAAAGGCATGCCTGGAGCGGCTGGGGCTCCCTCAGGATGATGCCTTCCTGTCCCATCATCCCTATGATGTGTCGGGCGGGCAGCAGCAGCTGGTCGCGCTTGCGAAGCTCCTGCTCACGAAGCCGGAGCTGCTCCTGCTCGATGAGCCGAGCCGTGGCCTTGACAGGAAGGCGAAGTCCGCCCTGGTGGATGCGCTTCTGGCGGCGCAGGCAGAAGGCGTGACGGTCATCATGTCGAGTCATGATGAGGAGCTGATCGAGGCAGCCGCCTCATCGGTCTCGCTCCTCTTCGATGGGAATGTCGCCCTCACGGCGCCGACTGCGGAGTTCCTCTCGTCGTCCTGGCTTTGGGGGCAGAAGCGATGAGGAGGAAGATGCTGCGTGTGCTCGAGCCAGCGGTCCTTGTCGCGGTCCCTGCTGTGATGCTCTGGTCGGCCTGGATGGGCTCCTCGATCTCGGGTGGCCTCACGCTCCTTGCCTGCGTCCTTGCTGTCGTCTTCCTGTTCGCGCAGGTGGAATCGTCGAGGCCGACGATGCGGCAGATGATGCCGACGGTGTGCCTTGCGGCCCTTGCAGCGGCAGGGAGGGTCCTTTTCGCTGCGGTCCCCGATGTGAAGCCGGTCTCTGCCATCGCGATCCTGGCAGGGGCCCTCTTGGGGCGGCGGAGCGGATTTGTGGTCGGAGCCTTTGCGGCCCTGCTCTCGAACTTCTTCTTCGGGCAGGGAGCCTGGACGCCGATCCAGATGTATGCCTGGGGGCTTGTCGGCTATCTTGGAGGCGCGCTGGCAGAGCGGGGACTGCTCCGGAAGCGCTGGCAGCTTGCCGCGTCTGGCATCCTCTCAGGCCTCCTCTATGGAGCGATCCTGAACGGATGGTATGTGCTCGGCTATGTGCGCCCGCTTGCGCCTGAGACCGTGATCGCCGCCTATCTGGCAGGATTTCCCCTGGATCTGGTGCATGGGCTTGCAACCGCCGGTTTCCTGCTGCTTATCTGGATTCCCTGGGGACGTTCGCTCACGAGGGTGCTCGCACGCTATGATTGAGGCTCACCCAAACGCAGATCAAACGCTCCCTTCGGGCGTACATGGAGCCTTCGCGGATGTGGCCATCTTTCTGATGGTCTCATTTGCAATGCGCTCTGCACTTTTGTATTATCTGTATGTTTTGCCAATCTAGAAGGAGATGTGCATGTCCGGACACTCTAAGTGGGCTACTACCAAGCACAAGAAGGCCGCAATCGACGCGAAGCGTTCTGCGCTCTTCTCCAAGCATTCGCGCAACATCACCGTTGCCGCACGTACCGGCGGAGATCCCAACCCCGCCAACAATGCTTCCCTTGCAGCCGCCATCGCCCGCGCCCGCATGGTTTCCATGCCGAACGCAAAGATCCAGGCCGCAATCGACAAGGCATTCGGTTCCGGCGCTGAGGCGGTCATCTACAAGGAGGTCACCTACGAAGGCTACGGCCCTGCTGGCGTGGCTGTCTACGTCGAGTGCCTGACCGACAACCTGAACCGCACCGCTGCTGATGTCCGCTCCATCTTCACGCACTCTGGCGGCAACCTCGGCACCACGGGCTCTGTTGCCTTCCAGTTCACCCGCAAGGGCTCCATCGCAGTCGAGAAGGTCATCAAGTCCGACGAGAAGAAGGTTCCCGATCGCGAGAACGCTGTCGACGAGGACGAGTTCATGATGGCAGTCGCTGAGGCTGACGGCGAAGATTACGAGGACGCCGGCGACGAGTGGATCGTCTACACCGCCTACGACAAGATGCAGGATGTCCAGAAGGCTCTCGAGGACCAGGGCATCGAGGTCAAGGGCTCCGAGCTCACGATGGTCCCGAACACCCCGGTCGAGCTTGGCCTCTCTGACGCCCGCAAGGTGCAGCGCCTGATCGACCGCCTCGAGGAGCTCGACGACGTCCAGAACGTCTACTCCACGATGTCTGTCTCCGACGAGGTCGCAGCACAGCTCGAAGAGGACGAGGACTAGCCAGAAGGCTTTCCCATAGGATGCAGGGCGCTGGCAGGACACGGTTCCTGCCAGCGCCTTTTCCATGCGGAAAAGGGGAATCGCACCTGCGAAAAGGGGAGGATGCCACCTCGGCATCCTCCCCTCATGCGTTCTGCTCTCTCTTTGCTATCCCAGGACCTCAGCTGCGATCTTGGCGGTCTCTGCCGCGTCCTTCGCATAGTAGTCGGCTCCGACCATCTTCGCGTATTCCGGATTGAGGACGGCCCCGCCGACGACGACCTTGCACCAGGGAGCCTGCTTGCGCAGGAGCTCGATCGTCTCGCCCATCGCTGGCACCGTTGTTGTCATGAGCGCGCTCAGTCCGGCAAGCCTGATGTGGTGCTCGACGACCACGTCGCAGAAGGCCTGCGGATCCACATCGCGTCCGACATCGAAGACCTGGTAGCCATAGTTCTCGAGCAGCATCTTCACGATGTTCTTCCCGATATCGTGGATGTCGCCCTTCACGGTGCAGAGCGCGATCTCGCCCTTCGTGGGCACTTCGCTCGTATCCTGGCTGGCCTTTATCGTGTCGAAGCCCGCCTTCGCCGCATCGGCTGATGCCATGAGCTGCGGGAGGAAGAAGGTGCCCTTCTCGAAGCGGACGCCGACCTCGTCGAGGGCTGGGATCAGGACCTGGTTGATGGCATACATCACGTCGTGGTCCTGGAGAAGCTCGTTGACGGCATCCTGCACAGCAGCCTTCCGGCCTTCGAGGACCGCCTGGAAGGCCTTCTGCTCTGGAGCCATATCGGAGGCCTGGACTGCCTTCTCTGCACCCGGTGCCTGCGTCTGTGCAGGACCTGTCTGCTCGGTCCTCGTGGCGTTCTGTGCCACATAGTGGTTGGCTGCCACATCCTCTCCCGAGAGCACACGCCAGGCGTCGACCACATCGTGCATGCGCTGCTGGCCCGGATTGATGATAGCGAGGTCGAGGCCGGCAGCAAAGGACGCCGCGAGGAAGGTGGCATTGATCAGGGGACGGAAGGGGAGGCCGAAGCTGATGTTCGAGACGCCGAGGACCGTGCGGACGCCGGGGAAGCGCTCCTTCACGAGGCGGATGCTCTCGAGGATCTTTCCCGGGGCGGTCTGGTCCGTGCTTGCCGCCATAGCGAGGCAGTCGAAGACAAGGTCCTTGGGCGGGATGCCATATGAGGTGGCCCGTGCATAGATCTTCTCTGCCACCGCGAGCCTGCCTTCCGCCGTGGAGGGGATGCCGCTCTCGTCGAGCGTCAGGCAGACGAGGGCGCAGCCGTAATGGGCAGCGATCGGGATGACATGCTCCATCACATCTTCGCGGCCGTTGGTCGAGTTGATGAGGGGCTTGCCGGGATAGGACCTGACGACTGCCTCGACCGCTGCCGCATCGGCAGAGTCTATCTGGAGCGGGAGCGAGGTCACGCCGGAGACATCGCCGACCACGCGCTTCAGGAGCCTGGCCTCATCGATCTCGGGCAGGCCGACATTGATATCGAGGATCTGGGCGCCAGCGCGCTCCTGCTCGAGGGCGAGCGTCAGGATGTAGTCGAAGTCCTCGGAACGCAGCGCCTCCTTCATGCGCTTCTTGCCGGTCGGGTTGATGCGCTCGCCGATGATGCCGACATGGGAGGGGGCAAGGGAGAGGAGCTGCTGGGAGCTCGTGACCGTGAAGTCGGGGCAGAGCTCGTGCCCTTGGGGCGTGCCGTAGCGCTCGAGGAGCTCCCGCTCGCGCCTGATATAGTCCGGAGCGGTGCCGCAGCAGCCGCCGATGATGGAGACGCCCGCTGCGACGAGCGGCTCCATCGCCGAGACGAACTCCTCGGCTCCAATCCCGTAGCTCGTCACCCCGTCATGCACCTCGGGCAGGCCGGCATTGGCCTGCACCATGCAGGGGCAGGAGAGATAGGGGAGCATCCTCAAGACGAGCGGCGCGACCTCGGCAGGGCCGAGCGAGCAGTTGATGCCGACCGCATCGGCGCCAAGCGAGGAGAGCGTGACCGCTGCTGCCTCGGGCGTCGTCCCAAGGAAGGTCCTGCCGTCCTCCCCGAATGTCATGGTCACGAAGACGGGCAGGTCGGTGTGCTCCTTGACGGCAAGAAGGGCTGCCTTCGCCTCAGCGAGGTCTGCCATCGTCTCGATAATGAAGAGGTCGGCTCCGGCATCGCGTGCCGCTATGGCCTCCTCTGCGAAGAGCGTATAGGCATCGGCAAAGGGGAGCGTCCCCATCGGCTCCAGGAGGGCGCCTGTGGGGCCGATGTCTGCCGCCACATAGCGGGCGCCGCTCCTGCGGGCGCAGCCGACAGCTGCCGTGAAGATCTCGCGGACCGTATGGCCGCCGCCGAGCTTTGCCGAATTCGCGCCGAATGTGTTCGTCGTCACCGCCTCGGAGCCAGCTGCCACATAGGAGGCATGGATGGCTGTCACCTCATTGGGGTCCGTGAGGCAGAGGAGCTCGGGCAGGGCCCCTGCCTCGAGGCCCTCTGCCTGGAGCTGCGTCCCCATGGCTCCATCGAAGAGGAGGAAGTCCTTCCCTTCGAGCACGCGGGCAAGGTGCTCGTCCTTGATGCGGAGCTCCCGCTTCTTCCCGGGCCCGAAGGGTGCCTCCTTCGGCACCATGGGGTCGCGGACGGCGAGGGGTGCGAGTGCTTTAGCGCCTTCGTTCATGGCAGGTCCTTCCATGTGCAAGGAATGAGCAGAAATCATGGCAGACGCACTTGGCGCAGCTCATATGGGTGCTCTTCTGGGGTTCGTCGAAGAGGCCGACGAGTGCGGTCACGCTCTTCGTCGGCGTCATGAGGAGGCTCGGAGAGAGGGTGATGCCGAGGAGGCGCTGGGCATTGAGGGCGGCAAGAAGCGTCGGCTGCGTCTCGAGCGGCAGGTCCCCATAGCCTGGCGAGAAGCGCCAGTTGCAGAAGAGGCCTTCCTCGGCAGCGCGGCGCACCATCTCGGCCTCCGCTGCATCGGCGGCACGCTCCACGAGGGCGACCGATGCGGCGTCGAAAAGCACGTGGGAGAGGCGGTCGGTGAGCGAGAGCCTCCGGAGCTCGCGCTCGTTTGCCATCCCGAGGGTCACGGCGAAGACGCCGACCTCCTTGGCGCCGGCCAGATGCTTCTGCATATCTTCACCATCGAGGACGAGCGCCGTGTCCTTCAGGACGACGCGGGGGACAGACGGGTCCATGCGCTCGACCTCGAAGATCTGCCCCGTCCCTTTCGGGGTGGAGATGGCAAGGGCACGGCCAATCTCCCGGGTGAGCGCATCATCGAGGTTGGTGGAGTATTCCTGGCCTGCGTAGCCGAGGTAGCGCAGCACCTCCGTGCGGGAGATGGAATCTATCTCGAAGGATGAGATGAATTGGCTATGAGGCAAGGTAGCCGCACTCCTTGAGCGCCGCATGGATCTTGTGGGCCATCTGCGGCTTGTTCATCGAATAGATGTGCAGGCCATCGACGCCGTTGGCGGCGAGGTCGCAGAGCTGCTCCTGTGCATAGACGACGCCCGCCTCCGCCTGGGCGGCAGGGTCCTCGCCGGCGGCGATGATGCGCTTGATCACGCGGGAGGGGATGGTCGCGCCGCAGGTGAATGCCATGCGCTGGATCTGGTTCTTGCTCGTGAAGGGCATGATGCCGACGACGATGGGGATCTTGATGCGGCCGCGGGCGCAGAGGTCGCGGAAGTGGTAGAAGAGCTCGTTGTCGAAGAAGAGCTGGGTCACGAGGAAGTCGGCACCGGCATCCTGCTTGCGCTTGAGCGCCTCGATGGACTTCTCCATCGAGGGCGATTCCACATGCCCCTCGGGATAGCAGGCAGCGCCGATGCAGAGGTCCGGATTGCGGCTCTTTATGTGGGCGATCAGGTCGGAGGCATACTCGAAGTCCTTCGGCTCGCGTCCTGGGACCCTGTCGCCCCGGAGGGCCAGCACATTCTCGATGCCTGCGCGGGAAAGCGTGTCCAGATAGGCGTCGACCGTCTCGGTCGTGGCGCCCATGCAGGTCAGATGGGCCAGCGAGGTGACGTGCAGGCTGTTCTGCACAGCATCGCAGATGGCTGCCGTGTTCTGGGAGTTGCCCGATCCTCCGGCCGAGAAGGTCGTCGAGATCCAGTCGGGATGGTCAAGTGCAAGCTCCTGCGCCACCTTGCACGCCTCCTCGAGGGGAAGCTCGCCTTTGGGCGGGAAGATCTCGTAGGAATAGGTCTGCTTCTTCGCCAGGATCGAATCGATTCTCATATGCGGCACCTTTCTGCATCAGTGTTGCATCCATGATAGGCGCTCTTCGTTTCAAGGGTTTTGCCTGTTTTCCTGTATGCACCGTCTTCCCATGTGTCTGGGGCGGCGGACAGATGAAATTGGTCGCCCGTCCTTGTGCGGGGGTGTGCAGGCATCCGATGTGGGGTATCCTTTGAAGGTATCAAGCGCTCTTCCGAGGGCATGTCCGGTCTGGGGGTTGTGGCATGGGTTTCATCAAGAAGCTCCTTATGACGGTATGGTATCTGGCAACGCTTATCGGCGTCTGCGCCCTTATGGCCACCATCTACGGACCATGGACGCACGAAGCGCTCGCCCTCTTTGCGGTCGACACCTACAACTATGCCGTGCAGGGATGCATCGCCGTATCCCTTATCGGCGGGCTCATCATGTGGATCCGGGTCCTCTCCCGCCGCAAGAAGGCGAACTCCATCAGCCTCGAGGAAGAGGATGGCAGCCAGATCACGATCACCCGCGATGCGATCTCCTCGCAGGCACGCTACATCGTCGAGGAGGATGGCAGCTGCGAGGCCACGAAGGTCGGCGTCTTCGCCGAGAAGAAGGGCCTCATCTCGGTTCAGGTGACGATCCGTCCGCACTACACCGTCTCGGCAGTCGAGAAGGGCGCCGAGCTCAGGCAGGAGCTCGATGAGGGCCTGACAAAGCTCTGCGGCGAGAGGATCGAGAGCATCAGCCTCGAGTTCCTGGCGCCGGAGGAGGCATCGGCCATCGAGAGCGATGACGGGGCAAGCTCCTACCTTGCCCTGATGGATGCCGATGCCGAGGACGGAGAGCCGGAAGGCGAGGAGGCGGAGGGCGCCGAGGAGCCCCAGGAAGCGGAAGCCACAGCTGAGGAGACCCCTCACAAGGAGGCTCCGGAAGGCTCTGCCCACCCCGATCCGTCAGGCGACGGCGTCACGATCCCGATGAGAGGCGTGGCAGCACATGAGGAGGGGAAGCATGAATAGGCCGAAGGTGACCGTCGATCAGGAGGCGGAAGCTGCATCCGCAGCGAAGGCCCAGGAAGCGCCGAAAGCTGCCGCACCCGCCGATGAGGGCACGAAGCATGCGCATCCGGTCGAGGCGGTCCAGGGCTGGATCCATGCCACCTTCCCGGGGCATGAAAATGCCGTGCTTTGTGGCTTCGCCGGCTTCCTCGTCGCCCTGCTCTTGTTCATCATTGGGTTCTGGGCGACCCTGCTTCTGGTCCTCTGCATCACGATCGGGGTGGCGATCGGCCAGGAGCTTGATGGGGATCCGAAGATCGTCACATTCTTCAAGAACCTGCTCGGATCGAAGGATGACCGTTCATAGACTGACGTGAGGAGTGCAAATGGCAAACGATACGACGGACGTGGTGCGCGCCGAGCACCAGAGCTCCGAAGCACAGGAAAGCATGAGCAACACCGATGATATCGTGGCAGCGGAAGAGGACGACAACTCCGAAGACTCCCTGACCTTCAGCAACGGTGTCATCGAGAAAATCGTCGCGCTCGCGGTCCGCGATGTGCCGGGCGTCGTCGGGATGAAGGGCGGCTGGGTGAACCGTGTCCAGGATGCCTTTGGTGCGACCGACCCCCGCAAGGGCGTCACGGTCGAGGTCACGCCCGATGCGGCGGTGCGCGTGAACATCTCGGTCCTGATCGAGTACGGCTCTTACGCCCCGCAGATCTTCGAGGATGTGAAGAAGGCAGTCGTGAAGCAGGTCATGGGGATGACCGGGCTCGAGGTCGCAGGCGTGAACCTGCGCATCGAGGATGTCCTCACGCCCGAAGAGATCAATGGCGCCGCAAAGCGCCAGGACAGCGCGGCAGAGTCTGAGGCCGAAGCTGCGGAGACGGACGAGGCGGAGAACGTAGCACCTGCCGCGCTCGGAGCGGCATCGGCTGCCAAGGGCGCGTAAGGATCCTTCCCGAAGAGATGGACTGGATGGCTCCAGGCAGGCATTGGCGGCCGGCCTGGAGCCTTTTCATGCAGGCACCCTGCACATTGCTCTGCGGTCATTGGTGGCATGAGGCATCTGCATATATATAACTTGTAACCAAAGCGGCAGTTTTCGGCCATATCCCTGCACGAGTGCGCTATATTCTCGAATAACATTTTGGGTTTGAGGAGGAACCATGGGGCGCACAGGCATGCCGGCCATCATCGATGTCGATCCTGGAATCGATGATGCCGCAGCACTCTTCATCGCCCTCACCTGCTCGAAGCTGGATACGTCGCTGATCACGACCGTGGGCGGATCGATCGATGTGAACCAGGCGACCGCCAATGCGCTGAAGCTCGAGGCCTTCCTGGGGTCGCGGGCGCTCGTCGCGAAGGGCATCGACCTGCCGAATTCCCAGAAGCGCCACTATATGGAGCCGACGCTGGGGCCTTCTGGCCTGGGGAAGTGGGTCTTCGCCGATGAGGCATATGACCTCTTCTACAATGTGCCTGCCTCGGAAGCCATCTGGCAGACCGTCCGGAGCGCTGAGAGCCGGGGCCAGAAGCCGATCATGATCTGCCTGGGGCCGCTCTCGAATCTGGCGGCCTCCCTGAAGGACCATCCGGAGCTGCCTGAGCACATCGGCCCCATCTACGGCATGGGGACCACCATGGGGGCTGCGGACAGCCTGCAGATGTCCGGCAGGAATGTGGCTGCCGACCCTGAAGCGGCCCGTGCCGTGCTGGCGGCTGGCCTCGATGTGACCTTCGTGCCGGTGGAGGTCGCTGCGCAGGTGCGCATGTCCGACCTCGATATGGCCGACATCGCGCTTTCGGGACGCGTCGGCAATGCGGTCTATACCATGCTGTCAGGCGCCCAGAGCCTGGACGGGAAGGGCAAGGAGATCGCAGACCCCATCGCCGTAGGCCTTGCCACCCATCCCGAATTCTTCACGGTCGCGCCCTGCCATCTTGCTGTCGATGCGGATGGCACCTCGCATGTCGATCTTGATGCGGAAGACCCCAACTGCCACATCGCAACCGACGTCGATGCTGACGGATTCCGTGGCTGGTTCAAGTGGGCCTTAGAGCGTGCCTCCCGCTGAGCGTGCCATTCTCTTTGCCTCCTTCATGGTTTGTGAGGCTTTCCGGTCTCCATGCCTTCTGCGAGATTCCTGCTCCTGCTTTGCTAGAGTAGGGAAGGCAGGAGGGGTCAGACGTGCAGAACAGAAGAGGGCATCTTCGGGATGCCTGGATCAAGGCTGGTGCAGCCATGCTGTGTGCCGGCTTCCTCGCTTGGGCGACCTATGCTGGCGGTGGCTGGAGAGGGGCATATGTGGAGACCTCCCAGACCACCTCTGCTGAAGAGGAGCTGATCGAGGAGGGGATCGAAGGGCCTGCCGAGGGAACCGATGCGCCCTCCAGGGAAGGGGAGCTCTTCCCATCGAGCCCGGTCGACGTCGATTTCTCGGACAATCCTTCGGAGACGAATACCGAGAGCGTCGAAGGCGCCATGGAGAGCGGTGGCACGAACTACTCGTCGCTCCAAGGCCTTGACGCCTACCTGGAGGAGAACTTCCCCGAGACCGGGCTTCCGGGCATGGGCGTGGTTGTAGTCGATGCCGGTGGCATCGACTACGAGAAGGTGATGGGGGACATCACCTCGGATCATGACACGATGCTCATCGGCTCCCTCTCGAAATCCTTCACTGCGCTCTCGATCATGCAGCTCTCAGAGGCAGGCGAACTCGATCTCGATGCGCCCGCCAACCAGTATGTGGATGCCTATGGGACACCCGACGACGTGACGGTGAGGATGCTCCTCAACCAGACGAGCGGCTTCGGCTACTACGATTCGCTCGACCAGGCCACCTCTGGCCCCCTCAAGGGCACCTTCTCCTATGCGAATGCGAACTACGACCTCTTGGGGAAGATCGTCGAGGCGGTCTCGGGCGAAAGCTATGCAGACTACGTCGAGGAGCATATCCTCGGACCCCTGGGGATGGAGGATTCCTCGCCGAGCATGGAGGCCAGGGCCTCTGCCCATGCCTATCGGAACTACTTCGGCTGGAATGTGGCCGATGGGTTTGTGCACGAGGATGGAGACAGCTCCTGGGGCAGCGCGAGCTCGGGGTATATGGCGACGAGCGTTGCTGATTTCGCGAAGTACCTGATCATGTACCTGAACCAGGGAAGCGCCACGGCACTTGGCGGAGCTCAGATCCTCTCTGCTTCCGGCATACGCCAGATGTTCCTCTCGCGGGTGTCAGACCCTGCGAGCGACACCTTCTACGGGATGGGATGGACCTCCTATTACTGGGAGAATGGCGAGCTCATCCTCTCGCACGATGGAGATGTGGAGAATGGCATCGCCCGCATGGTCATATTCCCGGAACGGGGCATCGCGATCGCGATCTTCGGCGATGCCGCCGACTCCCATGGCGGGAATGGCTCGTTCTACGAGATCGCCGATGGGATCGTGGCGAAGGTCGTGGGCGGCGAGGCAGAGCCGGTCCGGGCCGAAGCGAGGATCGAGGGCTATGTCCAGGAGGATGTACGCCTCGCCCTTCTGGCGCTCTGCGCGATCCTGCCCCTCGTGCGCATCCGGAAGTGGCGGAAGAGCCTGCATAGGCTCGACCGTGCAACCGTCCTTGCCCGGCTCGTTATCCTCCATCTGCTCTTCCCGCTCTGCATCCTGGCATTCCCCTTTGCGGAGGGCTACCAGTGGCGCGATGTAGCAACCTTCACGCCGGATACGGCGCTCGTGCTGGCAGGATCTGCTCTCGTGCTCTTTGCGACTGGCTTCATGAAAGCGGCCTTCCTTGCGCATGCGTGGCATGGAGGCAAGGAAGGCCAGGACGTGCAGGCTTGATTGCTGGGTTCACGCTCAGAAGCCGGCGTAGATGAAGGTGGCCGGCGCGTTGTAGCCCGAGAAGTTCACGAACCAGAAGAGCAGGATGCCCATCGAGATGACGGCTACGCCTGCCCCGATATCGGTGAGGAGCGGGTGCGCTTTCCCGAAGGCAAGGATCTGCCCCTTCGCATCCGCGAGCGGCGTGAACTCCTTCTTCGCATCCTTGTTCCTCATGCCTCGACCTCGATTCCCCTCATATCGTCCGTCCCTTCGCCGTCGGCGCTGCCGTAGCCCCAGCCGCCGAGGAACTCGTCGTCCTGGCCATTCACGAAGTGGTAGACGGCACGCTCGATGTGCACCCAGCCTCTCCAGCCAGGATGGACGGTGTCGCAGAAGAAGTAGCGCTCATACTCGCAGGGGGAGAAGTCGGCGTAGGTCGCGCCCGCATTGTCTGCCACCTGCCGTGCGCGTGCATACCAGGCGTCGCGCTGGTCCTCATCTATCCCGACATGGTCGTACCAAGGGCCATGCATCGGAAGCATCACCATGAGGGTGCTCATCCCGCATTCGCGCACCACATCGAAGAAGAGGGCGAGATCGGACCACTCATCCTCGGCTTCGTCGAAGTTCTGTCCACGCTCGGTCTGGTATTTGGAGTTCTTCTCCCAGTATGCATCGTAGATGCCCAGATCGTTGTTCGTGCAGCGGTGGGCGCCGTCCTCATCCGCCTTCTCGAGCCAGGCAGCCCAGTCGGGCTCGCCGGTGTCGACGCCAGAGACACGGGTCAGGCTCTTCTTGGGGGAGCCTTCGATCATCTTCTCGAGCTCGCTCCTGATGCGCAGTGTCTCCTGCTTGTGGCGCTGGAGATCGTTCAGGGCATCGGTCGGGGTGTCCTGGTTGGCTGCAGCAAGGGTCTCGGAAGGGACACCGAGCGCCAGGCAGCGCTCGCGCACCTTGTCCTTTGTCTCGTCGGAGAGCATCGTGTTCTGGCAGAACGAGCGGTAGAGCTCGTAGTTGAACTTGCCGGAGAAGATGTTCCGGGAGCCCGATCCCTTGAAGAACCACTGGGGGCTCACGAAGAGCACGCACTCATGGTTCTGGGCACGTCCGCAATAGGCGCCTGCCGCAATGGCCTGCCAGAGGCTCTGGTCGAAGGGCTCGCCGATCAGCGTCATATCGAGACCGCAGTTGTTCTCGCCGAAGACGGCCTGCGCGATCTCGGGAATGAGGTCCTCGCTGAAGTAGAACTCGGAGGTGCCGAAGCAGAAGCGGCCCTGCTCGCTCATGTTGGCAAAGACGAACTCGACGGCTTCGGATTTCGGCATCCCATAGACATAGTCATAGATGCGCGATCCATCAGCCTTGTTCTCGAGCTTCGGGAAGAGCAGCTCGTCGGTGCCGACAAGCCCTGCGCCGAGGGCGGCGAGGCTGCCTGCAGTTGTCTTGAGGAGGGTCCTGCGGGTGATCATCTGGGGCTGTCTCCTATGCCAGGCGCTTCTCGACCTGGGCAATGATGAGGTTCGGGGTGTTCATCTCGGAGCGGTCGACCTCGGTCGGCGCAATCGAGACGCCCAGATCGTCCTCGAGGGAGACGAGCAGCTCGATCGCTCCCATGGAGTCGAGATAGCCCTCCTCGAAGAGGTCGGTGTCCATATTGTCTGCCACATCATCCTCGCCCGAGATGTCCTCGAGGAGCGAGACGACCTTGTCCGTCACCTCATCGTGAGAAAGCTTTTGATCTGCCATATATATCAGGCTCCTTTCACGAGCAGGGCGGCCTGCCCATTGAAGATGGAGAATCCAATGAATACCAGCACCATGGTTATTCCCCAAGAGATTATCCTATACCACGTGGCATGGCGGTGGGCCTTGTAGAAGCGGGTCTTCTCCCAGCCCTGCTCCAAGGCGAGCAGCACGCCGTGGTAGAGGCCATAGATGATGTAGTCGGCCGTGAGGCCATGCCAGAATCCCATGATCAGCATGTTCAGGATCATGGCGACCTGTGCCGTATGGAGGCGTGCCGACTTCCCCTTGAACACCTTCCTCTTCATCATCGATCGGGCGATGCGCATGAAGACGAAGTCGCGCAGCCATGTGGAGAGGGTGATGTGCCAGCGGTTCCAGAAGTCGGTGATGCTCGTCGCCAGGAAGGGCGCACGGAAGTTCCTGGGGCAGCGGATGCCCAGGGCGTAGCTTGCCCCCATCGCCATCCAGCTGTAGCCAGCGAAGTCGAAGAAGAGATAGAGCCCGTAGGCGACGGAGTTGCGCACCTGGCGCCAGATCGCGACCGTCGTTCCCTCGGCGTACTGGTTGAAGGCCTCTGGCACCCAATAGGTCCGGACGATGGTCGCGAACACGATGTTGTAGACCATGCCGAGAAGGATGAGGAGGATGCCCTTGGCAAGAAGGTCGGCATACTCATCCTTCGAGGGGACGTTGTCGAGGTCTTCCTGGAACCGGCGGGACCGGTCGATCGGGCCTGAGGTGAAGGTCGGGAAGAAGACGAGGAAGTAGAGATAGTCCTCGCCCTTCATGCCTGAGATCAGCCCGTCGTGCGTTTCGATGAGGATCTGCACTGCCCGGAAGGTCACATATGAGATGCCCGTGAAGCCGAGTATGTTCGCATCGAAGGCGCCGGACACCTTGCAGAGCACAAGCGGCACCAAGGTGAGGCCAAGGGCGATATGGTAGCGCCCCTTGTCGTCCGGCGCCTTCCAGAGGAAGCGTGCGCAGGCATAGGAGATGGCAACGAAGATGGCAGCATAGAGCCCCTGCAGAGGCGTCTTCACGAAGAGGCAGACAAGAAGGAAAAGCGAGGCCACGAGGCCATAGCGCTTGAGGCTCCGTTCGTGCAGCCCCAGCCAGGAGGCGCCGAGAATCACGATGGCAAGGATGAAGAAGAAGCTGAAATCGCTGAAGAAATTCATGCGGCGGGAGCACTCCTAGGCTTGGGCGAGCTGTCTGCGGTCAATCTTAGCATTTGTGGTGAGCGGCATCTCGTCCAGCACCTTGACGCTCTTCGGAATCATGTAGGAAGGCAGCGTCTCAGCCAGGCGGTTGCGGATCGCGTGCGGCGTCTCGGCCTCGGGAGCCCCCTTGTGGTCGAGGACCACGAAGGCCTTGAGGGAGGAGATCCTGCCGTGGCGGCTGACGGGGACGACAGCTGCCATCTTCACGCCCTTGAGGGCAGCCAGATGGTTCTCGACGTCGCCGAGCTCGATGCGGAAGCCATTGAGCTTGATGAGCGAGCCCATGCGCCCCTCGTAGTGGAGCATCCCGTCCTCATCCAGATGTCCGATGTCGCCTGTGCGGAAGGCGCGAGCCGGCCTGCCATCCGAGAGGGTGGTATCGAAGAAAGCCGCTGCGGTCTTCTCAGGCAGGCCGAGATAGTCCTTCGCGACGGTGTCGCCGATGATAACGACCTCGCCGGACTGGCCGGCAGGAAGCTTCTCGCCGAGCGGATCGTCCGGCTCCGTGATGCGGCGGATCTGGAGCTCGGTGCCAGGACGTGCATAGCCGACGGGCAGCGCCTCGCCGGAGGCGAGCATCTCATCGTCGATCTCGCAGTAGGTGACAGCGACCGTCGACTCGGTCGGGCCATAGGTGTTCGCGACGATTGCGTGCGGGAAGCGGCGACGCAGCGCCTTGGCCGTCCTCGGCGTCAGGGTGTCGCCGCAGAACAGGAAGAGCTTGAGGTCGGGAAGGAGCGTCTCTTTGAAGCTTGGATCGGCCAGGCACATGTCTGCAAAGGGCGGGGTCGACACCCAGACGTCCATATGGGAGTCTGCGAACTCCTGGAAGAGCTTGCGGAAATCGGTCGTGGCATCCGACGAGAGGGCATAGAGGCAGCCTCCGGTCGAAAGCGCGCCGACCAGCTCGAACTCGGAGAGGTCGAAGGAATAGGGCGCCTGGTCCATGAAGGTCTGGCAGCGCTCGCGGATGGCCGGGAAGGTCTCGAGCCACTGCATGAAGTGGCGGACGTCGTTCTCGGTGACCTCGATGCCCTTGGGGCGTCCGGTGGAGCCAGAGGTGAAGATGATGTACTGGGTGGCCTCGCCGGAGACCCAGCGCTCGGTCTCGCCGGGGATCAGGGCAGGCTCTGCAGGGATGTCGGAGGCGGCGAGGATGTCGCATGCCCAGAGGGCGCCCTCCTCGCTGTGGCCTGCAGCTGCTGCCTCGGCGTGGCCTGCAGCGACCAGGATCGTCGGCGCGCTGCCACAGGCGCCCTTGAGCTCCTCCACCATCATCTGGACGCGGGAGGAAGGCATCGAGATATTGACCGGCACGTAGGCATGGCCAGAGCGCAGGCAGGCAAGAATCGAGCAGAGCATCTCAGGGCTCTTGCCGCCCAGCACGATGACAGGCACCGTATCCTGGCGAATGTCCATGAGGTGCTGGGCCAGGACACCGGAACGGCGCCAGAGCTCGGCGTAGCTCATCGGCTTCTCGTCGAGCATGCGGAAGGCCGGTGCCTCGGGATGATAGGTGACGCTTATCCAGACGCGGGCCAGAAGGTCGTTTCTGGTCAGATCCTCTTTGCCTGCAACTGCTGCGGTCTTTGCTTCGGTCCCTGCCAGCGTTTGCATGGTGTCCTCCTCCATGAAGGGGTGCATCGGGGCGCACCCATCTCTTCGGTGTATGACTGCATCCTACGGACGGACCCTAAAGAGGACCTTTAGCCTTCCTAAAGCGAAGCTAGCGGACCAGAACGGAGCCGGACGGAGAGCCAGGGAGCGCTAGGATTGATGTCGGATGATTGATATCTCATTGATGGGAGTGCGCCGTGAAGATACTTCTGGCTGACGACGAGAAAGAGCTGAGGCAGGCGCTTGTCGCGATCCTCAGGCATGCCGGCTACGAGGTGGATGCCTCGCCCGATGGGGAGGATGCCCTCTACCAGCTCGACTGCAATGGATATGACCTCGTGATCCTCGATATCATGATGCCGAAGGTGGATGGGCTCACGGTGCTCAGGAAGCTCCGCGAGCAGGGCGACGAGGTGCCGGTCCTGCTGCTCACGGCCCGCGCCGATATCGACGACAGGGTGGCCGGGCTCGACGCCGGAGCGAACGACTATCTCGTGAAGCCGTTCGCCGCAAAGGAGCTCCTGGCCCGCATCAGGGCGCTCACCCATACGAGCCCCGGTGCGGTGAAGAGGAGCCTCTCCTTCGGCGACATCAGCCTGGATGAGGAGAATTCGCAGCTCGAGGCGCATGGGAAGTCCGTGCCGCTCACGGCGAACGAGCTCAAGATCATGCGCCTCTTGCTGAAGCACGGAGATGGCCTCACGAGCAATGAATCGATACGCCGCGAGGTCTGGGGCCTGCTCTCCGACACCGAGCCTTCCGTCATCTGGGTCAACATATCGAACCTCAGGAAGAAGCTCCGCAAGATCGATGCCGAAGTGCATATCGAGGCATCGCGCGGGCTCGGCTACCGCCTCGAGTGCGAGAGCGCCTCATGAGCGCGCGGCGCCTGCGCCGCCTGCTCTTCGGGAGCGAGGAGAGCACGGTCCGCGGCATGCGCCGGAAGATCACGGCGACCGCGCTGATCGCCTGCACGGTGATCCTCGCGGCCGTGATCTGCGGCATCAACCTCCTCAGCTGGAACGAGACCTGCCACAGGCTCGATACCCTGCTCGACTATCTCGAGGAGACGGATGGCGAGCTCTCGAACCTGACGAGCGAATACGATGCGCCTGGATCGGAGTATCTCCTCGAGGTGCCCTACGATACGCGCTATTTCTCGGTCACGCTCAACGACAAGGGGGATGTGATCGGCTCCAACATGGACAGCATCGCCTCGATGCCCGATGCCAATGCAGCAGACATGGCCCGCAAAGTCGTCGCCTCGGGCAACCGGCGTGGCTTCGAGGGGACCTACCGCTACCGCATCGTGGACACGATGGACGGCACGACGGTCTTCTTCCTCTATGCCTACAACGACCTGGCCTATTTTCACTCATTCATGGGTGCGAGCATCATGATGGGGCTCATAGGGCTCGTCGCCTTCATCCTGATCGTGTTCCCTTTCAGCCATACCGCGACCCGTCCGGTCGAGGAGGCGCAGCAGGAGCAGCGGCGCTTCGTGACCGATGCCTCCCACGAGCTCAGGACCCCGCTCTCGATCATCCAGTCTGCGGTCGATGTGATCGAGATCGAGAACGGGGAGAGCGAATGGACCCAGTCCATCCACAACCAGACGAAGCGGCTGGAGGACCTCACGAACAAGCTTGTGGCCCTGGCGAAGGCAGATGAAGGCACAAGCTCGCTCAAGCTCGCCGACATGGACCTCTCCCGTGCTGCGATGGAGATCGCGGAGGACTTCGAGGCGGTCTCGCAGGCGCAGGAGAAGCCCTTCACGACCGATATCCAGAAGGATGTCCTGGTCAAGGCGGATGCCGGCATGATCGGCCAGGTCATCTCGATCCTGCTCGACAATGCCTTCAAGCATTCGCCCGAGAAGGCGAAGGTCTCCTTCAAGGTCGAGCGCACCTCGCCCCACCATGCCGCCATCACGGTCGCGAACGAAGTCGAGGGAATCGCTCCGGGCGAACATCCCGAGTTCTTCGAGCGCTTCTACAAGGCAGACGCCGCCCGCACCTATTCGGGCGGCCACGGGATAGGCCTTGCGGTCGTGCGTGCGACGGCCAGGACCCACGGGGGAGACGTGAAGGCCTCGTCCGACGGGAAGGTGCTGACGATCCGCTTCACGCTGTGATGCATGCCATGCAAAGCACGAGGGGAGCCGAAAGGCTCCCTTCTCCTTTTCTGTGATGTCTGCAGTGGGCGCTCAGGCGCCGAGGATCTCCCTCAGGTCGCTGACGGTATCTGCGATGGCCTCCGCCCCTGCACGCTCGAGCTCCTCCCTAGGCGCCGTCTTTCCCCAGAGGGCGCCGATGCCGGGGATCCCCACCTCATGCGCCGCCTCGATATCGTAGTGGCGGTCGCCGATCATGAGAGCATCTTCGGTCCCTGCCGCAGCGAGGACCTTTGCGATGGTCTCGGCCTTCGTCTGGGGCGCATCGCTTGGCTTGCCCTCGAGATAGGTGAAGAAGCCATCGATGCCCGCATCCCGGACGGAATGCTCGACGAAGGCAGTGCGCTTCGAGCTTGCGATGGCAAGGGTCCTGCCGCCTGCCACCAGATTCTGGAGGAGCTCGGAGATGCCGGGGAAGGCAGGCCAGGCCTCAGGGCCCAGGCTGCCATAGATCTTCCGGTAGTCGTCCGTGATCTTCTGCGCATCTTCCGGCGAATAGCCGAAGACGA
The DNA here is from genome assembly GCA_900313905.1 of uncultured Actinomycetes bacterium. Lineage (GTDB taxonomy): Bacteria > Actinomycetota > Coriobacteriia > Coriobacteriales > Atopobiaceae > Olsenella_L. Next base: position 7,438 of record OMTG01000153.1, on the reverse strand, counting down.
GCGTGAAGGCCTCCGGAAAGGGAGGGCCGATGAGCTGCGGGATGTCCTTCATGCGCTCTTCTGGCAGGCCATGGCGCTGAAGCACGGCGGCTGCGGTGTGCTTGATGGCGGACGCCGTATCTGCCAAGGTGCCGTCGAAATCGAAGATGATGAGCGGGCAGGTTCGGAAATCTGTCATCAGTGTGCCTCCTTGGGACGTGTCGGGCCTCCCATGATAGCTGAAGGAAGCCGCCTGCCCTCCGTCATCTGCATGAAGCCCCTCTTCTGGCCTGCTTGCATAGGGTATACGATGGTATGGACAGGATGCCGGGCAGCCCTTGGGGATTGCCTGGTCGCATGAACAGGAAGGATGCGCTGATGGGGAACGCTCTTGTATTTGGCAGCCTGAACATGGATCTTTCCATCGCATGCGGACGCATGCCCCAGCAGGGGGAGACCCTGGCGGGCTCTGGCTTCTGCACGAACCCCGGAGGCAAGGGGGCGAACCAGGCAGTCGCTGCCGCAAAGGCAGGGGCTGCGACCTCGATGATCGGCTCGGTCGGCAACGATGCGTTCGGCCACGAGCTCATCGAAGGACTCGCCGGCTATGGGGTCGAGTGCTCGGGCGTGACGGTCGCCCCAGGCGTCCCCACGGGTGTCGCCGTGATCATCCGCACGGAGGGGGACAACCGCATCATCCTCGACCATGGGGCAAATGGGCGCTCCTGCGCAGCTGAGGTGGCATCTGAGATTCGGCAGAGAGGGGCGGCAGGGGACATCTTCCTCACGCAGATGGAATGCGACCTCGAGACGACGGCATGCGCCCTCCATGCAGCCCATGAGGCGGGGATGCGGACCCTCCTCAATGCAGCGCCTCCCGAGAAGCTCCCGGATGCGGCCTGGGCCGATGTAGACATCATCTGCGTGAACGAGACGGAATGCGCGGCGCTTGTCGGCATCCTGCCGACCAGCCGCGAAAGCGCGCGCGAGGCGCTCTCAGCCCTCTGCGCCCTGGGGCCGGAGGTGGCGATCGTGACGCTCGGCGCCGAAGGCTCCTCAGGCCTCTCAGAGGGGCGCTTCATCTCGGTTGCGGCAGACAGGATCGAGGCGGTCGATACGACCGCCTCAGGCGACACCTATATAGGATATCTGGCTGCGGGGTATGTATCTGGGATGGGCCTTGAGGAGGCGATGCAGCGTGCGACGCATGCTGCCGGCCTCACGGCGACACGCATCGGAGCCCAGCAGGCCATACCTGTGGCCTCAGAGGTCGACCGGTGCAGCCAGAAGGAGCAGGCCCAGGGATAGGCGATAGTGTGAGCGATCGGATATCGGCAGAGGATGCCATAGCGAAGGACCAGAACGTGCAGGAGGCGCTGGATGCCCTCCTTTCGCGGCCCCGCGACGAGGTGGTCGCAGAATGCGAGCGCACGATCGTGGGGCAGGATGCCGTCGTGGAGGAGGTCGTAGACCTGCTCTATGCATGCCTGCAGCGGATGCGCATGCGCTCCCTGGGCACCGACGAGCTCGACCTGCCCCGTGCCTGCGCCTTCATGCTCGTAGGGACGACCGCCTCTGGCAAGTCCTTCATCATGAAGGTCGTGGCCCGTGTCATGGGCATCACGCTCGTGAGCATCGACTGCGCTGGCATCACCGGTGCCGGCTGGGCGGGGGATTCGGTCTCCTCCGAGCTGAGAAGGGTGGCGCACGCACTCGATGCGGCACCTTCCCAGCCGGTCATCGCCTTCTGGGACGAGGCTGACAAGCTCGTGCGCTCCTCCTCGGGCCAGAACCGCGGCTTCGATGCACAGTCCAATTTCCTCAAGCTCCTCGACGGCGAGGAGATGGTGCTCGAGGCCGAGCAGCCAGGGCAGCAGGAGATGACGCTCAATACCGCACGGATCCTCAATGTCTTTGCCGGTGCCTTCATGGGGATCGAGGACATCGTGAAGAAGCGCCTCCTCTCCCGCAGCCTCTCGGTTGCCGGCGACCGTGCCAATCCGGGCCTCATGAGCGCGCAGGAGCTCTACCGCGCCTGCAGCCTCCAGGACCTCATCACCTGGGGCTTCATGCCCGAGCTGGTCGGACGCTTCGGCGCCGTCGTGAGCGTGCCGGCGCTCTCGGTCTCCTCGCTGAGGAAGATCGTGAAGGGCTCGGAGCGCTCGCTCGAGCACCGCATATCGAACCTCCTGGGACCCCGCCGCATGTTCGCGATCGAGGACGCGGCAGCAGACCGCATCGCCCACGAAGCGGCGCGCAGCGGCCTCGGCGCCCGCAGGATCGACCAGCTCGCGAACCGCTTCGCCGCGAAGGCCCTGGCAGCCCTCCAGAAGCCGGATGGGATGAACCGGGCGACCCTCGTCGTGGATGGAGATGGCAAGCTGGCCCTTTCCTTCGATATCGATGAGGACCTCCCTGCGCAGGAGCCCGAAGAGGCTGCAGCACCTCAAGATGCATCCGAAGCCTTGGAGAGCGCGAAGCTGCCGCAGCAGAGCTTCGCGCCCGACGAGCGGATCGTCTCTGCCGTGGACGCCGCCATGGCGGGAGCGCGCTTCGGCGAGGCTGCCGCGAGCAGGCTCGGACGCGAGCTCCTGGGCGAGAGGCTTGCAGACTACCAGGAGTGGCACCGCAGGGACGCACGGGCGCTTCCGTGCGCAAAGCTCCTGCTCCAGGCTGTGATGGGCTACCTCTCGCTCAGCGAGCGGGGGCAGCTGGGCCTCGGGCATGTCTGCGCCTACGTGAAGCTCTCCGACATCGCTATCGGAGACGGCGTCTCCTATCTCGATATCCTCTTCTTCGGACGGGTCGAGCTCTGCGGCATCCGGGGCCTCGAGGAGCGCGCCATGGCAGATCCTGCCCTGGCCACGCCAGATACGGTGGCTGCGCTCTCATGCTATCGCCGCTATCTCAGCTATCCCGAGAAGGTCCGCCAGGAGGCGCAGAGCCTTGCCTGCGCACGTGCCTTCCAGGCGACGAAGTCGGAGCAGGAGGCAGCCTGGCTCCGCTCCGATATCAACGAGGTCGCGCTTGCCCTCGATAAGGACACGCCCTTTGCGGGCGGCATGCCCATCATCTTCTGAGGCGGGAGATATGAGGAAGGCAGGCGCCAAGCGCCTGCCTTCCCGTCTGCTGCCTCATTCTGCAGGGGTCTCCTTCATCTGCTTCAGCTTATGCTGCTGCAGGAGATCGAGCGCCTCCTTTGCGGTGCCTGTGCAGTTCGGGTAGAGCATGATGCCGGCATCGAGGACGCGCTGCGTCGCGTCGCGGCCCATGCCGCCCGCCACCAGCACATCCACCCCATCATCCATCAGGACCCGGATGAGCTCGGAGCCAGGCTGTGCGCCGACTTTGCGCAGGCGCTCCTTCTCGAGGGCTCCCTTGTTGATCTGATAGAGCATGAACTCCGTGGTATCCGCGAAGTGGGCGGGTATCTTCCCCTCGTGGAGGGAGATTGCGACGATCATGGCTTCTCCTGTATGGCTTCGTCGATGTTTCCGTGCTGGCCCGAGCCAGAATGATGCCAGCACTGCGGTATCAGATAAGTACCCAGATTGGACGGGTTGAAACAGTGCAGCGCCCTCATCCGTCCGGCCGTCCTGCCTCCTTCCACGAATGCAGACGGCGGGGGAGCTTGCTAATATGGAAAGCCAGCCACGGTGCTACAGGGAGGAGAAAGATGGACTATCAGAGCATCCTCTATCCAGACGATGGGGCGCATGAGCCAGGCGAGATCACCAGCGCCCTGCATGATGCGGGCATCGACCGGATCATCGAGGCGATATGCGCCAATCCTCGTTGGCAGGAGACCAGGCAGCTCTTCCAGGTGCCGCCGCAGGGGATTGCCTGCGCCCGCTGGAGGCAGAGCGTCTTTCAGGACCTGATGGAGCATCCTGAGCTCGCAGAGCGCATCCAGGACTTCTCGGGCAGCTTCTGCAGCCTTCTGGACGATCTTTCGGCGACGCTCCAGCGCTTCCTGCCGAACCAGGTCGCCAGCCTGGACGATGTCGCACGCATGCAGCTTCTGCGCTGCGCCGATAGGTGGTGCCACGAGGTGGACAGCTTCGCGGCAGACCTTGCGGCATACCATCTCCATGCGGCCCTTGCGTCATTCCAGGCCTACCTCAGCCGCTACGTGGCATCAGAAGGCTACGCACGCCTGAAGGACGACGTGGACTATACGGAGAAGCTCCTGGGCTATGTGCAGTATGCCCTCCTGGTGGATGAGAATGGCATGCGGGTCCGCAAGTACCAGGGCGAGCCTGCCCTCTCGCAGAGCCTCGGGGCGCTCGAGGCGCCTTTTGCCTCCTTCATGGTGGAGGGGAGCCCCAAGCCTGCGGTGATGGACCCTCTCGACGAGGGCATGGAGGGGGCTGTGCTCGCTGCAGCCTCCCACGACTTCGGCGACCAGTTCCGGGCGCTGGCCAGGTTCTGCGAGCGCCATTCGGGCTTTGCCGACGAGAGGCTTGCCCGCTTTGCCTGGGATGTCCGCTTCTACCTGGCCTGGCTCTCCTTCACGCAGCGCCTGGTGCCTTCCGGCTGCAGCTTCAGCCTGCCGGAGCTCACGGAGGCTCCCTGCGTGCTCGCGTGCGAGGACGCCTTCGACGCGACCCTTGCGCTCGACGGGGTGGAGGAGGTCGTGCCGAATTCCGTGTCCCTTGTGGGAGACGAGCGCATCGTCGTCCTTTCCGGGGCGGAAGGGGCAGGCAGGAGCTCGCTTGCCCGTGCGCTGGCACAGATCTCCTGGCTGGCTTCGCTCGGCCTCACCGTCCCTGCCCGCAGCTGCCGCATCTCCTATGCGGATGGCCTCGTCGCCTGGAGCCAGAAGGCACGGGACGCGAAGGTGCAGCTGGCTGGCGTGCACGGCGCCCTCGCGGGCGCAGGCGGCAAGATGCTGCTGGTGCTCGACTGCCCGCTTCCGGATGGCGCCCCCCAGGACCAGGCTGCCTTCATGGAGCTTCTGGCATCGGATCTTGGCGCCCTCCCGCATGCCACGATCGTGGTGGCAGGACCCGATGGGCTCGCGGTCACGCAGCGCCTCGAGCGCCTCTGCGCCTCCTATGCCTTCGGGCAGGATGTGGAGAATCCCGGCCTCAGGAACCACCGGCTGGAGCGCAGCGCGCCTCTGGGCATGGAGTTCGCACGAGAGATGGCCGACCGGCATGGGCTCAGCTATAGCGAGCTGGCCAAAGCGCTTGCCGATGCCCGGATGGGAGCTGATGAGAAGTGAAGATCCGTCTTCTGTATGCAGACCGTGATGCGGGGAGCCAAGGTGCCTCGCCCGAGGGCTGGGAGGGCGTGCTTGCCTTCTGTGGCGCGGAATCGGTCGTGAAGCTCATGGCGGGCGCCGATGTCGGGCTCGCGCAGGCCTGCCGCAAGGCGCTCCTGCATCCCCTGGCCCAGGCGACCGAGGTCGCCTACCGCCAGGATGCGGTGCGCGATGCGCTTGCCCATCCCGATGCCGTGCGCCATCTCTTCGCCCTCGCCCAGGGCGAGGCGACGCGCAGCGTCGCAGAACGTCCTGAATGCACGTTCGCAGAGCTGGTGCAGATCGCAGGGCTCTACCGCAAGGCTCTGGAAGAGCTGGGCGGGGTCGCCCGCGAGCTGCGCTCCGATGCCTCCTCGGTCGCCTTCCGCCGCTTCTGCGACGAGGCGGCAGGGCTTGCGGATCAGAGCTATCTCAGGGCCTTCGACGACCTTCTGAAGGAGCTTGGCCGCACCAAGTCGGCATTCATGAGCGTGGAGCTCGATCCCACCGGAGAGCCGCACTTTACGCTGCGCGCCTACCCCCGCCGGACGGACTGGATCCGCTGGAAGGTGTCAGGCGCCGTCTCGGGCGATGCGGCGAGCGATGTCCAGGAGAGGGACCGGAAGGCCCGGCTCGCCCATGCCCAGGAAGAGCTCCGGCCTGAGCTCTGGCGCATGCTCGCCGGCATGGGGCGCTTCTTCAGGATCCTGCGCGACGAGGTCGGCTTCTATGTGGGCTGCATCAATCTGGCCGATGCCCTCGAGAAGGCAGGCGTGCGCTGGTGCCTGCCTTCCGTGAACGATGCCCTCGATGTTGCCACGCAGGAGCGCTCATGCGAGGGGCTCTCCTGCATCGGCGAGAACGGATGCGTGAGCGTGCTCGAGGAGGCCAAGGGCAAGGGGATGCTCTTCTGGATTGTCGAAGGGAAGAAGGGGAGCGGCAAGACGACGCTCCTTGCCGCCTGGTGCCAGGCCCAGATCATGGCCCAGGCGGGATTTCCGGTCTGTGCTGCCGAGATGAGCCTGCCGGTCCGCTCGGGCATCCAGGCCATCTCCTCCCATGGGAGGGACGCCACCTGCCTCGAGGAGGAGTTCACCGATGCGAAGGAGCGCCTCTCCTCGGCAGCGGAGGGCAGCCTCATATTCTGGGACGATCCCTTCAAGGGGCTTTCGCGGGGCGAGGCGGCCCAGATCCTGCAGGACGCGGTCCGGGCCCTCACCGAGGCGAAGGCCGAGGTCGTGCTTGCGACGGACAATGCGCTCGTGAGCGCGAACAACCTGGCGCGCCGCGGGGTCTTCCATATCAGGTGCGAGAAGGACGGGCAGCGCTTCTCCGCGATCCCGGGTCGTCCGCGCAAGGACAGCTCGCTTGCCGATGCCTTCAAGGAAGTGTTCGGCGAGGAGCTCGGCGAAGCGGCTGGGCTCGGACGGTAGGAAGCCATGGAGAGCAGAGCGGTTCCGGTCGTGACGCGTACCGTCTGGGCGCAGCGCGAGGCAGCAGGAAGGAAGCTCAGGATATATGGCGAGCTGACGGTCGCGCAGGAGCTGGCAGACGCCCCTGAGCCCCGCCCTGCCATCATCCTCTCCCATGGATTCGGATCGACCCACAGGAGCCTTGCTGCCTATGCCTGCGCCTTCGCGGCGTGTGGATATGTGGCGCTGGGGATCGATTTCTGCGGTGGTGGCGCCGGGTCTTCAAGCGATGGGGCCTGGGAGGACATGACCATCGAGACCGAGAAGGAGGACCTCTTGGCGCAGGTCCGGCTCCTCCTTGCCAATCCCATCTGCGATCCCTCGAAGCTCTTCCTGCTCGGGGCCTCGCAGGGCGGGGTCGTCTCGACGCTCGCGGCGGAGGAGGAGCCTGGGCTCTTCTGCGGCCTCATCCTCTTCTATCCTGCCTTCGTCCTGCACGATGATGCGGTGCGTGCCTATCCGCCCGATGCTCCGATGCCGGAATATCCTGAGGCGCTCAGTATGGTCGTCGGAGCGCCCTATATCGAGAAGGCGTGGGCCTACCATCCCTATGAGCGCATGCACTATCCCGGCCCGGTCCTCATCTGCCAGGGGACAGAGGACAAGATCGTGCCTCCGTGCTATGCCAAGAGGGCGCAGGAGACCTTCCCCGACGCCAGTTTCCATATGAAATGGCTCAGAACTTAAGGAATAGGCGGCCTCCTCGCGACATCAGCTTTCAAACTGCCGGCTGCAGGCCCGG
>OMTG01000156.1 GCA_900313905.1 uncultured Actinomycetes bacterium | reverse complement strand
TCGATAACATGCTCCGCTTCATGCCAGCCTGATGCCGCGGCTTTCCTCATGCTATAGCAGGCTGCCTCAAGGCGGGCGGCAGCAGGGCTTTCGAGGAAGCGCTCCAGCTCATGGGCAGCCGCGAGGGCATCCTGCCTCTCGCCTTCGGAAAGAAGGAGCCACGAGACATCCTGCCTCACCGTGCCGGCATGCTGGTGCAGGGAAGCGAGGCAATCGATTGCAGCCGTCTGGGACGAGAGATCGCCCTGCGCTGCCACGATGAGCCTATACCGGTTTCCCTCCGAGGCGAGGCGTCTCCTGATGGGGTCTGCGGTGCGCACCGATGGGCAGATCCTGAGGCTCTGCTCCACGACCTCCTCGAGGCGGTCCCGCCCATAGAGCTCGATGCCGGCCTCCTGCACCTTTTCGTCTGCAGAAAAGATGATCTGGTGCGCCCACATGCTGAGGCAGGCATCGAGGGCTGATGTGACAGCGCCTGCGTCAGGCCTGATTGCCTGGGCCCTCTGCACGCTCTGGAGCATCCCGGCAGCTGCCTGCACGGCGGTGCCTGCCTCTGTGGCCTCTCTGTCGCTGAGGCCGCAGAGGCTGGTCTCGCTGCCTACGAGCTCAGGCGCAGCTTCGCGCAGCGCCTGGGAGAAGGCCTGCGGCTGCAGGTGCAGATTGGCCTGCACCTGGCTCCAATCCTCTCCGGACGGCTTGTGGTCGAGGCCGGAGAGGCGGGCAAGCTCCTGCCCTGCATCGCTCTGCAGGAGCTCGGCAAGCTCGGCTGCAAGCCCATAGGCATGGGCCCTCCTGCGTGTTGGAAGGACCCACCAGCCTGACCCCATGCCAGAGGCGGCATCCCTGGCCACCTGCTCCAGGTGGCCTGCAAAGGGCTCGAGCTGCCGCACGGCAGCTGCCCGCTGCCTCGCCTCGATGAAGCGGCTGGTCTCTGCCAGGAGCGTCTGCGCCTGCGGACGTGCCGCTGCATCCTCAAGATCGATGCGGACGCTCTCCCAGACGAGGGTCCAGAGCCCGCTTTTCCCATAGCGCCTGAGGCCTTCCTGCAGGTCTTCCGGTGCGCTCTGCTCCAGGAAGGAGCTCGCCGTCTCGTCCCGATAGGCCCTGATGGCACGCTGGAGGGCGTCCTCATCAGGTTCCGATGCGGCGATGCTGCGGAATCCGTCGAGCAGGGCCAGCGCATGGCCGACGAGCTCTTCTGCTTCCTGATGGGTGAGCGCCATGGCTATATCCTCTGCAAGATCTGGAGCCGGGCCTGCGTGCAAGCTCGATTATATCGGCGGCGGGACGGGCTCTCCTGGCAATCTGGCGATGCAGACCGGATGGCCTGTGCGCGTGAACGCAGGGTGGCGCTGCGCCTCGATTGCGCCTGCCTGTTCGGGCTATGATGAGGGAAGAGGATGAAAGGAACGGCACGCTATGGATTTCGCCACCTGGCTCATGGAGGTATCGCAGCGGACGAACCGCTCGCTTGCAGGGAGGCGCATCTATCTCGATGCACAGCCGGGGACGTCTCTGCCGGCTCCTGCAGAGCTCGGCGCCTGGGGCCTTGTGCCAGCGACCACCGAACAGGAGGCAGATCTCGTCTATCCCCGGATCCCAAAGGCAAGCCATCTTTCGGCAGCAGAGAAGATCGACGATGCAGCTGCCCATATGCCTGTCACGGCGCTTCTGGCCAAGGAGCTTGCGGCGGCAGGGACCCTCTCTGGGCTCCGCATCGCCCTTTCCCTCATCATCGAGCCGAAGACCGCGGTGCTTGCCCGCCGCCTTGCCGAGGCAGGCGCCGAGGTCGGCATCTATTGCCATGCCCATGAATGCCACGAGGAGGTGGCACGCGAGCTCAGGCAAGAAGGGTTCTTCGTCGAGGCCGACAGCTCCTGGACGCCTGCCGAGGAGAAGGAAGGCTCGCTTGCCCTGCTCGATGGCCTCAAGCCTCACATCATCGTGGACGACGGGGCGAACATCTCCCGCCTCATGGTGATGGAGCGGCCACGCCTTCTCGAAGGCTTCATCGGCGTCTCCGAGGAGACGACCTCGGGGGTGCGTGCCTTCGAGGCTATGGAGCGGGACGGCGCGCTGCCCTTCCCGGTCATCGCCGTGAACGATTCAGCTCTCAAGACCTCCTTCGACAACCGCCATGGCACAGGCGAGACCTGCGTCACGACGATGCAGCGCCTCTTGGGAGCGCACTGCTTCTGCGGCAGGCATGTCGTGGTCTTCGGCTTCGGTCCCGTCGGGCAGGGATTCGCCGAGAGGGTGCGGGCATTGGGCGCTCCCGTCACGGTCGTCGAGCGAGATCCGCGCCCAGCGCTCCGGGCGCTCTATGCAGGCTTTGCGGTGGCAACGGCCGAGGAGGCGCTGCCTGAGGCAGACATCGTCGTCTCGGCGACGGGCGTGCGCCATACGCTCGCCTCTGGCCTCCTCGAGCTTTGCAAGGAAGGCGCCGTCCTTTCCGTTATCGGCGGCATATCGCTCGAGGTGGCGCTCGACGAGGTGAAGGCACAAGGTGGAAGCTGGGGGAGAGGAGCTGTGGCTCCGCTCGTGCTGCCCTCGGGCAAGAGGCTCCGCCTTCTGGCCGAAGGGAACGGCGTGAACTATGCGACAGGCCCCGGCAATCCGCAGGAGATCATGGATCTCTCCTTTGCCGTGCAGCTGGCAGCAGTGGCACAGCTTGCCCGCGAAGGGACAGGGCTTCCGAATGAGGTGCTGCGGCTATCTGCGGGCGAGGATTGGCATCTGGCCCACCTGGCGCTTGCGGCACGGGGCATCACGCTCGACGAGGAGGAAGGGCCGATGGTGGCTGACTGGCGCCAGACGCGGTATGAGGATGGAGAAGAAGGAGGAGAGCGATGAGGAAGCTTGCAGCATGTGCGACAGAGCCGGTGGTCCTGCTGACAGCTCCGCTCGTGATCCCAGTGACCGGGCCTGCCATCTGCTGCGGCGCTGTGGCGATCCAGGGAAGGCGGGTCCTCCATGTGGGGACGCAGCAGTGGGTCAGAGCCAAGCTCGCAGACGAGCTTGATGATCCCCACCTTATCGATGAGCGCCCGTGGCGGGGCATCATCACCCCTGGCCTCGTGAATGCCCACACCCATCTTCAGTACTCCGGCATGCAGTCGGTCGGCAAGGGGACCTACCAGAATTTCCGGCAGTGGGAGCTTGCCTTCAACGCGATCTACGACAGCCCTGAGCCGAAGCCATGGAAGCAGTGGTCACATGTTGGGGCCCGCATGCTTGTGGAGGCGGGCACGACTGCTGCTGCCGATATCGTCTCGGATGTGGAGGCGGCAGATGCCCTCGCATCCCAGGGGCTCCATGGAATCTCCTATTGGGAGGTCATGGACTGGGACAATGCAAGCTGGAAGGAGCGGGGTGTCCGCATCCTCCTGCACGACCTCGATGCGGTCGAGGCAGAAGGGGCCGTATCGGTCGGCATCTCTCCCCATGCACCGTACTCGCTGGGATCGGAGCCGCTCCTCGACCTGCCTGATATCGCCCGCTCGCTCGGCATGCGCCTCCATATCCATCTTGCAGAGACGCCAGCGGAGGCTGGGCTCGATCCCGACACGCTCTCGAACCTCGTCGCTCCTGGCTGGAACCGCAGGGCCTGGCAGGGCTACAACGAGCTCAATGCCGCGGGGGCTGAGGCTTCTGCCATCCAGTTCGCCGACCAGCTGGGGGAGCTCGGGCCGGACATGCATATCGCCCACGGCGTCTATGCATCAGCCGAGGACCGGAGGATCCTGCGCCAGCGCGGCGTCTCGGTGGCGCTCTGCCCCCGCTCGAACCGCATCGTGGCCTCAGGGCAGGATGCGCCGGTCGCAGCCTATCTCGAGGAGGGGAATATGCTCGCGGTCGGCACCGATTCGCTCTCGAGCACGCCCTCGCTCGATGTGCTCGATGACCTTGCGCTTCTTTATGCCATTGCCCGCGAGCAGGGATACGGCCGTCCGGATCTCTCCCACCGGCTGATACGGATGGCGACCTTGGGAGGGGCTGAGGCCATGGGGCTCAATGTGGGCCCTGAGCGCATCGGGCAGATCAATGCTGGCGCCTGGGCCGACCTTGCCCTCTTCGATATTCCGGTCGACGTCTCTTCGCCTGAAGGCGTGGAGGAGACATTCGAGGCCTTTGTCCGCGAGGGGGCAGGCACCTGCGCTGCCACGTATATCGAAGGGGAGCTCTGCTATGAGCGATGAGATGAGCGCATTCGCCCGCCAGACGATCGCGTCCCTAGGGCTTTCTCCCCATCCCGAAGGTGGCTGGTACCGGCGCACCTGGGCCTCAGGCACGGCAATCGGGTCTGATGGTCCTGTCCCCGCAGGACAGCTCGGCGAGGATGGCGGCGAGGACCTGCGTCCGCTTGCCTCGCTCATCTATTTCCTTCTGCCGGAAGGGGAGGCAAGCGCCTGGCATGTGGTCGATGCAGATGAGATCTGGCTCTGGCATGGGCCTGCGCCTCTGGCGCTCGAGCTGGGAGGCGAGGGGCCTGCGCCTGATGCAGAAAAGATGCAGCGCTTCCGCCTCGGGCTCGATGCGCACGGAGGCCAAGCGCAGCTCATCGTGCCTGCTGGCACCTGGCAGCGCACGCTTCCCGGAGCAGGCGACGTCCTTGTGTCCTGCGTCGTCTCGCCGGGCTTCGTCTATGCGGGGTTCGAGCTTGCGCTAGAGGAGCAGTAGCAGCCGATGGTTGTGAGGACGAGGCCTGCCGCAAGACGCGCGGTCCGGTCCATGCGCTCTTCTGCATCGTTGAGGTCGCTATAAGCCTCGCCGCAGACGTTGCTGATGCTGCGGATAGCGAGGAAGGGGACCTGTGCCCGGGCGCAGAGCTGGGCGGCCGCTGCTCCTTCCATCTCCTCGCAGTCGGCGCGGTAGTCATGGCGCTGCGCGAGGAGGATGTCGGGGTCGGTCGTGAAGAGGTTCGAGGAGCCGATCGTCCCTGTGGTGTAGCGCGCCTCATGCTCTTCGAGGGTGCCGAAGGGAAGCTCTTCCAAGGATGCCTCGGAAAGGGCACGGACAGCCGGGCGCTTCACGAAGCCTTCCTGCCTAAGCGCCTTCTCGGCTGCTGCGATGAGCTTCTCATCGGAATGGTAGTCCTCTTGGTAAGGGGCGCACTCGGCAATGATGGAGCGGTCGGCCTCGAGGCAGGAGAGGGTCTCGCCGAGGACGATGTCTCCTTCTCCGAGCCCTGGGTTGAGGCTGCCGGCGATGCCCGTGAGGATCAGGGCGTCTGGCGCGAAGGAGTCGATCAGGAACTGCACCGTGCCTGCCATGTTCGTCAT
>OMTG01000157.1 GCA_900313905.1 uncultured Actinomycetes bacterium | reverse complement strand
GCACCGTGCGGGTGGCCGACACGACCGAGCAGGAGCTTGCCGACCTCATGATCGGACAGAAGTTCCAGGAGAGCACGTACCAGAAGGTCGAGGATGCGACGCAGACGGCGCTCGAGCTCAAGGATGTCTCCTACCATCCCGAGATGAAGCATGGCGGCCTCAAGGATGTCTCGCTCTCGATCCATGCCGGGGAGATCCTGGGCGTGGCTGGCATCGACGGCAATGGCCAGACGCCGCTTGCCGAGGTCGTGACCGGCCTTGTGAAGCCGGAATCCGGCAAGGTGATCGGCCCCTCCGGCTCCGAGATCGCCATCTTCTCGCCTGAGGCCTTCATCGATGCGGGCATGGGCAACATCCCCGAGGACCGCAACAAGATGGGCCTTGTCGGCGACATGTCGGTCGCAGAGAACCTGGTCCTGAAGCAGACCGAGTCCGACCAGTTCTCGAAGGGCCATGGCAAGTGGCTCAAGATGGATGCCATCCATGAGTACGCCGAGAAGCTCCGCCAGGAGAATGATATCCGCTGCACGTCGGTCGACCAGACCGCCCGCAGCCTTTCCGGCGGCAACCAGCAGAAGGTCATCCTTGCCCGCGAGCTGGCAGCAAGCCCCAAGCTCCTCGTCGCTGTCTATCCGACCCGTGGCCTCGATATCGGCGCCACGAGCTTCATCCACGACCAGATCGTGGCCCAGCGCGATGCGGGCTGTGCGGTCCTTCTGATCTCTGCAGACTTCGATGAGGTGCTGAAGCTCTCCGACCGCATCGTCGTGCTCTTCGAGGGCCAGGTCATGGGGACCTATCCGGGTGCGAACCCTCCGATCAAGGAGATCTCGCTCGCAATGGCAGGAAAGTAGGAGGGGGATACCGTGGCAAAGAAGGAACTGAGCGCCGAAGAGCGGCATGAGCGGAGGCTGCTGGTGATTGTGCCAGTCGTCGCTGTGCTGCTCGCATTCGTGATCGGCGCGATCATCATCGCCTGTCTGGGCAAGAATCCGCTCCAGGGCTATGCCGCCATGATCCAGGGCTCCCTGGGCGATGGCTCCAAGCTGGCGAACACGCTCGAACGTTCGTGCCCGCTCGTCTTCACGAGCCTCTGCGCCGTCTTCGCCTATAAGTGCGGCGTCTTCAACCTCGGCGGCGAGGGCCAGTTCATCATGGGAGGCTGCGCGACCGCAGCGACCGTCCTGGGACTGGGGCTCGAAGGGCCGTCAGGCCTGCTCCTGGGCCTTCTTGCCGGCATCGTCGCGGGCGCCCTCTGGGGGCTCCTCCCAGGCATCATGAAGGCAACCCGGGGCCTCAATGAGATGATCACGACGATCATGCTCAACTATGTCGCCCTCTACTTCATGGAGTACATCTACAAGAACGCCTTCTCCGACAATGGGCTGCCCAAGACCTTGGCGATCCCGAACTCGAGCCGCCTCCCGGATGTCGCGGGCGTCCATGTCGGTGTTATCATCGCGATCCTGCTCGGCATCTTCGTGTGGTACCTGATCTTCCGCACGTCCTTCGGCTTCAAGATCCGTGCTGTCGGCATGAACCCGATCGCCTCCCGGGTCAATGGCTACCACGTGCAGACCCTCATGCTCCTTGCCTTCATAATCTCTGGCGCCATCGCCGGCATGGGCGGTGCCGTCGAGCTCCTCGGCAAGACCCCGTACCGTCTGGCTTCAGGCTTCGGCTCGGGCTTCGGCTTCGACGGCGTCGCAATCGCGCTCATCGCCCAGCTGAACCCGGTCGCCGCGCTTGCGGTCTCGCTCCTCTACGGCATGCTCTCGACCGGTGGCACGATGATGCAGTCTGTGATCGGGGTGCCTACGGCCATCGTCGAGATCATCCGTGGCCTTGTCATCCTCTTCGCTGTCGCCGGCATGGCAGCAGTCAAGCTCCCGAAGATCAAGGCGCTGCTCGCTGCCCGTCAGGACGCACGCGCCAAGAAGGCTGAGGTGAATGCATGATGGATTTCATGACTGCGCTTCCGACCATCCTGCAGTCGATGACAATGGGGGCGGTGCCGATCCTTCTGGCAGCCCTCGGCGAGGTCTTCTCCGAGCGGGCAGGCCTTGTGAACATCGGCCTCGAGGGCATCATGGCAATCGGCGCCTTTGTCGGCTTCGCTGTCGGCAAGATGTGCGGCAACCTCTGGGTGGGCCTGCTTGTGGCAATGCTTGCCGGCATCCTGATCAACCTGCTCTATGCCTTCTGCACGGTCACGCTCTGCGCCGACCAGGTCGTCACCGGCATGGCGATCAACATCCTGGCGCCGGCCATCGCGCTTTTCGGCTACAACCTTTTCGTCGGCGCCAACTCCGCCAATGCGACAGGCGACCAGATGGCATCGCTCGCGATTCCGGGGCTCTCCGAGATTCCCTACATCGGGAAGGCCTTCTTCGCCCAGACGCTTCTGGCCTATCTGTCCTTCATCCTCGTGCCCATCGTCTCCTACTTTTTCAAGCATTTCCGTGCCGGCCTCTCCTGGCGCTCGGTGGGCGAGAACCCGCATGCCGCTGAGACCTTGGGCATCGACGTCGTGCGCGTGAAGTACATCGCCTGCATCCTCTGCGGCGCGCTCGCTGCAGCAGGCGGGGCATTCCTCACGCTCTGCTACACCCCGATCTACACGGATGGCATCGTTATGGGCCGCGGCTTCATCGCCCTCGCTACCGTCATCTTCGGCCGCTGGAGCGCTGTGGGCGTCCTCGGGGCAAGCCTGCTCTTCGGCTTCTTCGATGGCCTCAATGTCGCGCTGCAGGCATCGTTCCAGTCAGCGCCGGTCATGTTCTTCAAGATGATCCCGTACGTGTTCACGATCATCGCGCTCGTCTTCTTCGCATCGAAGCATGCTGGCCCGAAGGCGAATGGCCAGCCCTACTACCGCGAGGAGCGCTAGGCAAGGCACTGCCCCCGCAGCGTCCTGCGGGGTTTCATAGGGGAGTGGGAGGTGTCTTCACGCCATCCCAGAAGAAGGAAGGTGCATCATGAGCGAAACAAAGAAGGCATTGTCCTCCACCATGGTGACAAGGCGGCAGGCCTTGGCATTGGGGCTCGGTGCTGTGGGAACGGTGGGCCTTGCTGCCTGCGGCTCCAGCTCCGGATCGTCCAGCTCGTCGTCTGATTTCGGGGATAGCGGCTACAAGGTTGCCATGATCATGAGCGGCACCATCACCGATGGTGGCTGGGACCAGGGGCACTACCAGTCGCTGCAGAACGCGCTTTCGTCCCACAGCAAGTGGACGATGCTCGAGCCGAAGGAGAACACGGCTGACGCCGACGCTGCCACCGCGGCCCAGAGCTACGTCGACCAGGATGTCGACCTGATCATCGGCAACGGCAACCAGTTCGCCTCCGACTGGCAGGAGGTCGTGGCCGATGCTGCCGAGAACCACCCGAAGGTCCACTTCCTGATCACGAACACCGATCCCGCGACCGAGATGGCTGACTACGACACGCTCGATCCGGTCGAGACTGTGCTTCCTGACTTCAAGCAGACGGGTGCCCTCGCCGGCGTCGTCGCTGGCCTCATGACGAAGACGAAGAGCATCGGCTTCATCGGTGGCATGAAGCTTCCGTCGACCCTCACGAAGTACTCTGCCTATCTGGCAGCTGCCCAGAAGATCGATCCCTCGATTCAGGGCCAGTACAACTTCGAGGCCGGCTTCACGGATGCCTCCCTCGGCACGAACCTCACAAAGCAGTGGATTGCCAGCAGCAATGTCGACGTGATGTGGGGCGACGCCTCCGCTGTCGATAACGGAGCACGCCAGGCCCTCCAGGAGGCCGGCGCCGACACCCACTTCGATATCGCACAGCCGATCGATATCGTGGGCGACGACCAGCCGACTGTCGTGACCTCGACCGTCACCGACTGGATGATCGGCCAGGCCATGGACGAGATCGAGTCCGGCAGCTTCGGTGGCGGCAAGTCCATCACCGGCAACATGGAGAACGGCGGCATCTCGCTCGGCAAGTTCTCCGACAAGGTCTCCCAGGACGTCCAGGACCAGATCAGCCAGTACGCTGAGCAGATCAAGAACGACTCGTTCCTGACGGACGACGAGGTCTCCGCCATCCAGGACACCCTGTAAGGCCCAGGAGAGCCTCTGGCAGGCTGAACAAGCGATGTTTTCCCCAGGAGGGCTGGAGCGCGTGCTCCAGCCCTCCCTTTCGTCTCTGGGGGGATTTTCCGGTCATTCAGCTGCCAAGGACATCCCTGCGGGGCTGCGCGCCTGCAAGGCGCATCGAGAACCGGCAGTGGGACTTTTCCATGCCCTGACGCTCGTAGAAGCGGTGGGTTTCCGTGCGGAGCCTGCTCGAGGCGACCTCGATCTGCGTGCATCCCTGCCGCTCTGCCTCGGCGCAGACTTCGGCGAAAAGGTGCGATCCCAGCCCTTTGCTGCGGAGTACGGACGCGATGACGAACTCCATGATCTCGCAGATCCGTTCGCAGTGGTGGAGCTGCCATTCGAAGCGGAGGTTGATGAAGGCGGCCACGCCCTCTTCCTCCTCGCACACGATGCAGGCCATATCGGGACGGGCAAGCTGCTCTGCGCAGATCCTGGCGAAGACGGCAGGGTCGAGCTCTTCCTGCTCCAGAGCGCAGGCGAGCCTGTGGATGGCGGGGCAGTCGGACATTGTGGCGTGTCTCAGCATGGAGGTCCTCTCTTCGCGGGGATGGGAAGAGCATACTGCTCTGGTGGCCAAGAGGACGGAAGGGCGAGGGCCCTGGCACGCATCCCTGTGCCAACGGATGTGTGCCAGGCCGTGTCTCCTGCATGCTTGCAGGCGGTTTCGCCTCTGTTTCCGAGGATTACGCGGCGGCAAAACCAATGTTTCCAATTGCATTTAGGTCCCTTTTTTACAATACCGGGA
>OMTG01000158.1 GCA_900313905.1 uncultured Actinomycetes bacterium | reverse complement strand
TCCGAGAGTCTCGCCGCTATTGGAGATGTCAGTGCCTTCGACCGACTGCGACCCTGAGGCAAATCCGCCCACGGCGCTCGCCTTTCCAGCATTGATATCCTTGTGGAGCCTTGCAATCACCCTCTTGTCCGGATGGAGCGTGAGTCCATAGCGAAGCTGCACGCTGGACGCATAGTGCTTGCTGTCTGTCTGCTTGACCTCGACCTGCACGGTCCCTTCCGGGAAGGAAACCCTGTTTCTGGAATTGACATTCTCCAGCTTGGTGCCATCGGCAGATATGAAAGTATAGCCAGACTTCGATGTCCTCTGGATGGTTCCGAAGAGCGACATGGCGTCTTCTCCCTGTTTTCTCACCCAGATCTCGACTGGCTGGTATGAGCCGTAATCGGCGCTCTCCGATACGTCGCGTTGCCAGCCGATGCCATCCATATAATAGCCGTCGTATTCCACATCATCCATATAGAAGGAGGTCAGGCTGTATTCGCTGTCCGTCAGCTCCAGCGGGTCGTTCTTGCTGATGCTGTCAGCACCTGCCACCTTTCCGTAATACGAGGGCGATGCAGTGAACAGGTAGTATTTTCCATCCTTGATATCGAAGCCTGTGGTTGCGCTATAGCTCTTGTTCGTCGAATCCCAGGTAGCCTTGTCGCTGTAGTTGTAGGACGAGAGCACATAGTCATCGATGGTCACATCATGATTCTGTGACAGTATCGACTGCAAAGCCTTCTCTGTATGGGCCGCATAGTAGGGGGATTGTCCGCGCCTCTTCGACAGGTCCCTCGACCCTCCACCTGCCGGCAGGGCTTTCACGGAATAATCGCCTGAGGGGCCTACCAGCGTCACGACGACCGTGCCATCCTGCCACGTCTCCGTGACCTTCACGCCGAATTTCGGCTGGATTCCCGTATTGGTCATATCGGTGCCACTTGCGACAGCATCCTGGATCTTGCTCACAGGATACTTCACGAGCAGGGCGAACACCTGATACTGCCAAAGCGAGCCTGTCCCCATGCTCAGGCTGCTGATCATGTTGCCATTGTAGGTATTGGTCTTCGTCGGGCTGTTCGAGACGCCCGTCCACTCGGTATCGAGGAGATCCGTGTTGCCCGAGAGGCCCGAGTAGGTCGAGTCCATCCTGGCCAGCACCACGCCGCCCTGCTCATATCCATTTGGGCCCGCGCCTCCGGTGTACTTCTTGACGCCGATGAGCTCGCCGCCATCAGTCTGGTCTGGATCCACCTCGAGCTTGTAGGTATATGGCATCGTCGTGCCGCCGCCACGCTTGTAGGTCGCATACCATACGACATAGAAATACTGGTCTGCATCTGCCGGCTTCTCGCCCCAAGCGCTGTTCCAAGCGAAATAGACGCCCTTGTTGCCATCCTGCGTGGCGTGGGTGAGCGTGACCGTGGAGGGATTCACCTTGGTCTTGACCTCGACGCCCAGATCCTTGGATGCAATCGTCTTCCCGCTGACCTCGCAGGTGACGGGATAGCTCGCCTTATAGACGCCCATGTCCGAGCCATCGGCCTGCGTCACGGACTTGACATCGAGCATCGTCGGACGGAAGCGGTAGTCGATGCGCACGACAAGACCGATGCCTCCCGTCAGCTCCTTGGCGTTCTGCATCACATAGTACTTGACCTGCTGGCCATCTACTTCCTTGGTCTCCTCCACATAGTTGAAGTCGGTGACGCTGTTGGTTTCAGGAGCCTTCGGGATCATCCAGCTGATCTGCTCGAGAGGGCTGCCTTGTCCGTTGCTGTCCGAGCAGGCGGTGAGCAGCGGGTCATCCTTGTCCAGCCCCCGATAGAATCCTGCGGGGACATAGATCTTCACCTCGCCGGGCTGGTATACGGTCCCAGAGTCTCCACCCGCAGTGAGGTTGATATAGAGCGTCGACTTATGCTGGGAGTTGTCATTCGCCGTGCAGGAGATGTCAGTCCACGTGTCAGGATCGTCGGCATTGAAGTCGCTGTTCGTGTAGCTGGTCTCGCTGTCCGCATCATTGGTCCAGTGTGCCGTGAAAGTATATGTTCCTGACGCACTGTCGGTATCCTCTGTCTCGGCGGATGGTGCGCGTTCAGGCACCGCCTTGCTTGATTTGTCAGAGGCATTGTCTGAGCCAGCATCCACAGCCGCTGAAGCGGATCCGCTGCCGTCGCTGGCAGAACCCGTGCTCCCGGAATCTGCCGCATCAGGAGCAGAGTCTTCCGTGCTCCCTGCAGATGAGGGATCCGTGGCGGATGACTGCCCGCCTGTATCAGCAGATGCTGTCTCCTGGCTGCTTGACGCATCCGCATCCTTGGCTGCCGCTCCCGTCGATGCCACTTCCTGACCTTGGGCAT
>OMTG01000173.1 GCA_900313905.1 uncultured Actinomycetes bacterium | reverse complement strand
ATATCGTAGCATGAGGCGGATGGTTCGACGATTTATCACCTAACTTGTAGACCCATGTATTCGGCCCAATGCGCGAACAGGGCCTGCCTTGATGGACCGAAGATGGCAGGGCGGCATCTGTGAAGAGACCGGGATGGGCAGCATCAGATAAGCCCCTCATGGGATATCCGATGCCCCTGCAGACCTGATCGCAGGTAGGCAGCGGGCTTTGCCAATGCCCTGATTGCTGCTCTATCGCCCGACAATTTGCTCGTCAACACGTTTCCTCAGGAGATGGAGCGACCTAGTCCCGCCACAGTCGAGTGCCACCCGCTTCAAGTCCTCTGCCGCACCTTCGCCCCCACTCCCCCAAAGGCGACACGCCATAAAGACCGCTCAGCTTCATTCTTCTGTGCCGATTTCTGAGGTCCGGCTTTGTCCCAGCAAATTGTCTGTACTACTTCATAGGCGCAGCGCATTGCCGCTTGATTCTCTCCTGTGCCAGTCGTATCATGATGCGAAACAGAACATATGTTCGTATTTGTCAATGGGAGGAAGCGCTGCAGCGCAAGGCAGGCGGGTCGCTCCGATCGAGAGAGAGGAACGACTATGGTCACTTACGAAACGCTCTTCAGTTTTGCAGATGTCCTGATTGCAGCTATCACACTCGGAATCCTGATCGCAGGATCGGGCCGAAGAGGCAAATAGCCGCCCCCGCATAAGCGGAAACGGCCACTCGCCAACACATTTCCGAAAGAAATGGAGCGGCCTTCTTCCCGCCAGCACCGGGAGCCGCCTGTTTTGCATTGTAGCGCTTTCTCTGCCTCATCAGCAAGAGCCAGCCAGCTGCCACCATATGGACAATGCCGAATGCCGAACAATGCTCTGATGCCGCACTCCCTCTCCCACAATTCCGCATTTGTTCAGCTCCGCGAAAGTGCTTCAATAAGGCCCTCATCCAATCCGGAAACTTTTCCAAGGGGCTTTTCTGATGCTGACCGGACGCCACTCACGATCGGAAACAGGATTCAGCTGAAGGAAGATGCGATGGCATCATGTCTGCAGAAAGAGGGACTGGCACGGCATGCACCAATCCCTCTTCTCACATCTTTGGCTGCGATTGCCCTATCAGAGCTCTTCGCCATTCGTCGCAATGCACCTCTGATACCAAGCGAAGGAATCCTTGCGGATACGCTTCAGGCTTCCCTTGCCGCCATCGTCCTGGTCCACATAGATTACGCCGTAGCGCTTGCTCATCTCCATCGATCCACAGGAGACGAGGTCGATGAAGCCCCACATCGTATAGCCAATCACATCGACACCCTCATACACTGCTTCGCGCATCTGGCGGATATGCTCCCTCAGGTACTCGATGCGATAGGGGTCGTGGACCGTGCCGTCTTCCTCGAGCACATCGTGGGCTCCCAGCCCATTCTCTGCCACGAAGACCGGCAGCTGGTAGCGGTCATAGACCTGATGTAGCGTGATCCGGAGCCCCATGGGGTCCATCTGCCATCCCCAGTCGCTCGTCTTCAGATAGGGATTCTTGTTTGCCATGACAAGATTGCCAGCAGTCTTTTCCCATCCCTGATCGGTCGTCGAGACCTGGGAGAAATAGTAGGAGAACGCTGTGAAATCGATCGTGTTGGCCGCTATCGCCTCGAGGTCCCCTGGCTCCATCTCAAGCGAGATGCCCAGCCTCTCGAAATAGCGGTCCATATAGGCAGGATACTTCCCACGGGCCATCACATCGAGATAAAACCAGTTCGAGTACTGGTCATCGAGGATCATCTGCATCACATCTTCCGGCTTGCAGGTAGCCGGGTAGGTCGTGAAGCGGGCAATCATGCCGCCAATCTTCGAGCCCGGGCAGATCCGGTGCCCAGCTTCGATGGTCAGAGCGTTGGCCACGAACTGGTTGTGCAGGCACTGGAAGATGGCCTGGTCATAGTCCTCTTCCTGATCCTCTATCAGGCAGACGCCGTTATAGGGGTTGAAGCGTCCCGCATTGAACTCATTGAAGGGAAGCCAGAAGTCCACGAGGCTGCCCAAGCGCTCGAAGAGGGTCGTCGTATAGCGCACATAGGCGTCCACGGTCTTCCGGCTCTTCCAGCCGCCATAGCGCTGGACCAGGGATTCCGGAATATTGTAATGAAGCATCGTGGCGAACACCTTGATGCCGCGCTTATGGCACTCGCGGAACAGATCCTCGTAGAAGGCAAGCCCCTCCTCATTCGGCTCCTCGTCGTCGCCATTCGGGAAGATGCGTGCCCACGTGATCGAAGTGCGGAGAATCTTGATGCCAAGCTCTTGGAACAGGTCGAGATCCTCGCGATAGCGATGGTAGAAATCGATGCCATGGCGGAATGGATAGTGCTCGGTGTCTTCCATGTCAGCAAGCGCCCGCTCGAGCTTGGCGGAGTTCATGCGGCGGTTTGCCTTGTCCGCCCGCTCCTCCTTCGTCCAAGCGGGATCGAAGTAGCGCAGGTCCTGCGTATCGACCCCTTTTCCACCATCTTTCCAGCCGCCTTCTGCCTGCGAGCTTGCCATGGCGCCACCCCAGAGGAAGCCTTCCGGAAACCCTGCAGGCGCCTTGAATGTCTTCATCATGTTCAATCCCTTGCCCTGTCTACTTTTGCCAACTGATATCAGAGATGAAAGGCTGCCAAGCTGATGCGCGCAGCCTGGCAGCGCTTGGAGGAGGCTATGCCTCTTCCTTCTTCGTGATCGCATAGGAGATAACGAAGCTCGAAGCCCATGCCACCGCCATCGTGATGAGGAGCATGAAGAAGTTCGCGCCGCCATCTACATAGGTGGCGATGGAAGTGATTCCCGGCATCGAGAAGGCATAGGTGTGAACGCCGAGAAGCATTGCGACGGCTCCTGCAAGGGCACCACCTGCCATCGAGGCATAGAGCGGCTTCTTCAGCGGGACAGCGATGCCGTAGAGCGCCGGCTCGGTGACGCCGAGGATTGCAAGGAGGCCCGTCGAGACAGCCGTGGACTTGCGGGAGGTCCCCTGCTTCAGCTTGAGCGATGCCGCAAGGACTGCGCCCGATACAGCGAGATTCGAATAGAAGAAGTTCGGAAGCATGTAGTCATAGCCCAGACGGTTCAGGTTGTCGAGCTCGACCACCGACCAGCCCTTGATGCCGAAGATGATCGTGAGCGGGATGATGCCACAGAAGAGCGCGCCAGCAAGAGGGCCTGCCACCGTGAAGAAGGTCCCGAAGAATGCTGCCATGCCAACGCCAATCCAGTTGCCGAGCGGTGCCACAAAGGCCAGGATGATGGGGCCTGCGATAAGGAAGGAGAGAAAGCCCGAGAAGACGATGCGGACATTCTTGTGGATATGCTTGTCGATCAGCTTGAAGATGAGCGAGAAGACCCAGACGCCGAGGATTACGGGGAAGATCGTGTTCTTGTAGTTGATGATGGGGATGCTGAAGAACAGGAATGGCAGCGACGTGAGACCGTCAGCGTTGCTCATGAAGGTCGGATACATGATCATGCCGGCGACGCAGAGTCCGAAGGCAGGGTTCACCTTGAAACGGTTGGCCGAGGAATAACCGATTACGAAAGGCATGAAGTAGAAGGGGGCGTCGGCAATCGCGTTCAGGACGACGATGTTGGGGTCTTTCGAGGAGAGCCATCCGAAAGCGACGATCGTGGCAGTGACGCCCTTGAGCATGCCGCCCGCAATGATGCCGTAGAGCGCTGGCGTGACGATTGCAGCCAGGGCATCGAGCAGGCGGGTGACCCAGGCGAACTTGCCTCCCTTCGAGGCATCCGCATTGCCCCCCATGGTCTGGGTGAGGATATCGCCTTCATCCTCCTTGTCCGGGTCGTAGTCCACATCCACGGCGCCGCCTTCCGGAATGCCGGCAATCTGGCAGAACTCGTGGTAGACATCTTCGACATGCGTGCCAATGACGATCTGCACCTGGCCTGCGGCATCGAGCACCTGGAGCACGCCATCGATCTTCTTCAGGCCTTCAAAGTCGACCTTGCCCTTGTCGCGCACGATGAGGCGAAGACGCGTGATGCAGTGGAATGCCTGCCCGATATTGTCCGAGCCTCCAACATGCTCGAGGATGTTCCGGCACAGCTCCTCGTATTCCATAGGTTCCCCTTCCGTGTGGGATATGACCTTCCATGCCTCAGAAGTCTACGGGGGCCGCACCCGTGATACCATGGCTTGAGAAACGGCGTTGACTGTCCAA
This sequence comes from uncultured Actinomycetes bacterium, assembly GCA_900313905.1. Lineage (GTDB taxonomy): Bacteria > Actinomycetota > Coriobacteriia > Coriobacteriales > Atopobiaceae > Olsenella_L. Next base: position 23,640 of record OMTG01000173.1, on the reverse strand, counting down.
ACTTACGGTGTAGTCCTTTCCGGCAACGACGTGTGCGTTCATGGCTGATGCCTCAACGGATGGCAGCCATTTTTCTGTCCTTGCACCTCGCAGGGGCATGTCCTTGTGAAAGGCAGGTATCCCATGGATGAGCCTGAGCTCGACCGCTATCTGCGCACCATCACCCCTTCAGAGGTCCGCCATCTCGAAGAAGGTCCCCACCAGCTTTCCAGCCGTTACCAGCAGATTGGGAAGACACAGGTCGACGGACGCGAAGTCTATCTCTTCACGTTCAATACGCTCCTGAAGGACTCGAACTTCTGCATACGCAAAGAGTCCCGCTTCGCCTACATCCCGGAGCACATCCACAAGGCTTCCGAGCTCCTGTATGTCTATTCCGGCTCCTGCACCCAGACTGTCGAGGACAGCGTCGTCAGGATGGAGGAAGGCGATCTCTGCATCCTCGATTCGGAGGTCGTCCATAGCATCGGCGAGCTGGGCGAGGACGATATCGTGATAACGATCGTGATGAGGAAGGAATATCTGGAGCGTGAGCTCCTGGGACGTCTGGGCGAAGGCGGCATCATCAATGCATTCATCGCCTCTGCCGTATCCGAGCGTGCCAAGCATGACCGCTACTACGTCCTCAGGGACATCAGCAGCTCTGCCCGCCATCATATGGACCAGATACTCTGCGAATACTTCGACCGCGATGTCTATGGTGAGGAGGTCATCGCTGCGGAGATGGTGCTCGTATTCTGCGAGCTGCTGCGCCAGTACCGCGATACGCATTTCAAGCAGCGGGAAAACCGTGCAGCGCAGATGCTTCCGGTCCTGCGCTATATCGAAGAGCATGCCGATGATGCGACACTCGCCGGAACCGCGGCACATTTCGGATTCAGCCCGAACTATCTGAGCGAGCGCATCCACCACGAGACTGGCCACACCTTCAAGGAGCTCACCGTGCTGCAGCGCATGAGCACGGCCTATTTCCGCATCCTGAACTCCGATGACGCTATCGCAGAGATTGCCCAGGACGTAGGGTACGAGAACCTGAGCTACTTCTACCGCAAGTTCAAGGAGATCTATGGACGCACGCCCGGCGACCTCAGGAAAGGCAGCGGGATGTCCAGCAGTGCCTAGCCACGCCTGGAGCCAAGCTATGCTATGAGCAGCATCCCAGCGCCAGCGAAAGAACGAGCGCGAGGCCGGGCACCATGCTCTTCGTATCGATCCATTCCTCACGCGTGTGGGCCCCTGCACCGATGATGGTGCCAATCGTGTTCGCCGGGATCCCCAACGATAGCGGTATGTTCGCGTCAGTGGAGTTTGCCTGCACATCAGGCTCTGCCTTGAAGGTTGCCCGATAGGCATCGACGCTTCGCTGCGTAAGCGCTTCGAGCAGCTGTTCCGCAAGCTCGCCGTCCCCCGGCCTGAGGCCAATCGCCTCGTAGGCCAGATGCACATCGGGCGCTTTGTGCTTCTCGACGCACCATGCCAGCTCCGTATCCATCTTCCCCAAGACCGCATCAGAGGCGGAGCGGTACTCGAAGAGCATCTCTGCATGCTCCGCTATGGCATTGACCGAAACGCCGCCTTCGAAGGTGCCGACATTGAAGGTCGTCTTCGGATACTCGGGCACCTTGACTGCGCAGAGATCCTCCAGGACATCGGCCAGGACCTTGATAGCGTTCGGACGGCCAAAATTCGCATAGGAGTGGCCGCCCTGGACATCTGCCGTGATGCGGAAACGATGCGACCCGACCGCATGGTTCACGATCATCCCTGCATAGCAGTCGAAGGAGAGGTACTCCTTCACTCTGCTTCCATAGCATTCGAAGATATGGCGGGTACCATCCAGATTGCCCAGACCCTCTTCGCAGGAGTTCGCGACGACCAGGAAGCCATATGGCGACTGCATGGGATGCTTCAGCAGGTAGCGGGCCGTCATAAGGAGATTCACGAGATTGGCGGTATCGTCGCCGACGCCCGGCGCCCTCCAGATATCCCCATCCTCGATAAGCGGCAGCGGCGTCTCATCGTCGAACACGACATCGGTATGCGCCGCCAGCACGACGAGCGGCTTTGTCCCATCATCGCCAATGGGGCAGACCACATTCTTGGCAGCATCGATGGTTGCCGCTCCCCCTTGGGCTCGGAGCCAATCGGCGATGTAGTGGGCACGCCGATCCTCGTGATGGGTAGGAGAAGGCATCTGCGCCAACGTCCGCAGCAGCGCCAGCGCCTCTCCATGCGCCTGCTCTGCATAGGCGTATGCCTTGCAATAGATTTCCCGGCGGCTGTTTTCGTCCATGGTCCGTCCTCCTTCAGCACTTCGATAGGATGCACCAACTGGAGATGCCGCAGCAAGCCTGAAACAGAACGCTAACCCCAGCACGGCTGGCTGCCCTTGTCTTCATCTCAATCTGGATGTATCATGCTCTGAATAGAACATGTGTTCGTCTCTAGCGCAGCCACGGCATCCCGTGCGCAGGGCGATACGATACGAGGCAGGTGGCGGACCGTCTCCGAATCCGGATAAGGAGACGGCAGATGAATGAGATTCTTCGAGCTCTGATTCTGATAGCCCAGCTTGCCACTTCGATCCTCCGTCTTTTCGAGGAGGTGAGAAACATGGAGAAACCCCCGCGCAGATAGCGCAGGGGTTCTACCGTATCCCTAGCAAATACTGACTAGGGTTCGGGGACGGGCCCAATCCGTCCACCTGTCTCGTATTGTACCGTCTGAAAGCATATCCAGATAAGCGCTTTGCCCACCGGAACTCCTCGTGGAACCCGGCCGAGCGCCGAGCTTCCAGTGTTTGACGATGGCCCTCAATCGGGGCCCATCACATCAGCTCGCCTCGGGAATTCCGCTAGTTTGAATCGAGAAGAAATGCCATATAGTGAGGAATCGTCAGGATAGGCCCCGTGCGGCCCACGTTCAGGTCTGCCAGCTTGATTGCAGAAGCTACGTGATACTTCTCCGGATGCTTGAGCAGCGTCTTGAGGCTCTTCGCATTGCCATCAGAAGCCTTCACCTCCACCGGAACGCATTCACCGCGGTATCTGATCACAAAATCAATCTCCATGCCCGAATCCTTGCGGAAGTAATAGAGCTTCCGGCCCATCTTCGAAAAGATGTCGGCGACAAGGTTCTCGTAGATGGCACCTTTATATCCCAGCAGGTTGCCGCGAAGGATGTCGAACTGGGTGCCGTCTTCGAGCATGCTCACAAAGAGGCCTGTATCGGCCATGTAAATCTTGAATTGGTCATCGACGGCATTTCCATCGAGCGGAAGCTCAGTAATGGAAAGATTCCTGCAACGGACTGTGATGCCTGCATCCTCAATCCATTGGAGGCTGCCTGCAAAGCGCGCCGCGGTCGATCCCTTCTTGATGAGAGAGTACTGAAACTTCTTGTTCTCTTTTGCCAGCTGGAGAGGAATGGACTGGAAGCACTGCTTGATGAGAGGCTTGTCAGCAGCTGGAGCATATTTCACCATATCGCCTTCGTAGGCACGGACGATGTCGCGCTGGATCTGCAGCACCCTTGCCATATCATGGCTATCGACAAAGGTCTGCACCGCATCGGGCATGCCACCAACCACGGTGTAATCCAGAAGAAGATTCTTCATGCGCGCATGGAGCGCCGGCGGAACGGGCTTCTCCTCTTCAAGACAGCTCCTCAGCAACGCGACCATGGGTTCCGTGATTCCATTGGCCCAGCAGAACTCCTCGAAGTCGAGCGGATGCATATCGATGACCGTCTCATATCCAACTGGAATCGACGCAGGAGCATCCCCATATCCTGCAACGCCGAGCAGCGAGCCTGTTCCGATCACATCGTAGCGCCCATCAAGGCAGAAGAATTTGAGAGCGGTCCTCGCCTGTGGGCACTCCTGAATCTCGTCGAGGATAATGGCAGTCTTCCCAGGGATGAAGCGCGCCGAAGGTCCGAGGTAGGCAGAGGCCATCATCACGATGGTATCCACATCAAGGGACCCCATGAATATATCCTTTGCACCAGGACTCTCAAAAAAGTTGATGTAGACAACGCTTTCGTAGGTATCCTGGGCAAATGCCTGGACTGCATAGGTCTTGCCACACTGTCTGCACCCCTTGAGGATGACCGGCTTGCGACGAGCATCCTCATGCCAGGCAGCAAGCCAATCGAAGATCTTTCTTCTCAGCATTTGATTGGCCTGCTCCTTCCATAGGCATCCGATTCAATGGCGCATTGCTAATGCAAGCATACCCATTGCTGATAGCGTCTTGCCTGCTCAAACAATTTTTTCAAGGGACTTTTCTCTTATAATACTAACTTTTCCAAGGGACTTTTTTAATGTATTGCAATTTTTCCAAGTGACTTTTCCGCCGTATACAAATTTTTCCAAGGAACTTCGAGCATAGGCGTACAAGCAGACCCAACGTGCAAAAGATGCTGCTGTCTGCCGGCATGGACGGCAGATGCAAGAGTTTTCAAGCCCTGATTCTGATGACCCAGCTTGCTGCTTCGATCCTCCGTCTTTCCGAGGAGGCGAGAGGCATGAAGAAACCCTCAGCTTTCGTCCAGCTCTTTCCCCTCTGCCACGAAAAGGCTGTAGGCCCGCCTACCATCCTTCGTGCAGGGCACCGCCTCCACACCGAGCGAGGACACAAGCGCAGACCCTTCCACCACCTCATCTGGCGTTCCCTGTGCCAGAAGCTGGGTCGGACGCTTCCCTCCAAGCACCGCCACCTCGTCGCAGAAGCGCAGTGCCAGATCGATATCGTGGAGGACCGTGACGACCGTGATGCCGCGCTCATCCGCCAGACGGCGCACGAGCCCCATCAGCTCATGTGCGGCACACACATCGAGGTAGGTCGTCGGCTCATCAAGCAGCAGAAGCCCCGCCCCTTGCGCCAATGTCATCGCGATGAAGGCACGCTGCCGCTCCCCTCCCGAGAGTCGGCGGGCATTGCGCTCTGCCAGCTTCTCCAGCCCCATGAGGCGTATCGCCTCATCGATCATCTCCTCATCTGCCTCATCGAGCTGGCCGAAGGGGCCCATATGCACATAGCGTCCGCACGCCACAAGATCTCTTACCCTCATGGAAGGTGTCCGGTGGACCTGGGGCAGCAGGGCGACCTTTGAGGCGCGCTCCTTCGCAGAAAGCCTGCTGATTGGCATGCCTGCCACAGAGATCTCCCCCGCCGCGGGCACCATGATGCCATCTGCCAGGGAAAGGAGCGTCGACTTGCCGCAGCCATTGGGGCCCAGGATGCCGCAGATGCCACCTGCGGGGATGGCAAGATCGAAGCCCTGGAAGAGCGGTCCCCTCCCATAGGAGGCGCTCACGCAAGAGAACTCGAGTGCTACATTCCTCTCACTCATCGCGGTACCCCTTTCCCCGCATCAGCAGCCAGAGGAAGAATGGCCCGCCGACAAGCGCCATCAGGATGCCGACTGGCAGCTCGTAGGGCGCGAAGAGCGTGCGGGCCAGAAGGTCGGCCACAACCGTGAAGGCAGCACCCCAAATGGCGCTCACCGGCAGCACGATCCTGAGGTCCTGTCCGACGAAGCGCTTCGCGACATGCGGCACCATGAGGCCGACAAAGCCGATGAGGCCGGAGAAGCTGACCGCCGCTCCTGCCAGAAGCGCGGCACAGGCAAGGCCTGCAGCGCGCAGCGCCTCGACCCGCACGCCCAAGGCATGCGCCATCTCATGCCCCAGAGAGAGGACATTGATCCGGGCCGCAAGCAGCATGCCCACAAAGAGGCCAATGAGGATGAGCACCGAGGGCATCGTGAGGTCGGAGAGGACGACGCCAGAAAGCCCACCTATGAGATAGGTGGAGGAGCCGATGTAGGCATTGGGGGCGACCGTGAGCACGAGGTTCATGCCTGCCCCGAAGACCGCATTGACCGCCACGCCGGCAAGCACCACGGTGAGGCGCGACACCCCTGCCCTGGCAGATACCGCCAGGATGAGGGCAGCAGCCAGAAGGGCGCCCAAAAAGGCAGCAACTGGAAGCGGAATGGGCACGCTCACGCCCACCGTCGCGAGCGCAGAGACCGCCAGCACAGCAAGCCCTGCCCCTGAATTGACGCCAATCACGTTGGGGCTGGCAAGCGGATTGTCGAGCACTGCCTGGATGAGGGCACCCGATGTGGCGAAGGCAGCGCCGGCAAGGATGCCGCCGATGACACGGGGGATGCGGATGGAGAGCAGGATCCCCCGGGCAGAGGAGCTCATCGTCTCCCCGCCCACAAGCGCCACGAGGTCGGAGAAGCCGACGGAGCTGGCCCCGATCAGAAGGCCCAGGACGCAGACGAAGGCGAGCACCAGGGCAGACACGACGAGCAGCCGCACGGGATGTGCGGCTGCCGCTCCATGCCTTCTTTCGTTCCTGCCTCTGCTCACGCTGCTCCTCTAGCTGTTGAGGGCCTGGCCGACGGTCTGATAGGACTCGGCCCATTTCTCGTTGGGCTTGTAGAGGAAGTGGGCCGCATCGAGCATCGTGACATGCCCTTCCTTGACCGCCGTGAGGTTCTGCCAGGCGGAGCTGTCCCCTACTGCATCGTTGTAATACTGCTGCGCCGTTGCCGCATCGTCGCTTGCCGCCAGCACGAGGATATAGTCGGGATCTGCCTCGGCCACCGCCTCGAGGCTGAAGTCGGAAAGCAGGCTTGGATTCTCGTCGGCGATGTTCACGCCACCCAGATCCTTCACGATCGCGCCCGTCATGCCGCTCGAGTCCTGCACAACAAGCCCCTTGGAATAGGCGCTCACGACCAGCACAGTCGGCGCTTTGTCAGCAACCGAGTAGGTAGCGATATCCTGATCGATTTGGCTCTCCACATCGGCCACGTTCGTCTGGTAGAGGTCGTCACGTCCCGTGATCTGGGTGAAGATCCCCATCATGCGCTTGTAGTCATCGAAGGTCGTGACCTTGAAGAAGGCAACCGGCACCCCCGCCTCGCCCAAGGAGGATTCCATGTCTGCCTGCGAGACGCCTGTGCCATGCTTGCCGTCTGCGGTGCCCGTCATTATGACAAAATCGGGATTGAGGCCCAGGATGCTCTCGAGGTTGAGCGAAGTGGACTTGCCGATGCCTGAGACCTGGGAGGAGTCCACATCGTAATGGGAGAAGGCGTCGTCCGAGGCACCGACGAGCGTGCCGCCCGCGAGCTGCCAGGCATCGGCGAAGCTCCCCATGCAGGCGACCACGCGCTGGGGATTCGACACTGTGACCTCTCGGCCCAGGTCATCCGTGAAGGTGACCTCCTGTGCAGTGGATTCAGACGTTTCGGTGGCAGCGCTCTCGGAGCTTCCTGACGAGGATGATGCCGAAGAGCAGGCTGGCAGGGCGAACAGGCCAGAGGCAAGGGCAAGGGTGGCTGCTGCGGCCACCACGGTGCGAGGGTGCAGACGGAACATGGCTTTGAGGACCTCATTTCCTGATAGAGACGGCACGGGCTGCATCCTTGCTGGGAAGCGCCTGCAGGGCGGCCTGTGCGTGCATGCGATAGAGGGAGCGGATCTCGGCAAGCGAGCCGAGTCCGGAGAGGCTGCAGGTGGCCTCGAGGCCTTCTTCACGAAGGCGGCTGCTCCAGCTTTCGGTGCTATCGCCCGCCAGCTGTCGCGCTGCATGGACGCCCGCAGCGAGCATCAAGGGGACGAGCGTCGCCGATTTCGCCTTGCGGCGGACCAGGCCTTCTGCCACCGCATCGATGCCCGGCTCCCCTTCCAGGAGCCCGAGCACCACATCGCCACGCCCCCGCCCATGCAGGACATCCCGCAGTGCAAGATAGGGCAGGTTGGCAGAAGAGATGCCGCTGCCATGGCCGACAAGGACCAGGGCATGTCCGGGACGGGCGGGCCAGGCGTGGTCAAGCGCTGCGGCGACCTCCTCGACATCCTCCTGCGAGGAGAGGAGCGGACGTCCGACCGCGATGCCCTCCGGAAACCGCGATGCCATGTGTTCTGCTTCATCGAGCAGCGCCTCCATGGAGGTGCCTGCCACGACCAGGCCAGGCTGCACCGCAACGCCTGCGACGCCCTCATCCGCAAGCCCTTCCAGCACCTCGGACAGGCCCGCAGGACACGCAATCCCCTGACGCTCCAGCGCCTGCCGGACCGGCCTGCTCGTATAGGACTCGCGGAAGGCCACCTCAGGGAAGGCTGCTGCAAGTTCTGTTGCGACGGGCGCGATATCATCCGTGCGGCCGCTCTCACGGCTGCTCCCATAGCTTGCAAAGACGAGCGCCCTACTCTTCATGGCTGATCATCACCCTTTTGACCGTGCGGCTGGCATCCTGTGTGTAGGCAATGATCGAGGGCCATGCCGGATCTTCAAGGGACAGGATAGCATAGAGGGCAGAAGGGTCATTCGCCAGGCGCAGATCCTCCGCCGAAGGGCGTGCCGGCGTCTCGGGATGCGAATGCCAGTTGCCCAGGAGGCTGAGACCAGCTGCACGCGCTTCGCGGATGCAGGCAAGCTGGTCTTTGGGCGAAATGGTGAAATGCTCGTTCGTGTGGTCGACATTCTCGAGGCAGAATACCTGCTCCACCCAGGCTTCGCCGCGCTCATCCACGTGTCCTGCAAGAAGCCCGCAGGCTTCCTCTGGCAGCTGGGCACGTGCCCAGTCTGCCATCTTCTCGAAATCCGTGGTCCTGAGATGCAGCATGATGGAGCCTCCTCGAAGGTATATCAGGCGAGCGCTGTGCCATGCTGTGCGTCGGCACATTCAGGCTGCTCGTAGTCGATGAGCTTGGTGATGGTCGGATGGTCGCCGCAGATGGCGCAGTTCGGATCGCGCGGCGGCAGCTTGATGGTGTGGAAATCGCCCTTCAGGGCATCGAAGGTCAGAAGGCGGCCGGTCAGGAGATCGCCGATGCCGCAGATGTACTTGATCGCCTCAAGCGCCTCGAGGCAGCCGATGACGCCTGCCATGGCACCGATGACGCCAGCCTGCTTGCAGGTCGGGACCGCATCCTTCGGCGGCATCTCCTTGAAGACGCAGCGATAGCACGGCCCCTCGCCCGGCACGTACGTCATGAGCTGGCCGCGGAAGCGGATGATGCCAGCATGCACGAAGGGCTTTTTCGCCATCACGCAGGCATCGTTGATCAGGAACTTCGTCGGGAAGTTGTCCACGCCGTCGATAATGAAGTCATAATCCGCGATGATATCGAGGATGTTCGAGGAATCGATGAAGTCCTGGATGGGGATGACCTTGACGCCAGGGTTGATATCGGCAAGCGTCTCGGCGGCGCTCACGACCTTGGGCTTGCCGAGGTCGGAGGTCCCGTGGATGATCTGGCGCTGGAGGTTCGAGAGCTCGACCTCATCGGCGTCGGCGATGCCGATCGTGCCGACGCCCGCTGCTGCAAGATAGAGCGCTGCCGGCGCGCCGAGGCCGCCCGCTCCAATGATCAGGACCTTGGCGGCGCAGAGCTTCTTCTGGCCCTTGACGCCGACCTCCTTCAGGATGATGTGGCGGGAGTAGCGCTCGAGCTCCTCTGAGGTGAACGCCATGCTAGCAGCCTCCGCCCATGAAATAGAGGAACTCGACGACGTCGCCCTCATGGAGCGTGGTCGTCTCGAAGTCTCCGTGGTCCACGAAGGCATCATTGACCGCGACCGTCACGTACTGCGCGTTCTCGACCTTCTCGTCCTCGATGAGGCGTGCCAGCGTCGTGCCTTCAGCCACATCCTTCTTCTCTCCGCCTACCGTGATGTTCATGTCTGTCCCCTTCCGGAATCAGATGCTGGAAATCAGAGCGCCTGCCCGACGAATGCGCCGAGGTCCTCCTGGGAGAGCACGCCCTGATGGCGGGCAAGCTCCTTGCCATCCTTGAAGAGGATGAGCGTCGGCGATGCCATGACCTGGAAGCGCTCCGCCAGGGGCAGGTCGAAGCCAACGTTGACCTTCGTGACCAGGACAGCATCCCCAACCTCCTGCTCGAGCCGTGCAAGGCGCGGGCTCAGACGCTTGCAGGGAACGCAGGTATCGCTGTAGAAGTCGACGACGACCGGGACCTCAGATCCAAGGACGACCTCATCGAAGTCATCGCCTGTGACACGCTGGGGCATGGCTATTCCTCCTCGAGCTTCCTGACATCGAGGTCATAGGCACCCTCTCCTGAAGGCGTGAGCGCCAGGACCTTCTGCCCATCGTCGGCAAAGCTCCGGGGCACATTGAGCATCGGCTCGCCTTCTGCCAGATGCACCCTCAGGACCTGTCCGATCTCGAGCTCTGCCAGAGCCGCCTTTGCCACGACGAAGGTCATCGGGCATACCTGGTCCGTGATATCGACCGTATCGGCTATCTCGTAATCTGTCTCTGCCATCTGGCACCCCTTCCATCCTGCAGCCAGAAGATCTGGCCACCCGTATTCCTACTGCACAGGCTTCGGCGCTGGCGGCTCCACATCGACCGAGTCCGCCTTGGGGCAGCCAAGAGGCGCTGCATCGTCGTAGGCCTTCCGGACGACGGGGATGAAGCTCTTCCATCCCTCGCGGTCGAGGCAGAACTTGAAGCGGTCGCCCGGGATCGCATGGTCGTCGTACCACTGGATCGTGGCATCGGCCACGGCCAGGAGCTGCTCGTCAGACTCCACCGGCGGCAGGAGCTTCCTGCCCTTCGTGATGTGGTTGCCGAAGAGGCCGCCGAACGTGAGGTTGTAGACAGTCTGGTAGTCCCAGGAGCCAACCGGGCACTTCTGCGAGCACTTGCCGCAGGACACGCACTTTGCGTAGTCCACGACGATCTTCTCCCCGTCGTCTGCGATCGCGCCAGGAGCACAGACCTTCGAGCAGATGCCGCAGTGGATGCAGGCCTCAGGCTTCCAGGCGACCTTGCGTCCGCCCTTCACGCCCATATCGTTCTCTTCGGCCTTGAGGCAGTTGTTCTGGCATCCCGTGACGCCGAACTTGAACTTGCCCGGCAGGTCGCGGCCGAAGTAGCGTTCGTCGAGCGTCTTCGCGACCTGATAGGAGTCGATGTTGCCCGAGGGGCAGATGGCGCTTCCCTGGCAGGCCGTGACCGTGCGCACACGAGCGCCGCAGCAGCCTGGCTCCACCCCGTACTCGGCAAGCAGCGCCTTCACGGCATCGGCGTCCTCCACATTGATGAAGGGGATCTCGATTGCCTGGCGGCTCGTCAGATGGATGTAGCCATGCCCGAACTTCTCAGCCACCTGGGAGATGCCGAGAAGCTGCCTCGACTCCAGATGCCCGCCTGTGATATGGAGGCGCAGCGAGTAGAAGCCCTTCTGCTTCTGCGCCATGAAGCCGCCCTTCTTGAGCGCGGCATTGTCGATCTTTGCCATCCTGGCTCCTCTCCTGGCCTGGGCCCCTCGCCCAGGCGATTCCTGTCCCTTATGCAAGTGCCTGCTGGAAGTCTTCGATCAGGTCGCGGATGTCCTCGATGCCGACAGAGACGCGGATCGTGTCGTCGAAGACGCCCGCAAGCTCACGCTCCTCTGCGCCCACCTCGGCGAAGATCGTCGAAGCCGGATGGAGGACGAGCGTCTTCACATCGCCGATGTTGCTTGCCCGGAGCGCATAGCGCACGCTGTCCACGAAATGGAACGCCCGCTCCTTCGAGCCTGCCCTGAAGGTCAGAAGCGCCCCAAAGCGGCCCCCGAACTGCCGCTCCGCAAGCTCGTGGCCAGGCGCCCCGGGAAGGCCGAGATACCCTACCTCATCCACAAGGCCGCTTCCGTCGAGCCACTCAGCCAGGGCAAGCGCATTGTCACATTCGCGCTCCATGCGCACCTCGAGGGTCTCCAGCCCGACGCAGTTCAGGAAGGCCGTGACCGGCGCGAGGCAGGCGCCCGTGTCGCGCCAGAGGCCACCTCTCAGCCGAGCGATGAAGGCGAAGGGCCCGAAGCGGCGCCACTTCGCGAGCGCCGGATAGCGCTCAGAATCCCAGCTGAAATGCCCGGAATCCACGATCGCGCCGCTGATCGCATTGCCGCCCCCGTTGATGTATTTGGAGGTCGACTCGACGACGATGTCTGCTCCAAGCTCAAGCGGCCGGCAGAGGTACGGGGAGGCGACCGTGTTGTCGACGACGAGCGGCAGGCCTTTTTCGTGGCACCAGCTGGCGATGGCAGGGATATCGAAGACATCGAGCTTCGGGTTCGAGATGGTCTCGGCGAAGACGAGGCGGGTGCGGTCCGTGGCCACAGCTTCCAGCGCCTCAGCCGTCATCTCATCCACCCGATGCACGCCAATCCCCATGCGCTCCAAATCCTCGAAGAGCTCGAGCGTGCCGCCGTAGAGGCAGCCTGAAGCGATGAGTTCGTCCCCAGCCTCGCAGATGCCCACCAGAGCATTGAAGATTGCCGCCATGCCCGATGCGCAGGCAAGGGCGCATCTGCCGCCTTCGATTGCGGCCATGCGCTCCTCGAAGGCAGCGACGGTGGGGTTGCCGACGCGGGTGTAGCAGAAGCCCGGCTGCCGGTTCTCGAAGATGCCCGCAAGCTTTGCGGCGGATTCCTGCGGGAAGGCGCTCGTCTGGTAGATGGGCACTGTCGTCGAGGCAGGCGTGGTCCTGCCGCCCGGACAGCCTGCATGGAGGAGCGCCGTCCCAAACCGCATCCCCTGTGCGCTAGATGACATAGTCGAACCTCTTCTCGCGCGGCTTCAGGAAATGGCTGTAGATGCGCTTCGTGTAATAGGCGAAATCGGCGCTGCCCCGCTCGCGGGGACGGCCGAGCTCGACCTTCACAATCTCCTCGATCTTCCCGGGCCTGCTCGACATCACGACGATGCGGTCGGCCAGATAGACCGCCTCATCGATATCGTGCGTCACCATCACCATCGTCGTAGCCTGCTCCTCGTGGATCTTCAGGAGCTCGTCCTGGAGATCCATCTTCGTGAGGGCATCAAGCGCCCCGAAGGGCTCGTCGAGCAGCAGCACCTCGGGCTTCGTGGCAAGGGCGCGGGCAATCGCCGCGCGCTGCGACATGCCACCTGAGAGCTGGGAGGGATAGCTGCGCTCGAAGTCCTCGAGCTGCACGAGCTTGAGGTACTTTCGGGCAACGCGGTCCCGCTCCTTCTTCGGCAGGTCATGCAGGCCGAACTCGACATTGTCGATGATCGTCATCCACGGGAAGAGCCTATGCTCCTGGAAGATCATCGTGCGGTCCGGGCCAGGCCCTGCGACAGCACGCCCATCGACCTCGATCGTGCCTTCGGTCGGCGTCTCGAGGCCGGCGATGTTCTTGAGGAGGGTGGATTTGCCGCAGCCGCTGTGGCCGACGATCACCAGGAGCTCGCCCTCCTCCACATCGAGGTCGATGTCTTCGAGGACGGAGAGCGTGCCGGTCTGGGTCGCGAACGACTTGCTGACGCCTTGGATGGAAAGCTTCTCAGGCATGCTGAGACCCCCTTTCCCAAGGCATGCAGGCCTTCGCGATAAGGGAAAGGACCACATCCATCAGGACGCCCGTGACCGCAATCGCGATCATGCCGGTGAAGACGACGGGATAATCCAGGAGCGCGCGGGCGTCATTGATCCTGAAGCCGATGCCTGAGCTTGCAGCGATCATCTCGGCGCCGACGACCGCCATCCAGGAGACCGAAAGGCCGAGCTTGAGGCCGACGAAGATCGAGGTCAGGGCGCTCGGGAGGTAGATCTCCTTGAAGAGGCGCCACTTCGAGAGCTGGTACATCCTGCCGACCTCGACCAGATGCTGGTCTGTGCGCTGGATGCCGCTGATCGTATTGAGGAGGATCTGGAAGAAGGAGGCCAGGAAGATCACGGCGACCTTCGACTCCTCGCCGATGCCGAACCACATCACCAGGAGCGGCACCCAGGCGATCATCGGAATCTGCCGGATGGCCCGGAAGAGGCCGCCGAAGAAGCGGTTCACGTGCTCGTTCATGCCCATAATGACACCGAAGGCAAGGCCGAAGACCACGGCGAGCGCATAGCCCTTGAGGATGCGGCTGACCGAGATCAGCACATCCGTCTGGAGGCGCCCCGACTGCAGCTGCCCTGCGATGGAGGCGCCCACCGCAGAGAGCGTCGGCAACACGATCGAAGGCACGGCGCCCGAGGTGGTCGCCCAATGCCACGCAAGGAGGATCAGGGCGGGCAGGATCAGCATCTCGAGGAAGTTCAGGATCTTGGTGCGCGCCATATCAGCTCTCGCTCCCGTAGACAGCGGATGCCTTGTCGATATAGGTGGCATCCGTCCAGGCGTCGATATCGATCTCGGTGTCGATCAGGCTATTGTCGAGCTCGAACTGCTGGATGGTCCTGAGGGAGTCCAGATACTCATCGTCGAGGCTGACCGGGAAATATGATGCGAAGTCATCGAGGCTCCGGCCGCCCAGGGCCACCTCTTCGGACAGCCCTGACTGCTCGGCTGCATAGGAGATGAAGGCTTCAGGGTCTGCCGCCAGCTCATCTTTCGCCTTGAGATAACCTTCGAGGACCGCAACCGCCGCGTCTCCGTTCTCCTTGAGCCATTCCGTGCGGGCAACGAGCGTGAACGGCTCGAAGAAGGTCGCCTCATCACCATCGGCACCTCTGAAGAGGACCTGGGCGACACCCTGGGAGACAAGATCTGCCTCCTGGCCTGTCGTGCAGACCGCTGCATCGACGGCGCCGGTCGCGAGCGACGAGAGGCCATCGGGGCCTGTAGCGTTCACTGCCTCGATATCATCGAAGGTGAGGCCTGCCTCGGCGAGCGCCTTGATCAGGAACATCTGGGGCGTGGCGCCGCGCTGATAGGCGACCTTCTTGCCCTTCAGGTCAGCGATGCTCGCGATATCGGGCGAGGCGGCCAGATCCCAGTTGGAGCCCCAGGCCGTGACTGCGATGTTCGTGGTGTCGATGCCCTTCGCCTTGCCCAGGATGCCGGCAAAGCCTGCATAGTCGACGAGATCCAGATCCCCTGAGGCCAGCGCCTCGTGGAGGGCAGGAGCTGCACCCACGAAGCCAGTCGCCTCGACCGTGTAGCCAAGGGGCTCAAGGTAGCTTGCAAGATAGCCCTTGCCGCAGGCGAGCCCGAGCGGAGTGCCCGCGTCGAAGTTCTGCCCGCTCGATGGGAAGCCAATGCGGATGGTGCCACCCGACGAGATGCTGCTGTCCTGTGCGCTCTCAGAGGAGTCTGAGGATCCGGCAGCCTGTGCAAGTGCGCCCGAGCCACAGCCGGCAAGCCCCAGAGCTGCCATGCCCATGGCCATCGCCTTCAGCGCCTCTCTGCGCGTGATGGACGGTGCTGCTGTCGTCTCTCTCTGCATGCCGGACTCCTCTCGTCTGGTTCTGGATTGCCAGCGGAAGCGCTTCCTTCCGCTTCGGGTCCCCAGTCTAGCCACGGCAGAAGATATGCCCCTCCAGGTCTTTCCGATGGTCAGTTATCTATTATTCTGATAGTCCCGTTTTTTCTATCATAGATACTATGAAACCATGCCTTTGAGCTGGGATGATGCCCGATTTTCAGGAACATGGGCATCTGCCTGCGGGTCATTGGTGGAGGGGGCAGAGTGTTGACGAGAAAACGTCTTGTCCCCATAATTCCTAGAAATTTGCTAGGCATTCCATTCTGGAGGAGCATACATCATGGGATTTCCGAGCGTCTACCCCACAGGGGTCACCGTATTCGACCAGGATCAGACATGGGGAGGCTATACGCTTCTCCCCTCAGCCAGAGGAGCCCTCCTTATCGATATGAACGGCCGCGAGGTGAACCGCTGGGCAGGCCTTGCGGGGTTCCCCAACAAGATGGCGCCGGGCGGCTATGTCTTCGGCAGCTCGGGCATCCGCAAGAGCGATGCCGCCTATCAGGACCAGCTCGACCTCATCGAGGTCGACTGGGAGGGGCACATCGTCTGGAAGTGGGATCATACCGAGCTCGTCTCCGATGAAGGGCAGGAGCCCCGGTGGATGGCGAGACAGCACCACGACTTCGAGCGGGCAGGGTCGCCGGTGGGCTACTATGCCCCGGGACTCGAGCCTGAGGCACTCGGCGGCAACACCCTCATCCTCACGCACGAGAACTCGCGCCACCCCGAGATCTCAGACCAGCTCCTGATCGACGACAAGATCATCGAGGTCACCTGGGAGGGGAAGATCGTCTGGGAGTGGCGGGCAGCAGAGCACTTCGATGAGTTCGGCTTCTCGGATGAGGCGAAGGCAGCGCTTCGTGCCAACCCCTCGATGCGTGGGACTGCAGGCGGCGACTGGATGCATATCAACTGCATCTCGACGCTGGGCCCGAACCACTGGTACGACGAAGGGGACGAGCGCTTCTGCCCCGACAACATCATCTTCGATGCCCGGAACGCGAACATCCTGGCCATCATCTCCAAGAAGACCGGCCACATCGTCTGGCAGCTCGGCCCCGACTTCGCTGGCCCGCATGCCAGCGAAGAGGCGAAGAAGATCGGCTGCATCATCGGCCAGCATCATCTCCACATGATCCCGAAGGGGCTGCCCGGAGAGGGTGACCTGCTGGTCTTCGATAACGGCGGAGGCGCCGGGTATGATGCACCGAACGCGATTGCCCCGACAGGCGTCAACGCGGTGCACCGCGACTATTCGCGCGTGCTCGAGTTCAATCCCGTGACCTTCGAGATCGTCTGGGAATACACGCCCGTGGAGGCGGGCTTCATGCCATTCTCGGATGGCTCGAAGTTCTACTCCCCCTACATCTCGAGCGCCCAGAGATTGCCGAATGGCAATACCCTCATCACCGAAGGATCTGATGGCCGCGTCTTCGAGGTCACGCCAGCACATCAGGTCGTCTGGGAATACATCAACCCCTATTTCCGCGACATGGCGCCCGGTTTCCCCACGAACATGGTCTACCGCGCCTATCGCATCCCCTACGACTGGGTGCCGCAGGTCGAGCATGAGCCCGAAATCGGCATCGAACCCATCGACGTCAGCTCCTGGCGCGTGCCAGGAGCCTCCGATGAGAAGCTCAAGGTGACCACCGTCGAGGGCATCGATCCGGAGCAGTCCAGCATCACTGGTGCCGGCGATGGGAAGTCGGGCCATGCAGACTTCTGCATGCTGCGCGTCAACCTGAAGGACCTCGAGGAGCTCCGCAAGAAGAACGCCCACTTCGACGTGGGATAGTCCCATCGCAGGAAATGAAACGGAAGGAAACGCCAGCTGCCCAGCCTCTCTCAGAGAGCTGGGCAGCATTTTCATCTCTCGCGCCCAACCTGCCATCGCCGCAGTGCTGGACAGAGCTGCCAGCGGGCAGTTGTCTGAGCGCCAAAAAGCAGGATTGGCCACCTGACATATTCAACGAAGGACATCCATGCAAAGCTCGAGGCTTTTTCTGAGGGATAGCTGCCGTTTTAGCTCCATGTTCGGCGAATATCGCTGCAGCCCCATCGCCCTTCCGATGGCCTGAGCGTATCTGAAAGCTTCGCTATCGCGTGCGATGACAGGTCTGCTGCCCCTAATCTTCTATTTCCGCCACTTTTGGCTGATTTAGACATCTATTTCAGCCAACTATGGTCGATTTAGAAGTCTATTTCCGCCAATCTTGGCTGATTCTGATGCCAGCTTCAGCCAAGCGATGGCAGGATTCTAACCGGATCGGCTGCATCCGGCCGAAATCGCCATAGGCCGGTGCGCATGCCGCAATATAAACCGTTTTGCTTTCTGCAAGATGTTCACTCCTGTCATCTCTAACCGGCTTATTCCTGCGCTATTCTGATTTAGGTGAACGTTTCTCTATAATTTTTCACGTGCCCCCTTGCAAGTTTACAAAACTAGTTTACTATCGTGCTATAGAGATTCAGACAGACCATTCCCTATCGAGGAGGAATTCGATGCAAGAGACGTTCGACCCTCAGAAGAGCTTCTCGCTTGAAGGCAAGCTCGCCCTCGTGACTGGTGCCACCTACGGCATCGGCTTCGCGATCGCCACAGCGCTTGCCCAGGCAGGTGCCCAGATCGTCTTCAATGACCGCAGGCAGGAGCGCATCGACCAGGCTGTGAAGGACTATGCCGCCGAAGGCATCGAGGCTGTCGGCTTCGTCTGCGACGTCACGAAGGAAGATCAGGTGCAGGACCTGATGGAGAAGATCCAGGCCCATTTCGGCACCTCTCCCGACATCCTCGTCAATAACGCTGGCATCATCAAGCGCATCCCGATGCTCGACATGTCCGTCGAGGATTACCGCCAGGTCGTCGATATCGACCTCGTCGGCCCCTTCATTATGGCAAAGGCCTGCATCCCCGGCATGATCGAGAAGGGCCATGGCAAGATCATCAACATCTGCTCGATGATGAGCGAGCTCGGCCGTGAGACCATCGCTGGCTATACGGCAGCCAAGGGCGGCCTCAAGATGCTCACGAAGAACATCTGCTCCGAGTTCGGTGGCGCCAACATCCAGTGCAATGGCATCGGGCCGGGCTACATCGCGACCCCGCAGACTGCACCTTTGCGCGAGATCCAGCCGGATGGCTCCCGCCATCCCTTCGACCAGTTCATCTGCTCGAAGACCCCGGCAGGACGCTGGGGCACCCCTGAGGACCTCAAGGGCCCGGCCGTGTTCCTTGCCTCCGACGCCTCCAACTTCGTGAACGGCCACATCCTCTATGTGGATGGCGGCATCCTCGCCTACATCGGAAAGCAGCCCCAGTAGCCTCCTTTGCCGGTGCTTGGATTCCCTTTCCTCCCAGGCACCGGTTTCCCCCAGACAACTACGGGAGGACATTCCTCCCTTCTTCTGAAAGGCAGATACCATGAGAATCGCTCTCATCAACGAGAACAGCCAGGCAGCAAAGAACAGCATGATCGAGAAGGCCCTGCGCAAGGTCACCGAGCCGATGGGCCACACCGTCTTCAACTACGGCATGTATGCCGCCGACGACGCAGCCCAGCTCACCTATGTCCAGAATGGCATCCTTGCAGCGACGCTCCTGAATGGCGGAGCCGCTGACTATGTGGTCACCGGCTGCGGCACCGGCGAAGGCGCCATGCTCGCCCTGAACTCCTTCCCCGGCGTCATCTGCGGCCATGTGGAGGATCCTCTCGATGCCTACACCTTTGCCCAGATCAATGACGGGAATGCTGTCGCCATGCCCTTCGCGCTGAAGAATGGCTGGGGCCAGGAGCTCAACCTCGAGTACACCTTCGAGAAGCTCTTCGGCTTCGGCTCCGGCAATGGCTATCCTGCAGAGCGTGTCGAGCCTGAGCAGCGCAACAAGAAGATCCTCGACGGCGTCCGCGCCGCTGCCTATCGTCCGTTCACGGAGATTCTTGCCTCCCTCGACCGCGACCTCGTGAAGGGTGCCTATGCCGGCGAGCACTTCCAGGAGTACTTCTTCGCTGAGGCGACGGACCAGGACGTCGTGGCTGCCGTCCGCAGCTTCCTAGCATAGGAGCAGCTGAGAGTACGGTTTTCTGGGGCATGGAGATTGCATCTCCGTGCCCCATGTTATTATTGGTTTAGTAAACGGTTTACTTTCCATCCCAGGAGCCACCATGGGGACAAGCACGAAGAAGCGCGTCACGATCAATGAGATAGCCCGCATCGCCGGCACCTCCAAGACGACGGTCTCGTTCTACCTGAACGGGCATACGGACCGCATGTCGAAAGAGACCCATGACCGGATCCAGGCGGCAATCAAGGAGACCGGCTACGAGCCGAGCCCTCTGGCCCGCAGCATGAATGCCAAGCAGAGCTACCTTCTCGGCGTGATCGTCGGCGACATCGCGAACCACTTCTCGAACCAGATCGTGAAAGGCATCGATTCGGTCGCCAGCAAGAACGGCTATCGCCTCCTGATCAGCAGCTCGAACTTCGACCGCGACAACGAGCATGCCCTGATCGACCGCCTGATGGCCGTCGGCGTCGATGGCTTCATCGTGCAGCCGACAGCACGCTTCCGCGAGGTGGCCGATGCTCTCGCCGACTCCGGCAAGCATCTCGTCTTCTTCGACAGCAAGTACTATGACTACACCGCAAGCTGGGTCAAGACCGACAACTACGATGCGACGAAGCGCGCCCTCGAAGCCTGCATCAAGAAGGGTTATGAGCGGATGCTCGTCGTGGCAGCAGAGCCCCAGCTCCTGAGCTCGAGGACCGAGCGCCTCCAAGGAGCGACCGATGTGCTCAAAGCCCACGGGATGGCATACGAGCACTATGTAATCCCCGACAGCGGCGTCGTGGTGGACGACCTTGCCTCCTGGCTCCACAGCAAGCTCGACGGCTGCACGCAGCCGACGCTCGTCTTCGCCCCGAACTGCTGGGCCCTGCCGGACATCTACGTCGCGATGCGCGACTTCTATCCGAGAATGCCAGAAGAGATCGGCCTTCTTGGCTTCGATAACACCGGATGGGCAGGCGTCGCCTCCCCATCCGTTTCCGTCATTGCCCAGCCCGCCTTCGAGGAGGGCGTCGAGGCAGCGAAGATCCTGCTCGACCTCATTGCCGGCACTGGCAAGATCAACCCACACCAAATCCTTCCCTGCGAAACGCAGTGGGGCGCAAGCACGAGGTAGGGTGTGGCAAGCTTATCAGGCGGCACATTCTGAGCCTGGATATGAGGAGGCACCATCTGAAGCAGTCCTTTTCGAATTGTGCGTTGTTGCCTTGCTCAGAGATTCTTTTCTGCCCACAGAATCGCCTCCGCTGCTCCGTCATGGTCGTTGTCAGCGACGACCATGCGTGCAGCCTCTTTGGCGGCAGCGCAGGCATTCCCCATCGCGATGCCGACCCCTGCTTCGACGAGAGCCGCCACATCGTTCTCGTCGTCGCCGACAGCAACGACCCGCTCCTGCGGGATGTCCAGCGCCCCTGCCAGGGCTTCGATCCCCTGTGCCTTCGAGCAGCCCCGGGCAAGCACATCGGTCCAGCAGACATCAGAGCGCATGAAGCTCACCTGGGGCACCTGTGCAAGAGCGCTCCGCACCTTGCCCATCGCATGCCGATCGGTGCTATAGAGCGCAATCTTCAGTATCTTGCCCCGTCTGCTCGCAGCCACCGAAGCCGCCTCGCTATAGCTTCCCATCTCTTCATAGCGATTGCGGGCATCCCGGGCAGCATCGACACCCCTGCCGATATCGCCCAGCACCAGGTTGAATTGCGTGCCACCGACAAGCAGGGACACCCCGAGCCCTGCTGCCACCTCGATGGTCTCCTGAATCGCCTCATCGTCCAGAGGACGTGAGAAGACCTCGCTCCCCTCCTGGCAGGCAAGGGCTCCTGAGAAGCAGACAGCCGTATGGGGCAGGGAGAGCCTGTCCTCGATCTCGAAGACATCGAAGGGATGCCTGCCCGATGCCAAGGCGACCGTGAATCCCTGCCGCCGTGCCTCGGCTATGGCATCCCTGTTTGCCGCGCTGATGCGCTTTTCGCTGTCAAGCAGCGTCCCATCGAGATCGAGGCAGATGAGGCCCCTGCTCTGTCCCGCGCCTGCCATTGCCGCTCCTCTCGGACGCATTCTTCATCTCACCAGTGTAATGGCAAAAGGGGCAGGATGCCCTCAAGCATCCTGCCCCCTTGTCGTGCGTTGCTATCCTGAAGCCTTATTCGTAGTCGCTTGCGACGTCGATCCAGCTCTTCAGGAACTCCTCGTTGCCCTTGCGGCCACGGGAGAGCTCGGCTGCGGCGACGACCGGCAGCCAGTACATGATCTTCTGCTTCGGCATGTCTGCCGTCTTCGAGTAGAGATCGAGGTAGCGGTCAGCGGCCTCGGGGAACTCGAGCTTCAGCAGCATGTATGTCATTGCGGCATCAGCCTCAGGCAGGCCGATCGTCACGTGCGTCCAGTCGCAGATGAACGGCTCACCCTCGCCGATGATCACATTGGTGGGGTTGAAGTCGCCGTGGCAGATGGCGGTGCCACGCTTCATGCGGTCAGCACGCATCTGCAGGTCGTAGCGGGCGGAAGGATCCATGCCCTTGACGCGGGAGATCATGCGGACCAGCTTGTCGCCCTGCGGATTCAGGGCAGCAGGAGCCGGCGTGTTCTGGACCTTGATCTGCAGGTCGACGAAGAACTGCAGGAGCTCGTCGAACTTCGGCGTGCCCTTGGCCTCCTCCATCATCTCATGCAGGGTCGTGCCGGGGTGCCACTCCATTGCGAGCGCCCAGGAGCCATCCATCACCTGGGAGACCTCGAGCACCTTCGGGGTATTGAGGCCCGAAGTGGCGATGCGGGCGAGGTTCAGGGCCTCGCGGAAGACATCGATATCCGGCTTCGTCGGGACGAAGACCTTCACGGTGCGGTCGCCGTCGTGGTAGACGACCTTGTTGTGACGACGGACGAGCTCTACCTTCTCATCGGAAAGCTGCATAGCTTCCTCCTCCAAGCTCAATGAACTGATCGGCCGTTACTTTTCCTCAGGCTCTGCAGGTGCCTCTGCCGGCTTCGGATGATCGGTCTTCTCGATCTCGCGGATCTCGAGGCCCTCATCCTCGTAGGACGTGGCAGGACGCCCATAGTAGGCATCCAGGTACAGGCTCCTGATCTCAGCCACGAGCGGGTAGCGGGGGTTGGCGCCGGTGCACTGGTCGTTGAAGGCGTTGAGGCTCATCTCGTCCAGGGTGTCAAGGAAGTACTTCTCGTCCACGCCGTACTCGGCGATGGTCTTCTTGACGCCGATGTAGTCCTTGAGCTTCTCGATGCCGTCCATGAAGCGCTCGAACACGACGTCGTCGGAGTCCTCAGCCGTGCCGAAGCCGCAGTAGCGGCCCATCTCGGCGTAGCGGGCCTTTGCATGGGGATACTCGTACTGCGAGAAGGTGCCCATGCGGGTCGGGCGCTCAGCCGCATTGTAGCGGGCGACGCGCGTCAGGATGACAGCGTTGGCCCAGCCGTGCGGGATGTGGTGATAGGCGCCCAGCTTGTGCGCCATCGAGTGGTTGAGGCCGAGGAAGGCGTTAGCAAAGGCCATGCCGGCGAGGCAGGAGGCGTTGGCCATGTGGTCGCGGGCCTCGACGTTGGTCGGCTCGCTATAGGCCTTGGGCAGCCAGTCGAAGACGAGCTTCGCTGCCTTGAGGGCGATAGCGTCGGTGTAGTCCGATGCCATGATGGAGACGTAGGCCTCCATAGCATGGGTGAGGACGTCGATGCCGGAAGCGGAGGTGAGGCCCTTCGGCTGCGTCATCATGTTGTCGGTGTCGACGATCGACATGGTCGGCATGAGCTCGTAGTCGGTGATAGGCCACTTGATGCCAGTGTTCGCATCGGTGATGATCGCGAACGGGGTCACCTCGGAGCCAGTGCCCGAAGAGGTCGGGATTGCGACGAACTTTGCCTTCTCGCCCATCTTCTTGAAGCGATAGACGCGCTTGCGGATATCCATGAAGTCGACGGCCATATCGTCGAACTTCTCCTCGGGATGCTCGTACATGGTCCACATGATCTTGCCAGCATCCATTGCGGAGCCGCCGCCGATTGCGATGATCACATCAGGCTGGAAGGCGCGAAGGAGCTCCTCGCCCTTCTCGGCGTCCTGCAGCTTCGGGTCAGGGGAGATCGACCAGAAGCTCGAGTGGGTGATGCCCATCTCATCGAGCGGGCCCTCGATCTTCTTGGTGAAGCCGGATGTGTAGAGGAAGGAGTCGGTGACGATGAAGGCGCGCTTGCAGCCGTAGACCTCCTTGAGCTCGCGCAGGGCGACAGGCATGCAGCCCTTCTTGAAGTAGACCTTCTCGGGAGTCCTGAACCAAAGCATGT
>OMTG01000161.1 GCA_900313905.1 uncultured Actinomycetes bacterium | reverse complement strand
CCATACTCAAGAGCCATGGGCTCCACCTTGTCGAAGAACTCGTCCATCGCCCCGTTCTTGCCGCCCTGGAACTCATCGCAGTAGGCGACGATGAAGAGGGCAGCGGCATTGTCCTGCATCGTGTTGAGGACATCGTTGGCGAACTCGCGGGCGCTGGAGAAGTTGCCGCTCTTGAAGAACTGGATGGCATTGTCCTTCGCGAATGCGACCTTGCCCGTCGCGCCGAGCTGGGCACGCGAATAGTATTCCTCGCGCCCACACTGGTTGCAGTGGACCTTGCGGGTCTTTGGATCGAAATCGACATCGGTGCTCCCGCAGCCATGGCAGGAAAGCCCTTGAACCTCCACTATCGACACCCCTCGGATTGCTTAATCGGACATGCTCGCATTGCGTGCCTTCCAGATGCTTTCGGCCTTCTTCACAAGGCCGATTGTGCTCTCTAGCGCCTCATGGTGCGCAAGGGAAGCCCCTATCGCATCAAGCGCGCCAAGGAAATTCCGCTCGACTGCCTTCGCATTGGGGCCTGCGAGGCTCGGGCTGAAGTCGACATCCTCCTTGAGCTGATGAAGCTCGGCCTTGACAGAGGGGTCGTCTGCCAGTGCGAGAAGGCGGGAGAGCTCCGATTTGATGGCAGTGGTGTCTGCAACGTTGGCAGACACCTTCGCGACGTTCTCTTCGGCCGTCTTCTGATATGAATCGGTGCCCATCCTCACGACGACCATGATTGCAAGAAGGATGACATTCACGATGATGGGAGTCCTCACGCCTCCGACAGACCAGTTCGCGAAGCAGAAGATGGTGTTGGCAATGAGGGCAGCTGCAAAATAGCCGACCGATACCACGACAGGAAGCGATCTCACTTCCGTCAGGACGCCAGCAGAACGCAGCTCGCGGTCATTGAAGAGCATGGAAAGCACCGATGCGACACATGCCAGCACGCCAAACATGATTGATATGCCGAAGACGGCAACATTCGTGAAGATGCTTTCCGAAACAAGCATGACGATCAGCCATGCGGCACCGGCGACCGCTTCGCCGATGATGATGCGCTTTGTTGATTCGCTCACAGCTATGCCTCCTTATTGGATCTTGGTCCCGCAGTTGGGGCAGAACTTGGTGCCTTCGGGGAGCTCGGCACCGCAATTGGGACAGGTAGGCTTCCCGAGCTTCGTGCCGCATTCGATGCAGAACTTGGCTTCAGGCGGATTGACCTTGCCACATACGGGGCAGACACGGCCCTGCTCGAGCTTGCTGCCGCACTCCAGGCAGAACTTTGCGCCAGCCGGGTTCACATGCCCGCACTTGCTGCATTTGACCCCCGTCGCATCGGAAGCGGCCGGCTGAGGCGCCGCACCCGCCGTGCCTGCGCCGGCACCCGATGCCCCGACGGCAGAGACGGCCTCGTTGGCGAGGTTGGCAAATCCTGCGCCCATGGCGCCGCCGACGCCCACGCCCATGCCAAGCCCCATGCCAGCTCCCACGAACTGGGCAGAGCTGCTCCCCTCGTTGGAAGCCGCTGCCTGCATGACATCCATGCCGCGCTCCTGCTGGTAGGAGTAGCCCTCGCGGGCACGCTTGCGGGCTAGCGCCTCGGATTCGATATCCATCTGGGCGGCATTGCCCTGCGCCTCGAGTATGCTCCGCTTGCGCTGGATCTTCATCTCGTTGATGGCAGCCAGGTCCTCCTCGAAGGGCTTGATGCTGTTGAATGAGAAGTTGTCCAGCGTGAGGCCGAAGTCATTGAAATAGCTGACGAGCTTCTCCTTCATGAGGTCAGAGAAGTCGCTCAGATGCGCGGAGATCTTGAGGATGGGGATCTTCTGCTCGGTGATGGCCTTCGCAAGAAGGTCCGGCACATATTCGAGGATCTTGGCACGCATGAACGAGGTGAGCTCTTCCTGCGAATACTGGCCGCGGGTGCCGACTACCTTGACGAGGAACTTGCGTGCCTGGATGGGCGCAAGCCCTGCATCGTTCTGCTCGATATGCACGCCGAAGAGGCCATAGGCACGCACATGGACATTGACCTCTTCCTCGGGATCCTGCACAAGGATGGGATCGGTCGTGCCCCACCTGAGCTCGTTCATGTAGTTGGTATTGATGAAATACACCACAGAATGGAATGCAGACGAGCCGCCCGTCAAGGAATGCGTCACATTGCGGAATGGCGCAAAGCGGCTGTCGCCGGTGTCCAGCTTGATCTTGCACGGCCCGATGAAGACGCTCACCTGGGAGTTCTGGCCCAGCGTGCCATCAGACGAGCTGTCCCCGCCGAGATTGTTCGTGAAGACCGCCATCTGGGACTGGGCCACATGGAGATACGAGCCATTGGGGAAATCCTCATACGGATAGCGGAAGGCGACAAGAGAGGCTCCTGCCTCATCCTCCGGCTCCCACTTGATATTGTCGACCGAGAACGCGCCAAGGATGCCGCTATGCTGCTCTTCCTTGGGGTTGTCGCTATGAAACAATGACATGGCTACATTCCTTTCCGCAGACCAGAATCTCCCTGGAAGCATCCCCTCTGGAATGCTCAAG
>OMTG01000164.1 GCA_900313905.1 uncultured Actinomycetes bacterium | reverse complement strand
GCGGGCAAGGCCTGCCTCGGCGCTCCTGAGGGCGCCTCGATACCAGGATTCGCCTTCCCTCACGGCGATGGAGAGCCCCGTCACGGCGCGGGAATACCACGCCTTCGCCTCTTCGAAGCTCTGTGCGCAGCCCTCCCCTTCCTCGAAGGCCCTCCCCAGCCGGAGCGCAGCGCTTCCCCAGATGACGGGATAGTCGCTCTTCCCCAGATTGTATGCCTGCTGGTACCACTGGTAGGCGCTGCGGAGATCCATCTCGCAGCCACGCCCATCGCGGAGGAAATCCCCCAGCTTGTAGCAGGACTCGGCGATGCCTGCCTTGGCAGCGATGCGGCAATGCACATATGCCCGCTCGGGGATGCTCAGCGCCTCCTCCGGCCTCGGGGACGAGGCACCTGCCGCGACAGAGTCCCACCAATGCCCTTCGCAGCGGTTGTAGCTGTAGACATAGGCAAGGTTCCCGTCTGCCATAGCGTTTCCAGCACGAGAGGCATGCAGATAGAGGACTTCTGCTGCCTGGAAGCACGCTATGCGCCGCTCATGCTCTGTCCTGCCATCGCAGGACATGCCCTCGTTGTAGTAGCCCGAGCCATAGGACAGGGCGGCATCCCCATCCGGATCGTCTGCAGGATCGTACAAGAACAGGCATCTGCGAACCGTCCTGCCATCCCGTGGCTCTGCCTCCTGCCTGGTGATCCAGACCAGGGGAAGGCCCGATGCCGTGTCGGGGCCCGTTCCATCAGGTCCCTTTGGCCATTCCCAGCCAAAGACCGGAGCATCCAGCGCCCGGCCCTCTCCATGCCACTCAGTCATCGAGCCATACCCCCATCCCTATCTTCCACCAGCCACCGACTTTCTCGATATGCGTGATCTCGCCGAAGAGCGCCTTCCCGCCGTCCAGAAGGCGGGCAGGAATCTCGTTTATATCAGCGGGGACGAATCCCAGGCGCTTTCCGTCTTTGGTGCATACCTTGATGCACCATTCGTCGTACTTGTTGTCCTTGTCACGCACCAGGCGGAGCCGCTCTCCCTCGGTGAGCTTGGATGCCAGATCGTCTATATCCGCTACGTGGGTGGTGCCAGCGATGCGGGTATCAGGCACAAGGCAGATCGGCTGGGAGAAGGGCTTCGGGATCTCGATTCCGCCCTGCCCTCCCCCATGCATCGCCTGGATGATGGCACCAGCCCCTCCTGGCTGGATAGGCACGAGACCTCCGGCAGCACCTTGTGCTGCATGATCAGCTTCCATCGGCTTCCTCCTTCAGCCTTGCCACGCGTCTGTCATATTCCCTCTGGACGCGTTCCCATCCCTCGATTGCCTCTTTCAGCTCCATGGTGCGGCTGCTCACCCACTCCGGATCCTGGAGGAGCTTGCCCAGCTGCAGGTCCTCGCTGTTCTCAAGCTCTTCCAGCTGCTTCTCCATACAGGAGCGCTCAATCTCCTGCAGCTCCAGCTCTGCGGAGAGGGCTTCGGTGTCATCCATCCCTTCGAGGTCGTCCTTGGGGTCGAAGCGCCGCGTGGCAGCCTCAAGCGAACGCAGCACCGCGATATCGCCGTCCTTGTATGCCTGTTGGGCAAGTGCGAAGTATTCTGCACGCATTTCGTCCTCGCCCACATGCACGTCAGGATGCAGCCTCTTCATCAAGGTCCGATAGAGCTTGTGCATCTCCTTCGCATCGGCTTCCGGAAGTGCCACCCTCCCCATCCGCCATTTGAGGGCTTCCTCGTAGGCAGCCTCTGCCTCATGGGCCTTCTCGGTCCATTCTGCGAGCTCTTGATCGAGCTGCTCCTCGATCTTCTTGCGGTCAGGAGCCTCGCCCTGGTTTGCCTGCGCCTGCATGAGTGCATAGCGCCTCTTGGATCTTCGGGCTGCTATCTCCGCCTCGAGGAGCTCCTTCTCCCAGCAGCCGATCTTGATTGCATAGTCGTTGCGTATCTGGGGAATCTGCTGGAGCCTGATATCCTCGATTGCTGTCACGATATCGAGGATATCGGAACGCACCTCACGAATGGCACGCTTCAGCTCTTCCGCTGTCGGCACGGCATCCGCCATAGCGACCACCACCCTCTCGACGTGTCGTGTCTCCATGATAGTCAGGGCCTCCGACACGAATGGCTGCCGCCCCTTGGATAAGGCAGTGAGCAGGCCTCCTGCGCCAGAAAGAGCTGCGCCAGCCGCCTTCTGCGCTTCCAAGTTCTTCCTCTCCGGCCGTCGGTCTGAGCGATCCTGGCAGGGAGTAAGCCCTGCGGCAGAGATGCAGGGCATGAAAGCCACGAAGAAGCAGAAGAGGGATCCTGCCAGCCGGCTGGATCCCTCTTCCTGATTGCCATTGTCCCGTCCGGTGCAGCCTCTAGAAGAGCTCCGGCAGATGCTTCTCGAGCGCAGCAGCGATGCCGTCCTCCTCGTTCGAGAGCGTCACCTCATCTGCCGCCTCCTTCGTCTCCTCGACAGCATTCCCCATCGCGACGCCAGTGCCTGCCCACTTGAGCATCGTGATATCGTTCTGGGCATCGCCGAAGGCAATCACGTTCGCGGGATCGATGCCGAGGGTTGCGAAGCTCTCGCGCAGGGCTTTCGACTTGTCGACACCCTTGGCGGTGTATTCGTAGTAGAAGGGAGCCGTGAACATGGAGTTGAGCTCGCCTTCGAAGGGAGCCGCCATCTCCTGCCAGTGCTCCTTCAGGTAGGCAGGCTCGCCTGCCACGAGGATCTTGTTCAGCTCCCAGTCCACGAAGGCAGCAAGGTCCTTCTTCTCGCAGAGCAGGTAGTTGTTGGAGCGGGACTCATACTGGACGATGTTGCGCTTCGTGCCATCCGGATTCGTGATCATGCTGGCGAAGACATCGTTCACGTACATGTATTCGTCCTTATCGATGACAGGCCAGACATCGAACTTCTTCATATGCTCGAGGACCGCACGTGCCTGCTCGACCGAAAGCGGCTGGTTGAAGAGGACATCGCCCGTCTGGCAGTCGACGACCTTCGAGCCGTTGTAGCAGACGAACACCCCATCATGCTCGTACATGCCAAGCTCACGTCCATAGCGTGAAAGGCCGTTGGCCGTCCTGCCGCTTGCGAGCACAAGCCGGATTCCAGCCTCTTCGGCATGGCGCAGGGCATCCCTCGTCTTCGGGGCGATCTCCTTCCGGTCATTTGTCAGCGTGCCGTCGACGTCCAGAAGGATCGCTTCAATCATGGGATAGCCTCTCTCTGCAGGCAGATGGACATAGGATTCGTTCATTGAGTGTACTACCAATAGCTCACATCGGAGAGCAGCTGCTCCGTGAAGCCTGCCTGGGCCAGCTCATGGCTCGCTGCGAGGACGGCCTCCGGCGTGAAGACCGGGTCCTGCCATCCCCGCTCGGGATAGACGACATTGCGCTCCACATCGCCGACCATCACGGAGATGAACTCATGCTTCGAGATCGGTGCGAGCCCGCTCTCATACCAGCGGGCATAGTCCTCGTAGTCGAGCTCAGGAGAGGCGATCTCGAAATCGAGCCCCGGCCAGAGCCTCGTCAGGGTCGCCCTTGTCCGAAGCGCCCGGTAGGGCCGCTCCACGACGAGGAGCTTCCCGCCCTCGATGCCACGACGGCGCATGAGGTCCTGGGTGAAGCGGATGTTGTCTCCGGTATTCGTCGAGTCAGGCTCGGCGACGATCGCATCTGCGGGCACGCCTGCGCGCTCGGCGATCCGCGCGAAGCGGCTGGCCTCTGCCTCATGCCAGAGCCGTGAGGTGATGCGTCCCAGCCCGCCCGTGAAGATCACAAGCGGCGCCATCCCCTGTCGATAGAGCTCGGCTGCACGCTCTGCCACATGCTCGTCGTGGCTGCCGAATGCGAGGATCGCATCTGCCGGCGCGATCTCCTCATCCTGGGAGAGCCCATAGTCGAAGATCAGCCGTGCCAGCCCTTCGATATCGTTTCCATCCATCGGACATGCCTCCTTTGCAACCATTTCCGTTTAGCCTAGACAAAGTGTCTGGAATCTGCAGGGCTTTGACGGAATCAACACCGATTGCCAGCTTTCCGTCTGCTATCGGGTAGCATGGTGTGAGGAAGGAGACCCAGATGAACACTATCGCATCACCGGTCCGGAAAAGGCGCCTTGCCCAGATCCTGGTCCTGATCTGCACCTGCGCCATCGCGCTCGTCCTTGCTGCCTGCGACGACGGCTCCTCTGCCACGGCATCCACACCTGGCAAGACCATCACCTCGAGCATCCTGCAGGGCTCGCCCATCACGATCGGCATCGACACCTCAGGCGGCCTCGATATCGCCCAGCAGGGCGTGAACTTCGATATCCTGAAGGATGGCCATGTGGTGGCCCATGCCTTCCTCCTGATCAAGTCCGACTACGACACCTACGCCTCATCGGCATCCAGCAAGGACAACTATGCAACCTCGACTGTCAATGGATGCGATGTGATCACCTACGATGATGGGACGACCTACGAGGCGCTCATAACGATCCCTGACGCGAACACCTACGTCCATATCCTCGATATGGAGAGCCAGGACAGCCTGAACGAGGTGCTCTCAGCCCTCACCTTCACGGCAGGATAGCGATTCATCAGCACATGCACCATCTAGATACGACAGGAGGACGCCTCGCGAGGGCCGCCCTCCTGCTTTCTTTCTCAGATCTGCCTCTAGCCGAGCCTGCTCAGGGCTTTCTTCACCTCTGCGATTGCCTGGTCGACCGAATCCTTCGCATTCTCGATCCGGGACTGGACCAGGATATCGGCAATCGCGCCATCGAAGAAGAAGTCGGCGAAGGTCAAGAAGCCGCTGATATCGAGCTTCAGGCCCTCCATGTCCTTCACATCGCCAAGCTCATTCTGGAAGAGCTGGATATCGGCTTTGGCCTGTGCCATCTTGTCCTGCGCCTCGCTGATGCGTGCGTGCTTCATCGCTCCAGAGAGGAAGTTGCCACCGAAGATATCCACGAGGCCCCAGTTCGATGCCTTCGTGAGGCACTCCCGCGCTTCGCGCAGGCTGGAGAGTGCACGCTTGCCGGCTTCGCGGGCTTCGGCACGTTCCTGCTCTTCGTCGTACTCGTCTCCCGTATAGTACTCGGGCTCCTGCTCCTCATCCATGGGATAGCTCCTCAGATACGCGGTGGGCTGATGCACAATGTATACCCGAATTCGTATGCCTCGGCATGCAGGCACCGAGACGATTCAGCCCATATGCCCCGACCGGATACCCAAAGGCATCCACCATCTCGGCAATATCATCCTCCAGACGGGAAGGATCTTGCTCGGCCGCCTTGCTCTGGAAGGAAGCCCCCTGGACATGGACGCGGCATCTATGGCAGCTTCCATCGCCTTCTCGGTGCAATCCGCGGCATACGGCCAGGCAATGAACATGCAATGTCTCCCAACATGTGGATGAATCCGCTCTTTCGCACGTAATCAAGCTGCAGCTTCGTCTCAAAGCCAGAATCGTTCAGCTCACTGCTGCTGCCTCCGAGAATATGCAGCAGGAATCCGCAGGCAGGTGCCAATGCAAGCCTGCGTCCGAAGAGGTGGCCTGAGGCAGCAGCGATGGAGATGCCTGCCCCGTGCAAAGATGCAATACAAAGCAACGGGCGGACCGTGCCCCATTGCACGGTCCGCCCACCTCTTGCGCTGCATCTCCCACCTTCGGAGACAGCGCCTATCACATCAAAAGGAACCGGGGCAACCCGTCTCTATTACTTCGGTACCACCTCCGAAAATCCATCGCCTTCCATCGAAGTGCGATGCCCAATAGATGCCACGAAATGGGTCCTCGGGACCCGACCTATCAGAACTTTGGTGTCACCCCTAAAGCAAAAGAACGAGACACCCAACCTTGCATGATTCCACGGGGCTCACGCCCCAGCTGCTCAGAACTTTGGTGTCACCCTCTCGGCGCAACCTGCGCGCCTCGCTTGCAATGGATGCAACACTATCTTCGCCCTATCCAGAGGAACTCAGCTTTGGAGCCTTCTTCAGGCTCCCCGTACCTCGCTCCAGAAGCTTATCGATCGCCACGATTCTGAATAAGCCAATCCGTACACATCTTGGAGTGACGGTGGATAACGCGAAAAGCCGGCGCTCACCCGGCTGGAACGTTCGTACGCCTGTCCGATTGCCCATCTGACTTAGCTCTGTCTCGGACAGTCATCAAGCGGTGGCTTCAAAGCCCAACCCGCGCCAAAAGAGTCAGTGGTCCTCGGGCAGACGTACTGTAGAGCTCTCATCTATGCCCATCGGACTCACCCCCTTCATTCGTCGTATCAGCTCGGATACGATCTTCTTTGGCTTCGCCTATATACTACCCTTGCGCGTACTGGCTCAAACAATGACTCGCAGCTCAGCGGTATGTTTCTGGCGCTGAGCGGCTCTGAAGTCGACAGGTGCGCTTCTCCTTTCGGAAGTGGTCTGAGCCTGCTTGCACAAGGCCCTCGAAATCTGCCTCTACCTGCAGCGCATTGGTTCACAGGCAGAGGCAACAGGGAGGGAGGGGCTTACGGTCGGCTGGAAACACCGTCTCCCGCTTGCCTGAGGCAAGGATACGGCCTCCTCGTGCCGCATCGTTTGCCCCTCGCTCACTTCTGCGTTTCATCTTGCGCACTCTTTTGTTACGTCGTACCAGGATGTGTCCCTCCCTGCACTCACCCTGTCCAGCCCGTCTGCGTACCCATAGCTGGCAAGCGGATCTGTGCAGCGCCATCCCAGATTGGCAGCGTCAATCGAAACTGCTGCCTGACGGAGAGCAATCAATCAGGCTCTGCCGAATGGAAATCGCACGGCACCAGGCACAGATGAGGAAACGCCCCCTGAGGCATCTGGCAGCACCGCTGCAGTCTCATCTCCAAGAGCCTGCTTGCTCGTAGCTGTGGAAGGCATGCTCCTTTCAGCACTGGCCGAGCAGAAGAAATCGATTCGTTCCGCATGAGAGCCTTTTGAGAAAATCAGAAGTCCAAATACAGAGATGTGATGAAAATCTGTATTCCAACGTGGTAGTCTTTGCGCTTGTAGCAGTCCCAAATCTCATGTCTCTACCACATGCTCGCCCAGGGAGTGACCATGGCTTTGACCGAAGACCGTGACCTTCAAGCGTCCACACCCAATCCTGCCACCGATGTCCCCACAGAACCCGCCACGTCAGATGTGGCAGCCTCCTCTGCCCCAGCGGCAGAGGCTGCCTCAGCGCCAGCAGAGGAGCAGCACGAGGAGGTGCCGAACCCGCTCCGCGAGGAAGCAATCGCAAAGAAGCAGGCATTGGTATCACGCCTCCAGGAGTATGTCCGCAACGCCGATTGGCGCCATGGCTCCCAGGAGCTGCGCCCGACCATGGACGAATGGAGGAGCATCCATAGCTGGCACACGGCCGAAGAGGATGAACTCTGGGATGCCTTCCAAACTGCCCGCCACACCATCTATGCAGAGCGCACGAAGGAGCGCGAGGCCGCAGCCGAGGCGAAGAAGAAGCTCGCTGCCGAGGCACAGAAGCTCGCCGATTCCCGTGAATGGAAGGCGACCTCCGAGCGCTTCCACGAGCTGATGGCGGAGTGGAAGCTTGCAGGATCTGCGGGGCATGAGGAGGACGACAAGCTCTGGGAGCTCTTCAATGGCGCCCAGCACCAGTTCTTCGAGCGCCGCAATGCCCACTACCAGGAGCTCGAATCCCTCCATTCCAAGGCCCGCGCCAAGAAGGAAGCCCTGATCAAGCGGCTCCGTGAGCTGCCTGAGCCTGATGCCTCCTGGAATGCCGCACAGTGGAAGTCCGCCACGACCCAGGTGCATGACCTGATGACGGAATGGCGTGCAGCCGGACAGGCAGGACGTGAGGACAACGACCGGCTCTGGGAAGAGTTCAATGGCCTGCGCCAGAAGTTCTTCGATGCCCAGCATGCCCACTACGCTGAGGTCGAAGCCCAATACAAGAAAAATGCCGCCGCAAAGCAGGAGCTCATCGAGGAGGCAAAGCGCATCGCGGCCACAATGGACTTCGGCCCTGAGAACACCCAGGCGATGAAGGACCTCGATGTCAGGTGGAAGGCCATCGGCTACGCGGGCCCCAAGACGAATGACGCCCTCTGGGACAGCTTCCATGAGGCAAAGGAGCGGTTCTGGACCGAGAAGCGTGCCTACAATGAGGCTCGCCATGAGATCTACCAGCAGAAGTCCCGCGATGCCATCGAGCGCCGCAAGACCCAGATCGAGAACCTCCAGAGCCAGA
The DNA here is from genome assembly GCA_900313905.1 of uncultured Actinomycetes bacterium. Taxonomy (GTDB): domain Bacteria; phylum Actinomycetota; class Coriobacteriia; order Coriobacteriales; family Atopobiaceae; genus Olsenella_L. The sequence goes on along the minus strand of OMTG01000164.1, from coordinate 8,771 downwards.
TCGACCATCTGAGGGAGAAGATGGAGACGACGACCAGCCAGGACTATCTCGACAACATGGAGGGCTGGATCGCCGAGAAGGAAGAGCGCATCCACGACCTGAAGGCGCAGATCGCCGATATCGAGCGCAAGATGAGCTAGGCCTGCACGCTTGAGGTAAGCTAGGAGGACGGAAAGCAGCGGCTTTCCGTCCTTTTCCTTTTCCAGGAGGTCATAGCCATGCGCCTTGCGCTTGCACAGATGCAGATGGGACAAACGCTCGACGAGAATCTCGAGGCTACGGAAGCATATCTCCGCCAGGCACAGGCAGCCGAGGCTGACCTGGTCCTCTTCCCCGAGGTGCAGCTCACGCCCTTCTTCCCCGCCTTCCAGCGTGAGGAGAGCCCCTATGCAGAGATGCTCGACAGCTGGTGCCTCGACTTCTCGGGCAAGGAGCTGGGAAGCCTGCTCGGCACCTGCCGTGCCCTCGGCATCGCCGCCTCCTTCAACCTCTGGATGAGATGGCCCGATGGGAAGGCCTATGACACCTCGTTCACCGTCGGCCCTGATGGCACCCTTATGGGCGAGCCTGCCCGCATGGTGCACGTGGCCGATGCCCCCGGCTTCTATGAGCGGTGCTACTACACTCCCTCGCCCTCAGGCTTTCCCGTCTATGAGACACCGTGGGGCAGGATCGGCGTCGTGATCTGCTATGACCGTCATTTCCCCGAAAGCATCCGGACCTGTGCCGTGAAGGGGGCAGACCTCGTGCTCGTCCCCACGGCAAATGTGGCAGATGAGCCGCAGGATCTCTTCCAGTGGGAGATGCGGGTCCAGGCCTTCCAGGACAGCTGCTACATCGCGATGTGCAACCGCTGCGGCGAAGAGAAGCCAGAAGGTGCCGAAGAAGGCCCCCGCTTTGCTGGCCATTCCCTCGTCGCAGGTCCTGACGGCGAGCTTGTCGGCGAGGCTGAGGACAAAGAGAGCCTCTTTGTGGCAGAGATCGATCCTGCCCGTGCAGCCGAGGTACGCGCAAAGCGTGGATATCTTTCACAGCGCCGTCCTGGCCACTACTTCGATTAGATTCCATCCGCACAAGGAAACGGGCGTCTGGCAATCGAATCTGCCAGGCGCCCGCTTTTTCGGCTCTTGAAGCTCCAGCCCTTCCCTACTTGGAGAGGCTTGCCACCAGATATTCGACGATCTTTGCGCAGTGCTCTGCGGCCTTCTTCTCGAAGGTCGGGTAGTCCATCGAGGCAGAGCCGTCGGCCTTGTCGGATATGGCACGGACGACCACGAAGGGGACCTTGTTGAGATAGGCGACCTGTGCGATCGGGGCGCCCTCCATCTCGGTGCAGTCCGCATGGAACGTGCTCTTGATGCGGTCCTTCTCCTCCTGCGTGCGCACGAACTGGTCGCCGGATGCGACATGGCCCGAGAAGCCGGAGATCTCCGGCGCCACGGTGCGGACTGCTTCGAGGGCAGCCTTCTGGAGCCCTTCGTCAGCCGGGAAGGCAACAGTCCCCATGCCCGGGATCTCGCCTGGTTTGTAGCCCAGGTTGCACACGTCCATATCATGATGGACCGCATCGATTGCGACCACGATGTCGCCGATATTGATATCGTTGTTGAGAGAGCCTGCGACACCGGTGTTGATGAGATGGGTCACCTGGTAATGTTCGCAGAGGGCCTCTGCCACCATGGCAGCATTGACCTTGCCTACGCCACACTCGACGACCACGACATCGGTCCCGCCGAGCTTGCCCTCGCAGAACTCGCGCTGGGCTATGGTCGTCGTGACCTTGTCGGTGAGCTGTGCCTTGAGATAGTTCACCTCGACGGCCATGGCGCCGATGATGCCGACCTTGACTGCGCTCATATGCTCGATCCTTTCAATCATTAGGCTTCCGGATAGATGAGGTGTCCCTCATCGATACCGTCAAGCGTCTTCTCCAGATAGCGGCGGGCCCACCACTTCGCCTCATTGAGGTCCGCATCGTGCCAGTTGCCGCAGTCGCGCGGCGTGGCCCCCGGGATATCGCCCTCGAAATCGCGGACGAACTCGAAGAGGCGGCGCACCACATCCACCATGTCCTTCGACTCGTAGTCGCCGAAGACGACGAGATAGAAGCCGGTCCGGCAGCCCATGGGCCCGAAGTAGACCGTGCGTGCTGCCCACTCGGGATCGTTCCTCAGAAACGTCGCGCCGAGATGCTCGATAGCGTGGACGCCGGCCGTGTTCATGACCGGCTCGCGGTTCGGCGCCGTGAGGCGCAGGTCGAACGTGCTGATGACACAGCCCGTCTCAGGATCTCTGTCCTTGCGGGACAGGTAGATGCCGGGCTCGAGCAGAAGATGGTTGATCGTGAAGCTTGCAATCTTCTCCATGTGGAAATGCCCCTTTCAATCGCTCTGGCATATATCAGGATACGCTACTCGGCAGTCGTTCTCCCCTGCGATGCCCCAGGCACGAGCTCGACCTCGGCGAGATAGGGGGCTCCCAAGATCGACCGGACGATCCGGTCCTTCGCGACAGAGAAGTTCTTGTCCGCCAGGACGTGGAAGACGGCCTCGCCCTCGATGCCGTAGGCAGTCTGGCTCGTGAGGCAGATGGCAGGCTCGATGCCGGGCGCCATCCAGTCACCCAAGGCAGCCCTCCCCCGCTCGAGCATATCGGCTGTTGCCTCGTCGATGTCCACGTCGGGACGCAGGATGACGGGGACCTTGCAGACAGTCGACTGCCACTCGGAGTTGATGATGACGGTGGTCTTGTTCAGGACCGAGTTCGGGATGACCTGGACCGATCCCGCTGCATCGCGCACGAGCGTGTTGCGCCACGTGACGTCCGTCACAACCCCGGTGAGCCCGTTCACGGTGATGCGGTCTCCCGGCTTCACGACCTGGCCCATCATGAGGGCGAGGCCGCCTATCACGTTGGAGACCGTATCCTGGAGGCCAAGCGAGATCACGACCGAGGTGACGCCCAGGGCTGCCACGAAGGCGGTCGGCTGGATCCCGAAGACCGGCTCGAGCACCGCAAGCAGGGCAAGCGCCCAGATGAAGGCCTTCACGATATTCACGAAGATCGAGGCGGCCGGGATGTCGGCTGCATCGAAGATGCGGCCCAGCACCCGGGCCAGGACCTTCTGGATCGCATAGGCGATGCACGCTGCCACAGCGAGATAGACGAGCTTCCCGCCGATCTGGTCCAGCGAGAAGAAGGCGGCGATCTCTCCCCAGTCCATGGGCTAGCCCTCGATCTTCACGATCGGCGCAAAGCTCTTCAGGAGCTTCTTGGTCTTGCCCGTGCGCTCGAAGCGGATGTCGACCGTATCGCGATCCGCTGCGATAACGACACCGGGACCAAAAGTCTTGTGCGTGACCTTGTCGCCGGGCTTGAAGTCATCCTGCGGTTTGGGGACGCTGCGCGGGACGGGGCGCTCCGGTGCGCGCATGGCGGATTCCTGGGCCTTGGCACCCGCATTCGTGGAGCGGGTCACCGAGCCGAAGACATGGCCGCCGTAGACGGCGCTGCCACGGCCACTGCCGAAGGTGCCACGGCGGTCGCCGCGCTTCTCCCAGCCAACCCCAGCAAAGCCGGCAGAGCCGACACCCACCGGCTCCACATCCTTCTCAGGGATCTCGTTCACGAAGCGGCTGCGGGGATTGGCAGACATCGAGCCATAGGAGCGCCTCGTTGCGGCATAGGTCAGATAGAGGCGCTTCTCCGCACGGGTGATTGCGACATAGGCGAGGCGGCGCTCCTCCTCGAGTCCTGCAGGATCTTCCTCGTGCCCAGCGTGCGGGAAGATGCCTTCCTCCATGCCCGCGACGAAGACGACCGGGAACTCCAGGCCCTTTGCCGCGTGTACTGTCATGAGCGTGACAGCGCTGGTGGAGCCGCCCAGGGCATCGAGGTCGCTCCTCAAAGCCAGCCATTCCATGAAGGCAGGGAGCTTCTCGGAGGCAGGAGGCGGCAGGATGTCGGATGACTCCTGGGCAGCCGGAGCGGACGTCTGAGGGGCATCTTCCCCTGCATCGATCGCCCCTGCCTCGCGGAGCTGCTCCAGGCTCTCGAGCGTCGCCACCGCATCCTCATGGGACTCGTCGAACTCCTGGGCGACGCCGAAGAATTCCTTGATGTTCTCGATGCGCGAATCGGCCTCTTCTGAATGCTCTGCCTCGAGCGCCTTGATGAGGCCGGACTGCTCGACGATCATCTGCACGACCTGGGCAAGCTCGCCCGAATAGTGCCTGCTGGTCTCGATCACGTTCGTGAAACCAGCAAGGGCATTGCGGGCCTTCGCGGAAAGCAGGCCCGTCTCAGTCGCACAGGCCTCGCAGGCGCTGAAGAAGGAGATCCCCTCATCGGCCGCATAGGCCTGGATCTTCGCGATCGAGGTCGTGCCGATGCCACGCCGGGGCGTGTTCACGACGCGCAGGGCGCTGACATCGTCGTGCGGATTCACGACGAGCTTCAGGTAGGCCATCACATCGCGGATCTCGGCACGATCGAAGAAGCGCGTGCCGCCGACAATCTTGTACGGGACGCCGGCACGCAGAAGCATGTCTTCGAGGATGCGGGACTGGGCGTTCGTGCGGTAGAACACCGCCATATCATCGTAGGACGTGCCCTTGTCGTGGAGCTTCTCGATCTCGGCACCGATCCAGCGTCCCTCGTCGCGCTCGTCTGCCGCCTGGAAGAGGCGGATCTTCTCGCCGTCGCCCTTGTCCGTGAAGAGGCGCTTCGGCTTTCTCTTCGAGTTGTGGGAGACGACCGCATTGGCGGCATTGAGGATGTGGCCGGTCGAGCGGTAGTTCTGCTCGAGCTTCACGACCTTCGCATCCGGATAGTCCTGCTCGAAGGAGAGGATGTTCCTGATGTCGGCACCACGCCAGGAATAGATCGACTGGTCGTCGTCGCCCACGACCATCAGGTTGCGGTAGCGGCCGGCAAGCAGGTTCGTGAGGGCATACTGGACGCCGTTCGTATCCTGGTACTCGTCGACGCTGATCTGGCGGAAGCGCTCCTGGTACTTGGCGAGCACCTCCGGGTGCTTGCTCAGGAGCTCGAAAGCCTTCACGAGGAGGTCGTCGAAGTCCATCGCATTGGCACGTGCCAGCCTGCGGTCGAGCTCGTAATAGACCCGTGCTGCCTTCTGGTCCAGGGGCGAGTTGCTGTCAGAGCCGAGCTCATCGGGGCCCTTCATCGCATTCTTCGCATTCGAGATGCGGGCACGGATGGCATTCAGCGGATACTGCTTCGGATCGATATCGAGCTCGTTCATGATGGACTTCACGAGACGCTTGGAATCATCGTCGTCGTAGATGGAGAATGACCCCGTGTAGCCCAGAAGCTCGCCGTCCTCCCTGAGCATGCGCACGCACATGGCATGGAAGGTGCAGACCCACATGCCACGGATGCCGCCCGGCACGATGGCCGTGAGGCGCTCGCGCATCTCATTGGCGGCCTTGTTCGTGAAGGTGATGGCAAGGACCTGCCAGGGACGGACCCCTTCGTCGGCAATCATGTGGGCGATCCTCATCGTGAGGACGCGGGTCTTGCCCGAACCGGCGCCAGCAAGGACGAGAAGCGGCCCCTTCGTGCAGAGGACCGCCTCCCTCTGGGCAGGATTCAGCCCATCGAGATCGAGCCCCGGCGCAGCCGGGCTCGGGTGCCTGTCCGCAGCGTCCTCTCCATAGAGGGAAGGCTGAAAGAGATTGTGCTGAGTGAGTGGCATGTATGGCTTCCTTGGCAGATAGCTGTTTGGTTGCAGGATATCTAGTCTAGCGGCAGGCGCTGACAGGAATGGGCTTGGGCCAGAACTTCCGCGAAATGAGGAGAAGGCTAGGCGTCCTGTGCCAGCACGTCGCTCGGGGAAAGAGCGAAGGGCACGCTTATGCGGTAGCGCTCCATCGTGAGCGAGACCGTATCGGAGGGCTTCCAGCATCCAGCCTCGCGGTCCCAGAGCTCGATCGAGGAAGGCTCGAAGGTGCGCACAGGCTGCTTCGGCGCAAGCACGCAGACCGGCGTCTCTGCGGCAAGGCGGTTTCGTGCCTTGAAGCTCGCAAGATAGCCCGCCTCTGCCTCATCGCAGCTGTCAACAATGCCGATGAGGCGGCGGTCGCGGGCATAGTCGACGCGTCCAGGGTTCTGCTCAGGGTCGCCGAAGTAGAAGCCGGTCGAATAGGGCCGGTGGCTCACATGGTCGAGCTCCTCCCGCCACACATCCACATCTTCCCCATCGAGGACATGACGGTAGGCATTCGTGATGCAGGCGACGTAGTAGCTCCCCTTGTTCCTGCCTTCGAGCTTGAGCGATGAGACCCCTGCCTCGCGGAGCTCATCTATGTGCTCGATCATGCAGAGGTCGTTCGAGGAGAGAATGTAGCTTGCCCCTGCATCCTCCTCGATTGGCAGCCTCCGCTCTGGCGCGCGCTCATCTGCGAGCGCCCATCCCCAGCGGCAGGGCTGTGCACAGGCGCCTTCCGAAGCAGAGCGGGCACGGCCCATGAGTGCTGCCGAGAGAAGGCAGCGGCCAGCATAGGCAAGGCAGAGAGAACCATGGGCGAAAGCCTCGAGCTCGAGATCTTGGGGCAGCTTCTCGCGCATGCGGGCGATCTCGCCTATGGTCATCTCCCGCGCGCAGACGATGCGGGAGGCTCCCAGCTCCTGATAGGCCTTTGCCGCCTCTGCGTTCATCACATTGGCCTGGGTCGATACATGGAGCTCTGCGGAAGGCGCATACCGGCGGGCAAGGCGCATGGCGCCCACATCCCCCACGATCAGGGCATCGGCTCCTGCCCCCTCGAGCTGCTCGAGGTATGCCGGCAGCTCATCCAGGTCCTCGTCGTGCATCACGGTGTTCACGGTCACATGGACCTTCACGCCGGATGCGTGGGCTGTGGCAATCGCGTGCTCCAGCTCATCTATGGTGAAGTTCCGGGCACGGGCCCGCATGCCCCAGCGCGGCCCTGCCAGATAGACGGCATCGGCACCAAAATGGATGGCCTCGAGCAGCTGCTCGGGGCCACCTGCGGGTGCCAAGAGTTCTGGTGTCTCTCCCACTGCTTCGTTTCCTTAGGCAGCGAGGAGGAAGTAGGCGATGACAGCAGCGCCGAGGAGGATGCGGTACCAGCCGAACGGCTTGAAGTCATGCTTCTTCACGAAGCCCATGAGGAAGCGGATCGAGAGGATCGAGACGATGAAGGCGACGACGCAGCCGACGCCGAGGATCTGGGCCTCGGTCGTCGTGAAGGCATTGCCCTTCAGGAAGTACTTCACGAGGCGCAGGCCCGAGGCGCCGACCATCACAGGGATCGCGAGATAGAAGGTGAACTCGGCCGCGACCGAACGCGAGCAGCCCAGAAGCAGGCCGCCGATGATGGTGGAGCCGGAGCGCGAGGTGCCGGGGATCATCGAGAGGACCTGGAAGCAGCCAATGCCGAAGGCAGTCTTCCACGGCATCTTCTTCACATCCTGGATGGCAGCATCCTCGTCAGCCAGCTCGCTCGGCGTCTCGATGTCCTCGAAGCTGCGCTTGGCCATGTGCTTCGCATGGCCTGAGGAGGCCTCTGCGGCGATGCGCTTCGCCTTGTGCTCACGGACGGACTCGATGATGATGAAAGCGATGCCGTAGACGATCAAGGCCGCAGCGATCACGAAGGGGCTGCCGAGATGCTCCTCCATCCAGTCATCGAGCGGGATGCCGATGATGGCAGCAGGAAGGCAGGCCAGGATGATCTGGCCCCAGAGGCGCCAGGTGGCCTTGCGGCCATCCTTGCCCTTGCTCGGCGAGAAGGGGTTCAGCTGGTAGAAGAAGAGCACGACGACCGCGAGGATCGCTCCCAGCTGGATAACGACGAGGAACATGTCCCAGAAGTCCTTCGACACGTCGAGGGTGACGAACTGGTTCAGAAGCAGCATGTGGCCCGTCGATGAGATGGGCAGCCACTCGGTGATGCCTTCGACGAGGCCATAGAGAGCGGCTTTCAGAAGCTCGATGATGTTCACGGATTACCTCCAGGGTGAAGGGCACATGTGCCATGCCCATCTTGCATGCGGTCAAGCTCATCTCACCATGATAGTAGGACCCATGGCACAACACCGAAGAAACACCGCATCCGCGCAAGCGCACCACCGTTCGGATGTGGCTGTCCGCTCAGGCAGGCACGCTGCCGCTCGCCGACATCCGCTGCATCTTCGTTCCTATGGATGCCGCTTTGGGGAAGAACACAAGCAAAGGTGCTCTTTGGAGCTGATGCTGGCGGGCGCCGACGAGCAGCGCGTCTGCCGTGAAGGAGGTCTGGGATCATGACGACATATCAGGATCTTGGATACAACAAGGTGTTCGTGTCCCTTGATGGATCGGACCAGCAGGGCCAGGTGCTCGACCGCGCCATCATCGTCGCCGCCAACAACAATGCCGAGCTCTATATCGGCCACGTGATCGACTCAACCGCGCTCGAGACGGCAGGCACCTATCCTCTGGAGCTCATCCCGACGCTCGAGGCATCCTTCCGCGATTCCATCGCCGACGCCGTGAAGCGTGCCGAAGGCATCGACACGATCAAGAAGGTCGAGGTCGTCGTGAAGGCTGGACGCATCCGCGAGACCCTGAAGGATGAGATGCTCGACGAGATCAAGCCGGATATCGTGATCTGCGGCGCCCGCGGGCTCTCCTCGATCAAGTATGCCCTCCTGGGCTCCATCTCGACCTTCCTCATCCGCAGCTCCAAGTGCGATGTCCTGGTCGTGAAGTAGCCGACGACAGCGAAAGCTGTTCTCCTTTC
>OMTG01000165.1 GCA_900313905.1 uncultured Actinomycetes bacterium | reverse complement strand
CTCGGTCCTCATATCCACGCACGCCATCCTGATGAAGGGCATCCTCGAGTACTTGATGCCGGAATCGCGCGGAGGCTGGTGGTCCCGCTATATCGGGAACTGCGCCGTCTATCGCAGCATCTGGCACAAGGGAATCTTCAGCGTGCCAGAGAAGGTCGTGGACGCTGAGACTGCCTGAGGCCTGAGCCTTCTCATTCGGGCGGGAAGAGCGCATTCACATGGAAGATGCCATCCTCTGCCTTCGTGGAGAGCGCCCCGCCATAGCGCTCAGCCGTGAGCTCCATGGAGCGGATGCCGAAGCCATGGGAGCTCTTGTCGGCCTTCGAGGTCTCGATGGTGCCATCCTTGCGATGGGCAAGCGTTCCCTCGAAATAGTTCTCCACATGGACCGAGACGGCACCTGCTGTCTTTCTGACCACGAGCGATATGGACCGGCGTCCTGGATCGTCCACCTTGCGGACGGCCTCTATCGCATTGTCGAGTGCATTGCCGAAGAACGAGTAGATGTCTGCTGCCTCCATGAAGGAAAGGGCAGCTCCATCGGCGACGACGGAGAGCGTGATCGACTCCGACTGGCAGAGGAGGCACTTCTCGGTGAGGATCGTATAGAGTGCCTCATTGCCGGTATGCACGGCAGAATCGTAGACATCGACCTCGCGTGCGATATCATCCAAGGCCTCATGCGATACAGCAGCTCCGCCCTGGGCAAGCTGGCGGATCTGGTGGCGCAGGTCATGGCATTTGATGTTGATGGCATCGATGTTCTCGCGGGAGAGCTGGTATTGGCGCTCACGCTCTGCTATGAGGCGCTCGGTGGTCGTGCGCTCTATCTCGAGGTGGCGGTTCACGAGGAGCTCGTATTCCATCCAGATCGTGAAGATACAGCACATCCCATGCACGAGGCGCAGCAGGATCGCATAGGGGAGGGCGATGCCGGTCGCGCAGAGGCTCTTGATGAGGATATCGAAGCCGATGATCATGAGGATCACGACAGCCATCATAACGAGCATGGTGCGGTCGCTCACCATCTCGAGGCCACGCCGGTCGGCCATCCGGCGGGCAATGAGCCAGGCAGCGGCAAAGCCGGCTATCGCCGTGATCCAGACCGTGCACTGGTAGGGGCCGATGAAGGCTGCCTTCTCTGCAGGATCGACTTCAGGGGAGCCGGTGGCGCATATCCAGACCAGCTCTGCCAGGCCGGAGAAGAGGTTCTGGATCGCGTATCCTGCAGAGCAGCAGAAGAGCGCCGTCCACGGCGTGCAGTCGAAGAGCCATTGGACCGCAAAGACGCAGGCCACCAGGAGCGCCGAGAAGGCGGCGAGCATGGCTGCTGCCGATGCAGCCGGCGAGAGCAGGGGGAGGGACCCTGCGCCAATGAGGGAATTCGTCGCAAAGACGAGTGCGGCAGCTGCGGCCATGCAGGCCAGGGCGATGAGGGCAAGCCTGCGCCAGAGGTGCTCACGGGGCTCGAGGACCGAGGCAAAGACCGCGATGCCCATGCCAGTGCGCACGACCACTTCGAGGCAGGATGCCACCTCATGGATATACGGTGCCATCAGATGCTTCTTCCCATGTATTCTGCGAGCTTCTCGAGCGCAGCCTTGCGCTGCGAGCGCGAGAAGAAGAGCTCGGTGCCATCAGACATCACGACCGAGGCAGACCGTATGCGGGCAACCTGTGCCATATTGATGATGCAGGAGGCGGCGATCTTCACGAAGCCATGATCGGAGAGCTCCTTGGCAGCCTCGGTGATCGTGCCACGGCGGCGCAGGGGCTCATCGCTGCCTTCGATGTGGTAGAGCAGGCTATGCTTCACGATATCGATGAAGATGATGCTCTCGAGGCGCACAACCCGGATGCCGTCGGCATCGGGCAGGGTGATGGTCTCCTGGGAGGTGCGGCGTGCGACGCGCATGGCCCGGTCCATCCGCATCGCGAAGTCATAGTATTCGACGGGCTTCACGATGAAGTCGATGGCATCGACCTGATAGCCCTGCACGGCATACTGTGCAAGGTTGGTCACGAAGACAAGCGGTGTCTCCGCGTCGTAGCTGCGCAGGATCTCTGCTGCCTCCATGCCATTGATGCCGGGCAGGTCGATGTCCATGAAGATGAGGTCTGCGGGCGGATGCCGCTCGAGGAACTCGAAGGCCGTGGGGATCACCTCGACCGAGAAGCTCTGCCCATGGTCTTTGGCATAGCGGGACAGATGGTACTTGAGCGTATCTGCCTCGGAGGGCGTGTCCTCGACGATGAGAATGCGAAACGGCATCTGAACCTCCGGTACAAAAAGCTTGCCGAGCGCTGAAAAAGCCACCGGGACTTCCGATTATGCCACTGCCCACACAGTGCCTGCCCTGCACCCTAGCATGCATCCCGGAACACAGGAGACGCCGCTCGGCGTATGGGGGAAAGGAGCATGGCACATGGCAGACGACCAGAAAACGAAGAAGATATGGGGCAGAAGGAAGCGGAAGGACCGGCCCGTCAAGCGCCCGAACAGGCCCGTCTTCGCGATCATGTGCGTCCTTGCAGGCATCCTGCTTGCCCTGAACGGGGTGATCGTAGGGTTCCTGAGCCCCTACTTCGATATCGTGACGACATTCACGAGCAAGCCGGACACCACCTCTGCCGAGGTCCAGCAGGCAAGCGATGCCACCCGTGACATCACGGAAGAGGTCGAGGGCGAGGCCGTGGTCCTGCTCGACAACAAGAACAGCGGGCTGCCGCTTGCGAAGGGATCCAAGGTCAATGTCTTCGGCTCGACGGTCGGCGATCTCAGCTATGGCGGGACCGGTTCGGGATCGGGCGACAGCTCGACCAATGTGACCTTCTATCAGGGCCTCGAGAATGCCGGCTTCGAGGTCAATGAGGATCTCGAGAGCTTCTACGACGAGAATGCGGTCGCCTCTGAGGACAAGGGCGTCGTCGGCACCGACTGGAACCTTTACGAGCTGCCGCAGTCGTCCTATTCCTAGGACATCATCGACCAGGCAAAGAGCTTCTCTGACACGGCTGTCGTCGTCCTGACCCGCAAGGGCGGGGAGGGCTACGATCCTCCTCTCGATATGGCCGACTACACAGGAAGCGAAGCGGGCCGCAGCTACCTCGAGATCACACCGAACGAGGAGGACCTGCTCTCGATGGTCGAGGAGAACTTCGACCATGTGGTCGTCGTCCTCAATTCCCCGAATGAGATGGAGCTGGGCTTCCTCGAGAGCGACAAGATCGATGCCGCCCTCTGGATCGGCACGCCGGGCTCGACCGGATGCAATGCTGTGGGCAAGATGCTCTCGGGCGATATCGACCCGAGCGGCGCCACCGTCGACACCTTCGCCTATGACCTCTCGAGCGCACCGAGCTACTACAACTTCGGCGCCTATGACTACTCGAATGTGACCTACTCCAACTCCGCCCTCTTTGCCGGCTCGGGCGATGCCACAAGCGGCGAGGACAGCTACCACTACGTGGACTACGCCGAAGGCATCTATGTGGGATACCGCTACTACGAGACCGCAGCGGCTGATGGCTACATCGACTACGACACGACCGTCCAGTACCCCTTCGGCTATGGGCTCTCCTACACCACCTTCGATGAGTCGATCGCAGACTTCACGGATGATGGGCAGACCATCACCATGGTGGTGAACGTGACCAACACTGGCGATGTCGCAGGCAAGGATATCGTGCAGGGCTATTACTCGGCTCCCTATACGAAAGGCGGCATCGAGAAGAGCTCGGTCGTCCTCGGAGACTTTGGAAAGACGAAGCTGCTCGAGCCGGGGGAGAGCACGACGGTCACGCTGAGCTGGACCCATGAGGACATGGCAAGCTATGACTACACCTGCGCCAAATCCACGGATGGCGCCTATGTCCTGGAGGCAGGAGACTACGAGATCAGCCTGCGCGAGAACAGCCACGATGTGATCGACTCCCGCACCATAACGATCGATCGCGACTACATCTACGACGATGCGCATGATGGTGCACGCTCCACTGACGAGACGGCTGCCACGAACCAGTTCGAGGATGTCACGGACGGCGACAGCATCACTTATCTGAGCCGTGCCGACTGGGCAGGCACCATGCCTGCTGTGCGTGCCACTTCCTCGAAGGAGGCCACAGCCGAGCAGGTGAAGGCCCTGACCGACCCGGACGAACCGGAGGGCGAGGATGTGGAGGACATCACGACCGGCGCGAACAATGGCCTCACGCTTGCCGACATGGCAGGGCTCGACTACGACGATCCCAAGTGGGATGAGCTCCTCGACCAGATGAGCCTCTCCGAGATGGAGCTCCTTGTCGGCAATGGCGGATGGATGACGATGGGGCAAAGAGCATCGGCAAGTCCCCGATGGTGGAGTGCGATGGCCCGAACGGCGTGAACAACATCATGGCAGGCTATACGGGCACGCAGCTTGCCGGCCAGTCGACGCTTGGCCAGACCTGGAACGAAGAGCTCTCGGAGCGTGTCGGCGAGCTCCTTGCCCAGGAGGCAAAGGCTCTGGGTGTCTGCGGCCTCTATGCACCGGGCGCCAACATCCACCGCTCTGCCTTCGGCGGACGCAACTACGAGTACGTCTCTGAGGATGGGCTGCTCACTGGCAAGATGGTCGCAGCCGAGATCGAGGGCATCCAGGGCAATGGCGTCTACTGCTACCTCAAGCACTTCGTGGTAAACGACCAGGAGACGCATCGCTGCGACGGCGGCCTTTGCGTGTGGACGAACGAGCAGGCGCTGCGCGAGATCTATCTCAAGCCCTTCGAGATCGCGGTGAAGGAAGCCGGCGCCACGAACATCATGAGCGCCTATACGCGCCTTGGCACGACGCCCGTGGCTGAGAGCTCGGCGCTCCTCACCCAGGTCCTGCGCAACGAATGGGGCTTCCATGGCTGCGTCGTGACCGACTGCATCCTCTCTGCCGCCACCTGCGATGTGGACCGTGCACTCAGGGCAGGAAACGACCTCTTCCTGACCTTCCTCGAGAACACCCGCATGGATGCCAGCACCACCTCCACGGCAGCAGGGCACCAGGCACTGAGGCGTGCTGCGCATGACATCCTGTATCCGATCGCGAACAGCGATGCGATCCAGACTGCACAGTATGCTCCGCTCAATATCCTGCAGATCGCGATCATCGTCTTCGATGCCGTGACCGGTGGCCTTCTGGTCCTCTACTTCGTGCGCCGCCACAGGAAGATGAAGCTCTGGCGTGCACAGGAGCAGGCCAAGAAGCTGGGAGACGGCAAGGAATAGGAAGAGAGGCTCTTCGATAGAGATGCCGCACCTTCTGGCCCGGGGACATCCCGGGCTGGGAGGTGCGGCTTTTCATTGCTCTGGCGCTCTGCGAAGCAAGCGTCATGCGGAGGCGATCTTGAGGCCTGCCACGCAGACGACAATGCCGATAACGAAGACGATCTGGAGCGGGCTTGTCGCCTCATGGGCGATGAGTGCTGAGTAGGCGAAGGTGAGGATGCAGCCGATGCCGGTCCAGACGGCATAGGCGACACCCAGAGGGATGTCCTTCACCGCATGGGACAGCCCGAACATGCTGGCAGCAAGGGCCACGAAGAAGATGATGGTCGGAACAGGCCTTGTGAACTGGGCGGACTTGTCCAAGGCGACAGCCCAGACGCACTCCATGGCACCCGAGACAATGAGCAGCATCCACGACATGGTGAAACCTCCTGACGATGTGGCTGATAGGGCTGCCGTCTTTTCTTGCCTGGTACGGCAGTGCTCGTCAGGATCTGCGTGGAGCAGATGCAGCCATTCTACCAGATGGGGATGGAGCAGCCCGGCAGAAATAAGGCCTCCTGCCCGAAGGCAGAAGGCCGGCTGCTGTATGCCTCCATGCTTCTGCGCCACGTTGTTAGCCGGGATCATGAAGCGTGCTGGGATAGGCGCCGGAGATCGCATGCAGGGAAGAGGCACTGAATTGTCTGCGGGCTTCAGCTGCCCATAGTGGATAGTGAAGGCAAAGGAGAAGCAAGCATTGGCGACTGCAGCAGGAGCCGCCACGCCAGCCTTGCCGTCCCATCACCCTGGCTATGCGGCATCCCACATCATCTTCGGTGTCTGAGGCCGCCTGCGTGATGGCACGGCCATCTGCCACGGCGATTTCAACCCCACGAATGCCGTGCTCGGCGAGGATGGGATGCACCTCGTCTGCGACTGGACGCACGTGACCGTTGGCCAGCCTGCTGCGGATGCAGCAATGGCATACATTCTGCTCAAGACTGAGTTCCCGGAGGCACGAGACAAGTACCTGGATCTCTTCTCGAAGAAGGCCGATGTGGCAAAGCAGCAGATCAGCTACTGGCTGTCGGTCGTCGCAGCAGCAGAGCTCTCCCGCAACCGCAAGGGCAACGAGGAGTTCCTGAAGAGCTGGATCGATGTTGCAAGCGACTACGAATAGAAGTCAGATGCCATAGCTGGCAGAGAGGCGCTCAGGGGAGACCCGGGCGCCTCTTTCTGTGCGCATTGAGGCCAGTGTCTGCATCTTCCTCATGCAAGGCCATCTGCCTGCTCGGCGCTCCCTTTGCCTGTCGTGCTTCTCTCTTCACGGGTTTCGTATCGACTGATTCCGTCATCATCGCATAGATGTCTTCAGACAGGAAGCACATCAAGCAGCAAAGGCTATCGGGATTGTGGAAGCTCTGCTCCAGGATGGATGAATCATCCTATGCATGTGACGATAGGGGGGTGTCCCATAAATGGGATAGGCAGGCGATGCATCCGGATGGCAGCCTGGATTCCAGGAATCGCGATCGGGAATTTGCTACGTAGGCTCATCTGCGGTTCCTCTGGGACTGCGCATCTTGTGGCTGACGCACATGCCTCTGAAGGCAAGCATGGGCCTCGCTTTGCCATGACGCCATTGGGAAGTGGCATGGATGGGAGATGTTATGGATAACTTGGCCAACATGCAGATCCGGCAGGAGGAATGAGATGGAGCGGTTCAGGGAAGCAATCACATTCGTATGCTTCGCTTGGGATGGAAATACCCCAACCGATCTTTAATCAGTGCTGCAGCCGCAGCAGATCCTAGAAAGTATACTTGGCTCAGAAATCTTGCGGGGAGGGAGAGGCCATGCCAGAACGCAGCGACGAATATGTTGGTGCAGACGAAAGGTTTGCAAGCAAGATCTTCACGGACCGAAAGAGGCCCAGGATCGCCTTCTGGGACATGT
>OMTG01000166.1 GCA_900313905.1 uncultured Actinomycetes bacterium | reverse complement strand
GTTCTGGTGTCGGAGGCGGGACTTGAACCCGCACAACCTTTTAGTCAGTTACTAGCACCTCAAGCTAGCGCGTCTGCCAATTCCGCCACTCCGACATGGGTTAGCGCGGTAGATATATTAGCACGCACTCATTCCCAACTGCAAGGACAATTTTAAAATTTGTTCCTGCAGCAGAAGATGCCGCTACTCCTTCTCCCAGCCGATCGCGACCGGCTTGAGCGACTCGAACAGCGACGGACCATAGTTGGCAAGGTTCTTCTTCGTAACGACTACATCGGGGCCGGAGTAGATGGGGATGAAGGCATAGGACTCCTGCGCCTTCTTCTCGGCCTCGTTCATGGCCTTGCTCTGCTCTGCAGGATCCTCGACCGTGACGATCTTGGCAAGCTCGGCGTCGAGCTCGGCAGAGCCGGCGTGCGTGAAGTTCGAAGCGGACGTGGAGCCGTAGATCTGCGGGGCATTCCACATGTAGGTGTTCGAGGACTGCCAGCCGAACAGCACGATATCCCAGTCGCCGCCGGTAAGCGTCGTCGAGAACTCGGAAGAAGGCTTCGGGTCGATCTCGATGTCCATGCCGGCATCCTTTGCCATCTTCTGGATAGCAGCAGCACGGTTCTTCGTCGTGTTGGAGTCGCCGAAGATCGTGAAGCCGAACGTGACCTTCGCACCGTCCTTCGCGTAGTAGCCGTCATCGCCCATCGAGTAGCCAGCATCCTCGAGCGTCTTCTTTGCAGCAGCCGTGCGCTCGTCTGCAGAGTTCAGGCTCTTCACGTCGTCCGGGCGGTTGTCCTCATAGCCATCGGCCCAGTTCGGAACAAGCAGCGATCCCGGCGTCTCCTCGGACCAGTTCACGCCCTGCCAGATGACGCTTCTGACCGTCGCCGGATCGATGCACTGGTAGAGTGCCTTGCGGACAGCGACCTCGGAGACGACCGGACGGGTCGTGTTGATCTCGATGTTGTAGACGGCCAAGGAGTTCGAGCGGCGGATCGTCGCGTCGTCCATGGACGAGAAGTTCGACAGCATCTCGGAGGAGCCGGACTGAGGCTCGCCCGTGGCGTCGACCTCGCCGTTCTTGAAGGCGTTGTAGAGAGCCTGTGCCTCCATCTGCTTGTACGTGATCTTGTCGAGCTTGGGCTTGTCGCCCCACCAGTTCGGGTTCGGCACGAAGACGACAGACGTATCGTCGACAGAGTCGATCGTGAACGGGCCATAGCCCCATTCGGGGTGCGGGTTCACGTTCCAGCCATTCGTGTAGGTGTCGACATTCGTCGCATCGGGATGCATGAACTGGGAGACGATCGGCTCATACGGATAGACCGGCTCGGAGAACGTGATCACGGCCTGCTTGGCAGACGTGCCCTGCTCGACAGACTCGATCTTGTCGTAGCCATCGGTCGCAGACGGCGTATAGGAGTCGTTCTTGCCGTTCATCAGGGTCCAGACGGACTGGAGTGCACGGTAGTCGATCGGCGTGCCGTCATTGAACTGTGCCTTGTCGGCAATATCGACCGTCACGACGAGCTTGCCGGAGTCCGTGGACGAAGACAGGTTCGAGATGAAGTCGGGATCGGGCGTGAACTTGGAGAGCGTCGCATCGGAGTGCACAGTCTCAGGCATATAGAGCAGCCAGTAGTTGTGCATCTCGACCGTATTGCCCTCGACCGACAGAAAGTTCCAGTTCGGGCCGACCTCTGCGGCAGGAAGCACGAGCTCTCCGCCGTCCTGGACATCATCGTAGTCCTTCGGATTGTTGTAGGTCTTGCCTTCCTCCGGAAGCGGCAGCTGATCGAGCGGCGTTGTTGCCGGCGAGCCTGCCTGAGGCTCGACATCGGAAGACGCAGAAGATTCCGAAGAGCTGGACGAGCTGCTGCTATTGCCACAGCCAGCAAGGCCGAGCCCTGCCGCAACCGCTGCAGCCGAGCCAGTGAGCTCCAGGAAGGAGCGACGTGAAAGACTGCTAGACATATTCTCCCCTTTGATAGATGGCTAACAGGTGCATCTA
>OMTG01000167.1 GCA_900313905.1 uncultured Actinomycetes bacterium | reverse complement strand
CTTTGCAAGCCTGAGGTCGTGGGTTCGATCCCCATCGTCTCCACCATGAATCTTCGCCTCGTACCGGTTTCGGTGCGAGGTTGTTTTTTATTTTTCTGCCCAGGCTGATTTTCAGTGAGTGCATAGATCTGTCTTGGTATGCGCTAAAATTAGGAATGTATCGAAGCAGAGCAGAATGTGCATGCGCCCTCCCGGCATTCTTCCGGAGACCTCCCAGTGTGGAGGCGGCACAGCATATGGTGGACAGGATTTTGGGCCAGCCAGACCAGTGCCATGGATGCTGCACTCTTCAGTTCTGCCTTACGGTTTGGCCGAGGCGGTAGTACTCTATGTGATGGGTTGGCTGCATTGCATGGAATCTCTCAGATGATGCCGCAGCTGCCGAATCCACCAGCCTGGCGCAGCGGAATGGGGAGGAAAGCCGAGCCTTGAATCCTGCAATCGTGATTCCCTCATATTGGGCAGCCGATGACCGCATCCGTGCGGTCGGCGAGGTCGGCACCTATGACCATGCCACTCCGGTGACAAAGCCCACGCCTGAGCTGGAGACCTGCCTCGAGTCACTCGAGCAGGTCAGGGGAGTCCTCCGCGTCATTGTCCTTCTGGTGGCAGAGCCTGTCTGCGAAGAGACGGCGCGTATCCGGGTGGACAGCATCTGCCGTGCCCATCCCAACCTCAATCCGGTTGTGGTCGGGACGAAGGAGGCAGCATGCATCGAGGACGTCGTCCATGCAATCGCTCCTGATGTGGAAGGCGATCCTGTGGCCCTTCGGGGCTATGGAGCGATCAGGAACATGGGCCTTGCCGCAGCGGCGGTCTATGGCCACGATATCGTGGTCTTTCTGGACGACGACGAGGTCGCCCTCGATGAGAACTTCCTGATCGATGCCGTATATGGTCTGGGCAACGTGAACAGGCAGGATATCGCAATCGATGCGAAGAGCGGCTTCTTCATCGACCGTGAAGACTCCTGCTTTGCCGATGAGTCGCATCCCCACTGGTCCGACAAGTACTGGGCGAAGCGCTCGGAATTCAACCAATGGATGAGGCGTGCCCAGGAGGCAACGAGGATCTCCCGCTCGAACTATGTCTGTGGTGGCTGCTTCGCCCTGCATGCGAATGCCTTCACGCAGGTGGCCTTCGACCCCTACATCACGCGTGGCGAGGATATGGACTACCTCATCACCATGCGCATGCACGGCCGCGAGGTCTGGTTCGACAACACATGGCATGTCCGCCATCTCCCGCCCGAGATCCCCTCTGCCGCCTCGAGATTTCTCCAGGATGTGTATAGATGGACCTACGAGTACGAGAAGGTGCGCTTCGCGAATACCCAGCCTGATTTCAGGGTGATAACGAGGCAGTCCCTGGAGCCCTATCCTGCCCCCTGGCTCTCCCGCGAAGTCTTCGACCGCATCAGGAAGACCTCGTTCCGTCGTGCCCTCGCTGAGCCTGAGCATATGGCCTATCTGCGCATATGGCTCCATGGTCGCCATGAGGCCGAACGATGGGCCAAAGAGCATGCCCAGGCCTATCTGGAGTTCCAGACCTTCTGGCCGAGGATCATGGCATCGCTCTGGGAAGATGAGGACATAGAGGAGCGCATCACAGCAACAGGCGCACCCGCACAGCTCAGGAAGGACCGATTGGATGGAAGAACAGAACAACGATAGGCGCTTCTTCCTGCTCTTCCTGCTCATCCTCCTCCTCGTTATCGTGACCTTGATGGTGGTTCTCGGCTGGGGCATCACCATGCAGAGCGCCTTGGCCACAGGCATTGTCGGTGCTGCCTTGGCGGTCGTCGTGGTCTTGGGAGGGCTTTCCCTCATCTATCCCGATACGCTGCGTTCGCGTGCTACCGAGCGCACGCTGCGCGTCGCCTCGAACACGCTGGACCATATGAGGAATGGCCTCAGCCCAGAGAGCTGCGAGGCGGTCTGCAAGCTCCTTCTGCCCGAGACCGAGGCGCAGGCCCTCTCCATGTGCGACACGAAGGAGGTCCTCGCCTATGTCGGGGAGGACGCTGGCGCCTATCCTTCAGGCAGCCCCAACGGCACGAGGGTGGATGAGACCATCAAGTCTGGCAGGCTCCAGACCTTCCAATATACGAGGGCGGAGATCAAGCGCTTCGAGGAAGAGGGACGCATCAAGAACAGCAAGGTGCTCCCCGCAGGCATCATCGCCCCGCTGACTGTCCAGAACAAGGCCGTCGGAGCCATCACCTTCTATTACCGCTATGGCCGCTCGATCGACCGCACCCAGATCGCGATTGCACGTGGCCTTGCGAACCTCCTCTCGACGCAGCTCACCTCCTACGAGCTCGACCAGCAGGCAGAGCTCACCGCCCGTGCCGAGGTCAAAGCCCTCCAGGCGCAGATCAATCCGCATTTCCTCTTCAATACCCTGAACACGATTGCATCCCTCATCCGCACCGATCCGGCAAAGGCACGGGTGCTGCTCCGGGATTTTGCCGCTTTCTACCGCCAGACCCTGGAAGGCTCGGAGCAGATGCTACCGCTCTCCCGGGAGCTCGAGCAGACAAGGCGCTATCTCACCTTCGAGCACGCCCGCTTCGGGGAGGACCGCATCGTGGAGACCGAGCATATCGAGCAGGGGCTTGAGCGGCTCCTTGTGCCCTCTTTCGTCGTGCAGCCCATCGTCGAGAATGCAGTCCGCCATGCGATGCGCGATGAGGGGGCGCTCCATATCGACGTGCACGCCGTTCGTGATGGGGAGGATGTCCTCATCGCTGTGACGGATGATGGTGTCGGCATGGACTCGGAGACCATCAAGAAGCTCCTGGAGGCCATAGAGAAGCCCCATACCATCGAATCAGGCCCATCCTCGAAGGGGACGGGCATCGCCCTCAGGAATGTCGCAGAGCGTGTGAAGCGCTTCTATGGGCCGGATTCGGGTATAGAGGTTGTGAGCAAAGTGGACAAGGGGACACAGATTGCGCTGAGGCTCGGGGGAGCTGCAGCCACATTGGAGTCGTAAGGTTTGCCGGGGAGCCTGGAGCTCCGTCTGGACGGGAATTGGCTGGGTGTTAGGCCCAGATATTTGCTATGGTTGAAGCAAGGTGACACGTGTGGGAGGTCAGCAGCCTATGTTGCGGGCAATGATTGTGGACGATGAAGCGCCGGCTCGTTCCGAGCTGAAATACCTGCTGGAAGAGACGGGCCGTGTCGATGGCATCACCGAGGCTTCCAGTGCGCGCGAAGCGGTCGAGAAGCTCATGGAGGGGCGTCCTGACGTGATGTTCCTCGACATCTCGATGCCCAAGACATCGGGCATGCAGCTCGCAGAAGCCCTGCACAAGCTCAAGAACCCGCCCGCGGTCGTCTTCGTGACGGCATACAGCGAGTATGCGCTCGAGGCCTTCGATGTGAATGCTGTCGACTACCTTATGAAGCCGGTCGAGACCGACCGCCTGAACCAGGCCCTCGATAAGGTCCAGGTCCTGGCGAAGCCCCAGGTACAGAACCATGCCTCCGTGGAGCGCATCCCGGTGGAGAAGGGTGGCCGCAAGGTCCTTGTCCCGATCGACCAGATCCGCTACATCGAGGCGAAGGACGACTACTCCTGCATCTATACGGATACGGAGCGCTACCTCTCCACGATCTCCCTGGCCAGGCTCGAGACCGAGCTCACGCCCCATGGCTTCTTCCGCGTGCACCGTGGCTATATCGTTAATCTTCAGTACGTCGAGGACATCGAGGTCCTGCCGAGTGGTATTTTGCAGCTAGGCGTCAATGGCATCGAAGGGAAGAAGATCTCCGTCTCCCGCCGCCGTGTCGTCCAGCTGAAACGGGCCCTGGGCCTCTGATGGAAGGATAGCCTTGGCAAAGCAGGTCGCCGTCATATCCGATACGCATGGCTACCTCTCCGAGGGACTCCTCGATGCCTTGGATGGTGCCGATCTGATTGTCCATGCGGGTGACATCTGCTCAGAAAGCGATTATCGCACCCTGCAGGGCATTGCTCCTGTGAAGCTCTGCCTTGGGAACAATGACTGGGGCTATGACTATGGACCTGGCGTCAAGCGCCACATCCATTTCCTCTATGAGGGGGCGCTCTGGCAGGTCTGCCATTACGAGGAGAAGCTCGACCTCATGTGGGGCTCGATTGCTGTCTGCGGCCATACCCACAAGCCCTTTTTCGAGCACACGAAGCGCGGCATCCTGCTGATGAATCCAGGCTCTCCGACCTATCCCCGCACCTCGAAGGGGCCCAGCATAGGCTGGATCGAGATCGAGAAGGGAAAGGTCCTGGACGCCCGCATCGAATATCTGGCGAAAGATGAGGATGCTGACGATGAAGACAGAGGCGGATTCTTCTTCGGCTGGTAGGAATGAAAGACTGAAAAGCAATGGGAGGCGTGCCTGGTGGGTGCGCCTCTTTCCGTTTGTGGCTATGCCTTTCTTTCTTCTGGAGCTCTGTCCGCAAGGAAGAGCGGGGCTATCACCTTCGTGTAGAAGGCGAGCCAGAGGAGCGACACGCAGAAGCCAGCCAGCACATCCGAGGCATAGTGGACGCCGAGATAGATGCGGGAGATGCCGACAAAGGCAATCACCAGGACAAAGGTGGCGCACAGGACGTATTTCAGCATCTGGTCCTTCTCGTTGTGCCAGATCATCCAGATGATCAGCCCATAGAATGCCATGCTCACCATCGAGTGGCCCGAAGGAAAGCTGTAGCCAGTCTCGGCGATGAGGCGGAAGCCTTCGGGGCGGGGCCGCTGGATGATGCCCTTCAGGAGCACATTGAGCGCTATCGCAAGCACAAGATTGAGAAGGGCACAGCGTCCAGGCTGCCTTCCTGGGGCGAAGGCCGTGATAATGAGGCAGATCACGAAGAGGACGACCGGAGAGGCGAGATCGGAGAATTGCTGCATGTAGGGCGTGAGCCATGCCTGCCGCCAGCCCACCACGATCGTGCTGTAGGCCCAGCTGTCGATCTTCAATGCCTCGCCAGTGAAGAGGTCCTCGAGGATCGCCAAGAGGATGGAAAGTGCCAGGACGACGAGGATGAGGCGCTTGCTGCGCAGGATCTGATGCAGGAAAGCATGGAGGACGTTCGTGGCTGGTCCTTTCCGCAAAGAATTAGGGATGCCAGCTCAGCTGACATCCCTATCATAGTCCATCCCTTGTTTCCCTCAGACTCAGAGGTTCGCCTCGAGCTCCTTCACGAGGGTCGCCTTCGGCATGTTGCCGACGAGCGTATGTGCAGGCTTTCCGTCCTTGAAGAGGATGAGGGTCGGGATGCTCACGATATGGAAGCGGGTGGCAAGCTCTTCCTCCTCATCCACGTTGCACTTATAGACAGCCAGCCTGTCCGCCATCTCCTTGCCGACCTGCTCGACCACGGGACCCAATGCACGGCAGGGGCCGCACCAGCTTGCCCAGAAATCCACCAGAACCGGCTTGGGGGATGAGGTGATGATGCTGTCGAATGTCTCTTGCGTGATAGCCTCTGCCATCTGAAGACCTCCTTGGCCACGCGGCGCTCTCATCGCCGCCATGTCAATCTTTGCTGCGCTTATACCCGGTAACTCGGCGTTTTATGTCAGTGAGGGCAGCATGCGAAGTGGAGTAAGCTAGAGGCTATGGATAGCAGGTGGCAAGGAGGTGGACCCCATGGAGCATGAGGACATTCGGAAGCGCTATATCGCAAAGGCTCAAGCCGAGATCGGAGGCCTCGTCTCCCGTGGCGTCTGCATGGCAGGCAATGCCTTCTCGTCGCTCCTCATCCTGAAAGGCGATTTGGGACCAGGCGATCAGGGCGGCAGGACGTTGCTGGCCGGCGCTGATGGCAAGGCGCTGCATGCTGCCTTCGACCGGCTGGGCTATGCGCCCGAGGACTGGTGCGCCCTGAGCACGAAGACTGAGGCAGGGGAGAGCCTCACCCCCGAGCTGCTCCGTGAGGCCATTGCGGTCCTCGACCCCTCCACCCTTGTCGTCTGCGACGAGACGGCTGCCTCCTGCGTACGGGAGGCCTATGCCGAAGAGCTCTCGAGCCTGGAGGACTTCGCATCTGCGATGCTCGAGCCAGGGCATGTGGCGGAGGTCTGCGGCATGCGTGCCATGAACCTCGGCGGCTTCGAGGCATCGCTCTCGGATGCCCGCAAGAAGCAGATCGTCTGGGCCTACCTCAAGAAGCTTCCGCCGCTCGGGGAGCCCTACTGAGGGCGCCTCTGCCTCATTCATCAGGAAATTGCATGATGTGATGGTGCGTCCATGCCGTTCGGATGGCTTTATGGGACGCTGGCTATTTTTCTGATGCATCTGCTCCAGCCGCTCCATGCTGCGGTAATCTTATAGATAGGCAAGGAGGTCCCGCGTCAATGCGGGGCAGATGAGGGAGGTTTACGTGGCTAACGTAGCAGCACCTATCGATCCGACTCAGCTGCCTGAGTGGGCAAAGCTGTCCGAGGATTACCGTGAGATGCAGGAGAAGGGCATCTCGCTCAAGCAGTGGTTTGCTGACGATCCCGAGCGTGTCCAGAAGCTTAGCTTCGACGTGAACGACCTGCACTTCGATCTTTCCAAGAACCTCGTGACCGACGAGGTAATCAAGGATCTCGTGGCGCTGGGCCGTGCCGTGAAGCTTGAGGAGCGCCGCGACCAGATGCTCTCCGGCGTCCACATCAACACGACCGAGGACCGTGCTGTCCTGCACTCTGCGCTGCGCCGTCCGGCATCCGATGAGGGCAAGCTCATCGTCGATGGCCAGGATTGCGTGAAGGACGTCCATGAGGTGCTCGACCGCATGTATGCCTTCGCCGAGAAGGTCCGCTCGGGCGAGTGGAAGGGCGTCACCGGCAAGAAGATCGAGAACGTCGTCTCCATCGGCATCGGCGGCTCCGACCTCGGCCCGGTCATGGTCTACGAGGCGCTGCGTCCGTACGCCGACGCTGGCATCCAGGTGCGCTACATCTCCAACATCGACCCGAATGATGCTGCCGAGAAGCTCAAGGGCCTGGATCCCGAGACCACGCTTGTGATCATCGTCTCCAAGACCTTCACGACGCTCGAGACGATGACCAACGCACGCGAGGTCCGCACCTGGCTGCTCGACACCCTGAAGGCTCAGGGTGCCATCGATGGCTCCGATGCCTCCGTTGCAGAGGCTATCAAGTGCCACTTCGTGGCTGTCTCCACGAACCTCAAGCTCGTCGAGGAGTTCGGCATCGACCCTCAGAATGCCTTTGGCTTCTGGAGCTGGGTCGGCGGCCGCTATTCCGTCGACTCCGCTGTGGGCCTCTCCCTCATCATCGCCTATGGCCCGAAGACCTTCGAGAACTTCCTCGAAGGCTTCCATGCAATGGACGTGTATTTCGCCACGACGCCGCTCGAGAAGAACGTCTGTGCCCTCATGGGCCTCATGAACGTCTGGTACGTGAACTTCTTCAAGGCCGAGAGCCATGCCGTGCTGCCGTATGACCAGTATATGCATCGCTTCCCTGCCTACCTGCAGCAGCTCACGATGGAGTCCAACGGCAAGAGCACGCGCTGGGACGGCACCCCGGTCACGACCGAGACGGGCGAGATCTATTGGGGCGAGGCAGGCACCAACGGCCAGCACGCCTTCTATCAGCTGATCCATCAGGGCACCCGCCTGATCCCTGCAGACTTCATCGCCTTCGCGAACACTCCGAACCCGACCAAGGATGGGGACCAGGACATCCACGAGCTCTTCCTCGGCAACTTCCTGGCACAGACCAAGGCCCTTGCCTTCGGCAAGACAGCTGACGAGGTCCGTGCAGAGGGCACGGCAGAGTGGATGGTCCCTGCCCGCTGCTTCACGGGCAACCGTCCGACCACCTCGATCTTCGGCGACACGCTGACGCCGTTTGCGCTCGGCGAGCTCATCGCCCTCTACGAGTACATCACCTTCACCGAGGGCACGGTCTGGGGCATCGACTCCTTCGACCAGTGGGGCGTCGAGCTTGGCAAGCAGCTTGCCAAGCAGATTACTCCTGCCTTCCACGACGACGAGGCGCTCGCGACGCAGGACGCTTCCACGAAGGCTCTCATCGCCTTCTATCGCGCCCATCGCCACTAGTCCGGAAAGACCGGAAGAGCGCCTGCAAGCCCAGTTCCGTCGCCGACGGGGCTGGGCTTCTTTTCTGTGGATGATTTTTCTCTCGGTGCCTTCAAGGCATCGCTTGATCGAGCTCCTCCTCATTTTCGTAACAGTTTGCAATCACCTGAATGGTTGCTGCACCGGGAGCGCCCGCGGAATTCTAGTATCATGCTGTACTTGGTAGTGATTCTTGTTTCGCCAACGCCTAAGGGGTGCGCATTCCCTCATGAAGAGCCTCAATCCTGCTGCTCAGTCGATTCCGGTCTCCGCCATCCATACGATGACGGAACAGGCCTATGAGTACGACGCAATCAATCTCTCCCAGGGATTCCCCAGCTTCACGCCGCCCAAGGCATTGACGGACCGCCTGAACGAGGTGGCCCATGGAGGACCGAACCAGTATGCGATCTCCTATGGCGCAGCGAACTTCCGCGAGGCGCTGACTGCCAAGGTCAACCGCTTCACGGGGC
Organism: uncultured Actinomycetes bacterium; assembly: GCA_900313905.1. GTDB lineage: Bacteria > Actinomycetota > Coriobacteriia > Coriobacteriales > Atopobiaceae > Olsenella_L. The sequence goes on along the minus strand of OMTG01000167.1, from coordinate 30,480 downwards.
TCTCCTATCATCCCGACAAGAATGTCGTGGTGACCTCCGGCTGCACCGAGGCCCTGCTCGTGGCGATCTTCACGGTCGTCGCCCCGGGAGACAAGGTCGTCGTCTTCGATCCCTGCTACGAGAACTATGTGCCGGACATCAGGATGGCAGGCGCGGAGCCGATCTTCGTGAAGCTGAACCCGCCTGAGTTCACCTTCGATGCGGATGAGCTCGAGCGCGCCTGCGCCAAGCCGGGCGTGAAGGCGCTCATCCTGAACAACCCGCACAATCCGACGGGGCGTGTCTTCACAAGAGAGGAGCTCGAGACCATCGCCACGATTGTCGAGCGTCATGACCTCTATGTGATCACCGATGAGGTATACGAGCACATCGTCTATGCCCCCAGCAAGCATATCTACTTCTCGACGCTGCCCGGGATGTATGAGCGGACCATCATGTGCAGCTCGCTCTCCGAGACCTTCTCGATCACAGGCTGGCGCCTTGGCTATCTCTATGCGCCGGAGGACCTCGCCTTTGTGGCGAAGCGGGTGCACGAACGCTTCACGAACTCTGCCTCTGCGCCTCTCATGGAGGCCGCTGTCGCCGGCCTCATGTTCCCCGACGCCTACTACGATGCCTTGAAGGCCACCTATACGGCAAAGCGCCGGCTCTTCTGCAACGGCCTTGCCGCCCTTGGCATCTCCTTTGTGCCGCCTCAGGGCACCTTCTATGTCCTGTGCGACATCTCGGGCTTCGGCCTTGGGACCGATGTCCACTTCTCCCAGGAGCTTGCCCGCAGGGTGGGCGTTGCCGGAGTCCCGGGATCCTACTTCTTCCAGCATGAGGAGATGCGCTACATCCGCTTCCACTTCGCGCAGGAGGACCGTATCCTGAACGATGCCTTGGAGCGCATGGTGCCCGCCAAGCGCCTTCTGGAGTAGATGCAGCAGGACTGTGCCCTGAGAAACGGAAGTCTCGTGGAGGTTCTCTCCTGAATGGGGCTCCGCTGTGGCAGGACACAGAACTTCGGTATACTGAAACATCGTGAGCGTGTTCGATGGGTTCGGGCGACGTACTGTTCCGAACCTGGTCAGGGCCGGGAGGCAGCAGCCATAAGGAGCCTCGGGCGGGCGCCCGTTCCCATCGAGCACGCTTGGTGAGTGCCTCCAGGACGTCTGCATGCCCTGTGAGGCATTCTTTGTATCGGGACACGGAAGGGAAGGCCTGTGGGCTTCATCGATTTCATTGCCAATCTGCTGCACGATCCAAGAGGGGCCATCGCTGGATGGATCCTGGCTGGCCCGCTCTACGCGTATGGCTTCGTCTTCCTGATTGTCTTCATCGAGACCGGCGTCGTGTTCTTCCCGTTCCTGCCGGGCGACTCGCTGCTCTTCGCGGCGGGCATCTTCGCGAACAACGGCGGCTTCAACGTCTTCCTTCTGCTTGCCACAGCCTGGGCGGCAGCCATCCTGGGCGACCAGTGCAATTTCATGATCGGCCACTTCTTCGGGCGCAAGATCGTCGCCTCTGGCAAGGTCAAGGCGATGACGCCCGAGCGCGTGAAGCAGACCGAGGATTTCCTCGACAAATGGGGCCGTCTTGCCATCTTCCTGGGCCGCTTCTTCCCCTTCATCCGCACCTTCGTGCCGTTCCTTGCGGGCATGGGCGGCATGCACTGGAAGCACTTCGTGCCCTTCAACGTCCTGGGCGGCATCACCTGGTCGACCCTCTTCGTGCTCCTTGGCTACTTCTTCGGCGGAAACCCCTTCGTGCAGGAGCACTTCTCTGCGGTCGTTATCGGCATCATCCTGATCTCCGTGATTCCGGCTGTGGTGGGTGCCTTGAAGGCCAAGTTCGGCAAGAAGGCGGCCGCTGAGTAGCAGTCCGCGGTGTGTCGATTTGGTAAGGCATGCACGCAGCGGTGCTAGAGTAGACCTTGCGTGTAGCGCACAGAGCAACAAGTGCATGGCAAAGCGTGCGGATCGAAGAATTTCGGTCTGCACGCTTTTTTGTTGTGCAGAAAGGAAGCAGCTGGCATGCCAAAGAACAAGGCGCAAGGAATCATCTTCGGAATCCTCATGTCAATCACGATGGCGTACGGGATGGAGGTCTACAACGTCGCCTGGAAGATGGGCATCCCGACCATGGCAGGTGGCTTCTCGAACATGACGAACGACGTGTTCCTGGCCGCCCTCATCGAGGCAGCCTATATGTGGCTCTTCGTCTTTCTGTTCTCGAACCTCTGGGGCAACCGTCTCGGTGCAGGCCTTGCAGCACGTCTCGTCGACCCCAAGAAGGACAACCCCTTCTTCTGCACCATCATCCGCTCCTTCTGCACGGTCCTCGTGATGTGCCCGACCATGAGCTTGGTGGCAAGCATCCTCTTCAACATCATCCTCGGCGGAATGCCTGTCGTTGAGCTCCTGGCCATCTGGGTCGGCACCCTCATCAAGAACTTCCCGATGGCGCTTCTCTGGAACCTCTTCGCCGCAGGCCCCGTCTCCCGTCTCGTCTTCGCCAAGCTCTTCAGCCACGTGGGCGAGAAGAAGGAGGCAGGCGCTCCTGAGGGTGCAGAGGCTTAAAGCGGCCTCTGGCGATTGTGTGCGGGGCCATGTGCCCCGCGCTATACTGTTCAGGAATCAATGAGTGGCCCTTCAGGCGTAAATCCGATTGATGAAGGGCCACTCGCCTCTGTGAGGCGTGCTCTTCACGTGCCCATATACCTTGCAGAGGAAGGAATCCATGACTCAAACTGAAACCAAGGCTCAGGCGCAGCCCAAGCTGTGGACCAAGGATCTGGTCCTCATCATCCTGGTGAATCTCTGCGTCTTCACCAATCACATCATGAGCCTCTCCACGTTCCCGTTCTTCATCCAGAGCCTCGGCGGCACCGAGGCCATCGCCGGCATCTGCGCCGCGGTCTTCTCGTTCGTCGCCGTGATCGTCCGCCCCTTCGTCGGCTGGTGGCTCGACAACGGCGTGAGGAGGACGGCCCTCGTGATCGGCCTCCTGCTGATGGGCCTCGCTCCTGTGGGCTACGTGATCGTCCCGACGCTCTCTCTGGCCATAGCGCTCCGCATGGTGCACGGCATCGGCCTCTCGTTCTCGAACTCCACGACCGCGACCGTCGCCTCCGACGTGATCTGCCGCCCCCGCTTCGCTGAAGGCATGGGCTACTTCGGAATGGCGACGGCACTGGCATCGGCCATCGCGCCGGCCCTCGGCCTCGAGCTCATGGGTGCCTTCGGCTTCAAGGTGCTCTATATGGTCGCAGCGCTCATCGCTGTCCTCAGCCTCGTCCTCTTTGCTGGCATCAAGGCTCCCAGGGTCGAGGTGCCCCACAAGAAGCTCGATCTCCGCGCCATCATCAACCGCGACTCTCTGCCTGCGACCGTGACCATGATGATCTTCATGTTCACGTTCGGCGCCCCCGAAAACTTCGTCGCCATCTTCGCCTCCGAGAACAGCCTGCCTTCGGGCTCCATCTACTTCCTCGTGATGTCTGCGATGCTGCTCCTTGTCCGTGTGACCCTTGGCAAGCTCGTCGACGAGAAGGGCGAAGCCTTCTTCGTCTACAGCTGCAACGCTTCGATGCTCGTGGCCTTCCTGCTGCTTGCCTTCGTGCCGAACGGCGTGACCTTCATCCTCTCTGCTGTCCTTGCTGGCTATGCCTTCGGCGGCCTCGAGCCGAGCCTCCAGTCCATGGCCGTGCATACGGCAGACAACGAGTCCAGGGGCTCTGCGAACTCCACGTTCCTCTGCGGCTACGATATCGGCTACGGCCTCGGCGGCGGCATCGCAGGCTCGCTCATCACGGGCATGGGTTATTCTGCCATGTGGTCCATCGTCTCGCTTGCCTGTGTGATCTCGGTCCTCGTGTACCTCTTCTGGGCACGCCACTCCGATACGTCTTTCTCGAAGATCCTGAAGGCGCACAAGTAGGAGAGCGCACTGCATCTGAAAGGAAGCGGCCGGCAGCATTGGTGCTGCCGGCCGCTTTGCTGTCTTTGGACTGGATCTGCAGATGCCTACTTGGTCGAGATCACATAGAGCTCGTAGCCATGGGCATGGCGGGAGATCGAGTACTCGAATGCTTTCCCGTCATCCAAAAAGGCGGTCTGCTCCACCTCGAGGAGCGGGCTTGTCGGCTCCTCGTGGAGCTCCTTCTCCTCGAGCTCGGTCGGGAGGACCGCACGCACGGTGCGGTGAGCGCTCGAGATCTTGAGGCCCAGATCGTCCTCGATGTAGGAATAGATGCTCGATTCGACGGCTGCGGTCTTGAGGTCTGGAATCACATCGATCGGCATATAGGTGTACTCGATGGCCAAGGGGATATCGTTTGCGGATCGGACGCGGATGATGTGGTAGACGAAGCTGTCCTCATCCATATCCAAGGCTGCGGCCACCTTTGGGGAAGGGCGCTCGACCGTGAAGGTGAGCACCTTGGTCGAGACCCGTTCGCTGCGTGCCCTGTGCTCTGCCATGAAGCCGGTCATCTGGTTCGAATGCTCGCCCGTGAGCCCCGCGGGGAGGTTCTCGTCGTGGCGCTTCACGAAGGAGCCCGATCCCCGCCTGCGCGATATGTAGCCCATGGCTTCAAGCTGGTCCATGGCCTTCTTGATCGTGATCTTGCTCACGCCGTATTTCTCGCAGAGCTGCGCCGTCGAGGGGAGCTGCGAGTAGGGAGGATAGGCACCTGTTTCGATGCCCTCCTTCAGGTCGTCGATGACTGCTTCATACTTCAGCACTTCTGCCTGCTCTCACTATGATTCACAAGGGATGTACCCATGCCGGGACCATCCGATAGCTCCATTGTCCATCATCCTGCGAACAACTATAGGGATGCATTCTCCAGACTATCCAGCTGTTCATCATGTCCTGCCGCTCGCCGCCTGAAAACAGCCGCTAACGGATAGGTATAATTTTATAAAAAGAATACCCAAAAATAAACTAGACATGTCTAATTTAGAATGTGAATATACTAACCAACGAAGCGCCTGAAAGAAGCTTGAAGGCGCCAAGCACCAGCAGGACAAGGGAGAAAGGAGCGATATGGGTCAGATCAAGCTGCCTGACGATTTCTTCTTCGGCGCAGCCATGTCGGGCCCCCAGACGGAAGGAGGGTGGCAAGCAGGCGGCAAGCTCGAGAACCTCTGGGATACCTGGTCGAACCTCGATATCACGGCGTTCCACAACCGGGTCGGCTCCTATGCGGGCAATGACTTCGGCCATCGCTACGAAGAGGATTTCGCGCTTCTGGCTTCGCTTGGCCTGGCCTCGGTCAGGACCTCCATCCAGTGGAGCCGTCTCATCGATCAGGATGGACAGGTGAACCCGGAAGGGGAGGAGTTCTACCACAAGATCTTCGCTGCCGCCAAGAAGGCAGGCATCGAGGTCTTCGTGAACCTCTACCACTTCGATATGCCGACCTACCTGTTCCGGCGTGGCGGCTGGGAGAACCGTGAGGTCACAGAGGCCTATGCGAATTATGCGGACAAGGCATTCCGTGCCTTCGGCAAGGAGATCCGGTGCTGGTTCACCTTCAATGAGCCGATTGTCGAGCCGCAGCAGCGTTACACCTCAGGCGAATGGTATCCGTTCATCCGCGATTATGGTCGCGCCCGTGCGGTCCAGTACAACATCTCGATCGCCCATTGCCTGGCTGTCCGTGCCTTCCGCAAGGCACAGGAAGATAGCGCGATGCTGCCGGATGCAAGGATCGGCCTCATCAACTGCTTCACGCCGCCCTACACGAAGGAGAATCCGTCTGAGGCAGACCTCGAGGCCGTGCGGATGGCAGACGGCGTCGACAACCGCTGGTGGCTGGACCTCGTGGCCGAGGGGCATCTGCCCGAGGACGTGATTGCCACCCTGAAGGAGCGCGGCATCGTGCTTCCGGAGCGTCCGGAGGACAAGATCATTCTGGCAGATGGCAAGGTCGATTGGCTTGGCTTCAACTACTACCATCCCGAGCGTGTCCAGGCTCCTGCCCACGACACGGACGAGCATGGCATCCCGGTCTTCGCAGACCCGTATGTGTGGCCTGAGGCCGAGATGAACAAGAGCCGTGGCTGGGAGATCTATCCGAAGGGCATCTACGACTTCGCGATGAGCCTGAAGGAGCACTACCCGGATCTCGAGTGGTTCGTCTCCGAGAACGGCATCGGCATCGAGCGCGAGGACCTCAAGAAGGACGAGAACGGCATCATCCAGGACGACTATCGCATCGATTTCGTCCGCCGCCATCTCGAATGGATCGCACGTGCGATCGACGAAGGCGCCAAGTGCCGTGGCTACCACTACTGGGCCGTGATTGATAACTGGTCCTGGAAGAACGCATTCAAGAACCGTTATGGCTTCGTCGAGGTGGACCTGGAAGATGGATACCGGCGCCGCCTCAAGAAATCCGCTGCATGGCTTAAGCGCGTCTGCGAGACGCATATAGTCGACTAGGGAGAAGGAAATGGCTGAAGAGAAAGAGGAGCAGGGCGCGACATTCCTCGACAAGTTTGCCGAAGTCTCTGCCAAGATCGGAAACCAGATACATCTGAGGACGCTCCGCGATGCCTTCGCGACCGTGATGCCGCTCTACATCCTGGCAGGCATCGCTGTCCTCATCAACAACGTCGTCTTTCCGCTCTTCTGGGCGAAAGACTCCGTCGAGCTTGCCAATGTCCAGGTCTGGGGCAGCGCCGTCACGCTCGGCACCCTGAACTTCGCCGCTGTCATCCTGGCTGGCGTCATCGGCTACTGCTTCGCGAAGAACAAGCGCTTCGACAACCCGATCGCCTGTGTCGTCGTCGGCATCTCCTCCTTCGTGATCATGATGCCGCAGGCCATCACCGCAACCCTCGGCGACTATCTCGTCGCCACGAACGCGACCGACAAGCTCGCCGATTCCGTGAAGTTCGCAGTCGCCGACCTCGGCGTCACGATGCCTGACGGCTATGCGATGACGGGAGCGACCGTCACGGGCGCCTTCTCGACTTCCTTCACCGGCGCCAATGGCCTCTTCGGCGCCATCATCGTCGGCCTCCTCACGACCACGATCTTCATCAAGCTCTCCCAGAACGAGCACCTGAAGGTCAACCTCGGCCCGGGCATCCCGCCTGCTGTCGCTGACTCCTTCAATGTCATGTTCCCGATGCTGCTCACGCTCTCCTTCTGGGGCCTCATCGCAGCGCTGCTCTCCGGCCTCTTCGCCACGGATCTTCTGACGCTCATCGCCACGGGCATCGCCGCTCCTCTGAAGGGCCTCATGAACGCCGGTCCTTGGGCTGTCATCATCATCTACACCTTCGCGAACCTCCTCTTCTGCCTCGGCATCCATCAGTCCACGATCTCCGGCGTCCTTGCTGAGCCTATCCTCACGATGCTGATCGTCGACAACATGGCCACCTTCGCTGCTGGCCAGCCGATCCCGCAGGACCACTACATGAACATGCAGATCGTGAACTCCTTCGCCCTCATCGGCGGCTCCGGCTGCACGCTCGCACTGCTCCTCGACACCTTCATCTTCTCCAAGAGCAAGAGCTCCCGTGAGGTCGCCAAGCTCGCCATCCTCCCCGGCCTCTTCAACATCAACGAGCCGGTCATCTACGGCTATCCTATCGTCTACAACCTGCCGCTCATGATCCCGTTCGTCCTCGTTCCCGACCTCTGCATCGGCCTCACCTATGGCCTCACCTGCGCCGGCGTGATTGCTCCGTGCGTCGTCCAGGTCCCCTGGACCACCCCGGCTGTCCTCTCCGCCCTCCTCGCGACCGGCATGGACTGGCGTGCCGCCGTCTGGCAGGTCATCGAGATTGCAGGCGCCATGGCCATCTACCTGCCGTTCATGAGGGTCTCCGAGCGTGCACAGGCCAAGCAGGCCGAGCTCGCCTCCGAGAAGGCCGAGTAGCTGGACCACTTCCTTTTCCTCCGCCTTTGGGCTCGTCTTCCCAGGCGGGCCCACCCCGGCGGCGAGGGATAATGATTCCGTGCCATCCTGGCACACGTCATCTGCCTGCCTTCGGGCAGGCCTCCATACGGCATTGGGTTTGGATAAGAGGGAGAGATAGATCATGAAGAAGATTCTGCTGGCCTGCAATGCTGGCATGTCCACGAGCCTGCTCGTCCAGAAGATGCAGGCGGAGGCAAAGGCTGAGGGCCTCGACGTCGAGGTCAAGGCCGACCCGCTGAACAAGGCGCTCGATATCGTGGACGACTACGATATCCTCATGCTCGGGCCCCAGATCGCCTATGCGAAGAAGGACGCCGAGGACGTCGTGAAGGGCCGCATCCCCGTCACCGTCATCGCTATGGCTGACTATGGCCGCATGAATGCGAAGAAGATCCTGTCCGACGCAATGAAGCTCATGGGGGAGTAGAGATGGCAGACGAGAACGCCACGCCTGAGACTCCTGATATGGAAGAGGTATGCTTCGAGATCATCGCTTCGGTCGGCACCGCCAAGTCCATGTACATCGATGCCATCAACAAGGCCAAGGAAGGCAAGTTCGACGAGGCCGAGCATCTGATGAAGGAGGGCTCCGATGCCTTCCTCCAGGGGCACAATGTGCACCTGCAGCTTCTGGCGAACGATGCCGGTGGCCGCTCGGTCCACTTCTCGATGCTCCTCATGCATGCAGAGGACCAGCTGATGGGCGCAGAGACCTTCCGCGTCCTCGCTGAGGACTTCATCGATGTCTACAAGAAGCTCGAGGCTTCCGAAGACTAGGCACAACCACATAGCCTCCTTTCGGTGCGGACAGGTCCCCCAGACCTGTCCGCATTGCTCTATGCTGGCTGCAGGATGTGCCGCCAGTGGCAGCGGAGTGCAGGCTATGCCGAGAAGATGACCGTTTGTGCCACAGAAGCGGCAATCTTTCCCAACTTCGGTATCCTCGGATATGTGAAAAATAGAAGCTTGCTCAGACGAGGCCTGCGCAAGGCCTCTGCGAAGGAAAGGGATCTGCTGTGGCATATGAGGACATCCTGCAGAAGCTGACGCTCGAGGAGAAGTGCGCCCTTCTGGCAGGCGCCACGGCCTTCGGGACGCGTGAGATCAAGCATGCAGGGCTGCCCCAGCTCTTCTTCTCAGATGGCCCCCATGGGCTGAGGAGGCAGGCTGAGGGCGCAAACCATCTGGGTCTGGGGACGAGCCTCCCTGCAACCTGCTTCCCGACCGCTGTGACCCTGGCTGATACCTGGGACCCTGAGGTCGTGGAGAAGGTCGGCGCGGCCCTGGGCGAGGAGGCTGCGGTCGAGGATGTGAATGTCCTTCTGGGTCCGGGCATCTGCATCAAGCGGAGCCCCTTGGGCGGCCGCGACTTCGAGTATTTCTCCGAGGACCCCTATCTTGCGGGCAAGATGGGCGCTGCCTATGTGCGGGGCGTCCAGTCCAAGGGCATCGGCACCTGCGTCAAGCACTTCGCCGTGAACAGCCAGGAGACGAGGCGCCAGGCATCCGATTCCGTCCTGGACGAGCGGACGCTGCGCGAGATCTATCTCACGGCCTTCGAGATTGTCGTGAAGGAGGCCAAGCCAGCCTCGATCATGACGAGCTACAACAAGGTCAATGGAACCTACGCCAATGAGAATGAGCATCTGCTCCAGGAAATCCTCCACAAGGAGTGGGGCTTTGACGGCGCGGTCGTGACCGACTGGGGCGGCTCCAACGATCATGTGGCGGGCGTGAAGGCAGGCTCGATCTTCGAGATGCCGGCCCCAGGCCTCGATTCCACCCGCGAGCTCATCCGTGCCGTGAAGTCAGGAGAGCTCTCGGAGGAGCTGCTCGACGCACGGGTTGCCACGGCGATCAAGCTCATCCTCTCGACCCATGAGGCGACGGCTTCTGCTTCTGACACCTTCGACGAGGCAGCACACCACGAGGTCGCACTCAGTGCCGCAGAGGCCGGCATCGTCCTTCTGAAGAACGATGCTGTGGAGGGCAACCCCCTCCTTCCGCTCGCGCCGCACACGAAGGTCGCCCTGATCGGCGACTTCGCGAAGCAGCCCCGCTACCAGGGGGCAGGCTCCTCGCTCGTGAATCCCACGAAGCTCGATACGCTCCTCGATGTCACCGAGACGAGCGATCTCGACCTCATCGGCTACGAGCAGGGCTTCGAGCGCATGGGCGAACCCTCGGCCGAGAAGGCCGAAGCAGCAGCCAGGCTGGCAAAGCAGGCTGATGTGGTCATCCTCTGCCTGGGGCTTTCCGAGGCAGCGGAGTCCGAGGGCATGGACCGGACCGCTTTTGAGCTCTCCCAGAACCAGCGCGATCTTGTGAAGAAGATCGCTGAGGTCAATCCGAACATCGTTGTCCTGCTCTCCTCCGGTGGCGCTGTGGCGACCGACTGGGCAGACGAGGTGCCAGCCCTCCTCTATCTCGGTCTGGGCGGCCAGGCAGGGGCACGTGCGGCGCTCAAGGTCTTGACGGGCGAGGCTGCGCCTTCGGGCAAGCTTGCCGAATCCTGGCCCCGCGCCCTTGCCGATACGCCGAGCTACAGGTACTTCCCGTCCGATGAGGAGGAGGCGCAGTACCGCGAAGGCATCTTCGTGGGATATCGCTATTACGAGACGGCCAAGGTGCCGGTGGCCTTCCCCTTCGGATTCGGCCTCTCCTATACGACCTTCGCCTACTCCGACCTCAAGGTCCATATCCACCAGCCGGCACTCGGAAGCAAGGGCCTTCCCACGGCGACCGTGAGCTTCACGCTCACGAATACTGGAGCTGTCGCTGGCGCCGAGGTGGCTGAGGTCTACATCGGCAAGCCGCAGTCTCCGCTCTTTCGTGCGGCAGAGGAGCTCAAAGGCTTCCAGAAGGTCTATCTCGAGCCCAAGGAGAGCCGCCAGGTCACGATCGATCTCGATGACAAGGCATTCCGCTACTTCAATGTGGCGACCGGCGCCTGGGAGGTCGAAGGCGGCAGCTACCACATTGGTGTCGGCAGCTCCTGCGAGGACATCCGTCTCACAGCGACCGTCCTCCTCTCGGGCACCCATGACCCGTATCCCTATGCGGGAAGGAACATCCCTTCCTACAAGACGGCAGATATCCAGGACATCACGGACGAGGAGTTCGAGCAGATGTTGGGCCACAAGCTCAAGAAGCCTGAGCTCACGCTCGACCGCAACACCTGCTTCCGTGACCTCAACCATGGCAGGAGCCCCATCTTCTGGCTCGTCTGGCTTGTGCTCGACCATCTGGTCAAGAAGGGCGAGAAGGAGGGGCATCCGGACCTCAATGTCCTCTTCATCTACAACATGCCGCTCCGGGCGCTCGCAAAGAACGCCGGCCAGTTCGTCTCGATGGGTCTTGTGGATGCGCTGGTCCGCGAGATCCAGGGCTGGGGCCTTGTGGGCTTCGTGCCGGCAGGCATCGTGAAGATCCTCACCGGCCAGGGCTTCCTGCTTGTCTGGTTCCTCTGGTTCTTCCTGCCCCTGCTCTATCAGTTCATCGCGAACCTCATCCAGAACAGCAGGGGAGAGAAGCTCCTGGCAAGCCAGGACCACTAGCAATCACACGTGCAATACGAGACCGACCAAGAGAAAGGGACAGCCCCAATGAGCTTCAAGACGTGGACCCAGGAGCATGAGAGCCTGTGGGAATTCATCAAATTCAATGTGCTGAGCAACATCAGCACCGCGACGCGCTTCGTCTGCACCTGGATAGGCACGGCCCTCTTCATCAATGCGATGGGGCTCACCTCCCCCTTCTCGTTCTGGATCTTCAACTACACGACACCGGGCTCCAATGGCGTGGGCGGCTTCATCACCTTCCTGATCGCTGAGGTCCTGGCCCAGGTCGTGAACTTTTTTGTCCAGATGAAGTGGGTCTTCAAGTCCACGGCTGACTTCAGCAAAGCTGCCCCGAAGTTCGCCGTTCTCGCCATCCTCATCGTCGTCGTGAACCTGATCCTGCCGGGCTATGTCACGAGCTTCTGCCAGAACACTTGGGGCATGGATGCAGGCCTTTCCGGCACCCTCGCCTCGGTTGTGAACACCCTGCTCGCCGTCGTCGTGAGCTTCCCGCTCCTCAAGTTCTGGATCACGCCGGACAAATAGGGCAAGCTGCTGAAAGAGACAATATCTGCTACGAAAACACTTAGATAAACTCATCGAAAAAACTTAGAAATACTGAGTTTGCATGTATAAAGTCTGCCACTCTGGGAAGGTATAACAACGAAACCCGAAGAGGTCCAGAAGGGCCTCCAGAATACTTGAAGGAGTGGTAACGATGGCAGGAATGGTTCCCTATAGCGACTACGAGAAGGCACTTCGCAGGGCATGGCCGTTCAGTGCGTTCGATGACTTCTTCGCGCCAGTCCTCGCAGTCGATTCCAGCGATGCATTCCCAATGGACGTCGAGGATGCAGGTGACCACTATGTAGTCTCCGCACATCTCCCGGGCGTCAAGAAGGATGAGATCGACGTGGAGCTCAATGAGGGCAGGCTTTCTGTCTCCGTCGACAAGAAGGAAACCGACGAGGACAAGGGCAAGAACTGGATCCAGAAGGAGACAGGCGAGTGGCAGGCAAGCCGCGGCGTCTATCTGAAGGATGCAGCTGCTGAAGGCCTCACGGCAAAGCTCGCCGATGGTGTCCTCACGATCACGGTCCCGAAGATTCAGGAGAAGACCAACGCGACCAAGGTCACGATCGAGTAGCGGCGCATATCTGCCATGCAGAGGGCCAGCGTCCGAAAGGGCGCCGGCCCTCTTTTCGTATCTCTGCAGGAGATCGCCGTTGGCATGGCCTTGTGCAATCTGTCTGGAGAGAATCTCTTTGCCTCCCATGCATGCCAGGACAAGCAACCATCCGCATCAATCGGAGAGCATGGCCCAGTATGTCAAAAATAGAGCGTATCTGCTATAAAACTGACATGGCTAAGATTGATGACATATACGACGCAACCGACGACTATGGGCTCATCACATCCGCAGAGGCAAGGGATCTCGGCATCTCCGAAGCCGAGGTCGTGCAGTATGCGGCCCGCGGCAGGCTCGTGCGCATGGCCCGGGGCCTCTACCGGGTGCCTGTATGGCCCTATCAGGAGCAGGCTCCCTACGCCGTGGCCGTGAAGGCGGCAGTGGAAGGAGCCTACCTCTATGGGGAGTCGGTGGTATCCCTGCTTGGCCTCTGCCCGACCGATCCGCGCTTCATCCTTATGGCGGCGCCCAAGCGTACGAGGCGCAATCTCGGTGCCGGCGTGAAGCTCATCTGGCGCAGGGGCCCTGACAGGCTCGTGCGGTATGAGGGCATCGCCTGCCAGGAAGCAGCTGATGCGATCTGTGTGGCGGCGCCGGCTCTGGGCCCCGAGAGATCGACTGAAGCCGCACATGAGGCTGAGCGGAAGGGCTATATCACGTCCGCCGAGCTGGCCATGCTGACTCTGGCCTGACCGGGGATCTCGCAACGAGGAACTGCCTGCGTCAGCCAATCAGCAGTTTTGCTGGTCTTGCCTTGTGGCATGCCCTTCTTGCCCCTGCCTCTTCCATACTGGATGGGTACAGACGAGAAGAAGGAGCTCACTCATGCTGGAATGCCTGCTTGTCGGCCTCGGAGGCGGCCTTGGCGCCATCCTCCGGTATCTCATCGGCCTGGCCCCCGTCGGGGCGCAAGGCGGATTCCCTTGGAAGACCCTCGCTATCAACATCGCAGGCTCGCTCGCTATCGGCCTCATCGCTGCTCTGGTCGTGAAGGGCACGGTATCTCCCCGCTGGGAGCTTTTCCTGAAGACGGGCTTCTGCGGCGGCTTCACGACCTTCTCGACCTTCGCGCTCGAGTCGAACCAGCTCATGAGCAGGGGTGCCTACGGCGAAGCCGTGCTCTATATGGGGATCAGCCTGGCGGCAGGCCTTATTGCTGTCGTCTTGGGACAGAGATTGGCGGCCTAGCATGGGCGAGACTGCACGCGACCTTATGGGCCAGGGCGACTGGTACGACGCGAACAACGACGAGGAGCTGGCAGAGCTGCGCGCCAAGGCACAGGATATGGCCTTCGAGTTCAACCAGGCCAGGCCTTCCGACCTTCCCCGCCAGCGCGAGTTGCTGGAAGACCTTCTGGGATATGTCGGCGAGGATGTGGAGCTCTGGGCGCCGCTCCAGGTGGACTATGGGTTCAATGTCTCGATTGGACCGCATACCTTCGTGAACCATGGCGCCTACTTCATGGATGGAGCCAAGATCACAATTGGTGCGCATTGCTGCATTGGCCCCGACTTCGGAGCCTATACGGCGCAGCATCCGCTCGTGGCAGATGAGCGGGAGGAAGGCATCGAGCGAGCCCTTTCGATTGTGGTGGGGGACCACTGCTGGCTTGGCGCCCGCGTCTCCATCATGCCAGGCGTCACGATCGGCGAAGGCTGTGTGATCGGTGCAGGATCTCTCGTCACGAAGGATATTCCGCCCCATACGCTTGCCTTCGGTGCACCCTGCAGACCGGTGCGGAAGATCTCAGATGCTGACCGCATCAAGGCTGCTTCCGGGGAATAAGTAAGGCCTTCATTTCTATGCGCCGTGGTGCATACACCGTCTGGCGCATACGAAGCGCACGTCTCCCGATATGTATGCCTCACGCCTTGCCTTGGCGGGTAAGGTTAGGTCCAAGCGACTCGCTTCGGACAGGCGGGGCTCGTCTCGCCTTCCGTTGGACCAAGGAGGCACACGTATGGGTGATGAGAAGGTCAAGAACGTAGTCCTTGTGGGCCAAGGTGGCGTGGGCAAGACCATGCTGGCTGAGGCCATGCTGCATCTGACGGGCAAGACGACCCGTCTGGGGGGCCATGCCGGCACCAAGCCCACGCTTGATTACGATAACGAGGAAGCGTCGCGCGGATTCTCCATCTCGACGACCATCGCGCCGATCGAGTGGAAGGGCGAGCGCATCAATGTCCTCGATGCCCCCTGCTATCCCGATTTCATCGGCGATGCCTATGCAGCGATGAGCGTATGCGAGACTGCACTCTTTGTGGTCGATGCTGCAGGTGGTCCAGCCACGGTCACGACCAGGCTCTGGTTCGCAGCCGAGGACCTGTCCTTGGCACGTGCTGTCTTCGTGAACCGCATCGACCGTGCAGAGGCTGATTTCGAGACCACGATGGAGAGCCTGAAGGAGCACTTCGGCAACCGCCTGGCTGCTGTGACGCTGCCCATGGGCGTGGGCGATGCCTTCTCCGGCATCATCGATGTGGTCCATGGCACCGCCCGCCATCTCGAGGGTGGAAAGCCCGTCGAGGGGCCCGTGCCTGACGAGTACCAGGAAGCCTACCAGGCCGCCCGCGATGCCCTCTGCGAGCTTGTCGTCGAGGCGGACGACGAGCTCATGATGAAATACCTCGACGGCGAGGCACTCACCCAGGAGGAGCTCGAAGGCCTGCTCCACAAGGCTCTGGTCGAGCGCATCTTCGTGCCGGTCTTCGCTGGCTCCTGCGTGAAGGAGGAGGGCGTCATCTCCTTCATGGACAACGTCGTGAACTACTTCCCGACCATGGCAGACTTCGGCCGCATCCCGCTCGTGAATGGCGAGCAGCTCGACATCTCGCCGGATGATGACCGTCCGGTCGTCTTCGACTTCAAGTCCCTGCAGGATCCGTCGAACGGCCGCCTCTCCTTCCTGAAGGTGCTGGCTGGCACCGTGACGCCGGGCCTCGAGCTCGTGAATGCCCGCACCCGCAAGACCGAGCGCCTCACGCACCTCTACCGCATGTGCGGACGTGAGACCACCGAGGTCAAGTGCGCCCAGGCTGGCGATATAGTCGTCGTGCCGAAGCTTGAAGCGATGACAGGCGATACGCTCTCCGTCACCGGCAAGGTCGAGGCTGCTGCCTTCCGCTTCCCGAACTCGCTCTACCGCATCGCGATCGAGCCGGACAAGCGTGGCACCGAAGACAAGCTCTACACCTTCCTCGAGAAGGCTGCTGATGCCGATCCGACCATCAAGGTCGAGCGCGACGAGGAGACGAACCAGACTGTCATCTCCGCTATCGGCGAGGCACAGGTGAGCGTCCTGCTCGACCGACTCGAGGACCGTGTCGGCATTACCGCCCATACCGTGAAGCTGCGCATCCCGTACCGTGAGACCATCCGCCGTGTCGCCTCCGCAGAAGGCCGCCACAAGAAGCAGACAGGCGGTGCGGGCCAGTTCGGCGACTGCTGGCTGCGCCTCGAGCCGAACCCGGGCCAGGGCTACGAGTTCGTGGATGAGGTCGTGGGTGGCCACATCCCCAGGAACTTCATCCCGGCCATCGACAAGGGTGTCCAGGAGACCATGGCAGAAGGCGTGCTTGCTGGCTATCCGATGATCGACATCAAGGTCGCTGTCTACGACGGCTCCTACCATCCGGTCGACTCCAATGAGATGGCATTCAAGACGGCAGCCCGCATCGGCTTCCAGAAGGCCGTCGAGCAGGCAGAGCCGGTGCTCCTCGAGCCAATGGCGAGCATGAAGGTGACCGTGCCTGAGAGCTATGCCGGCTCCATCATGGGCGACATCTCCGCCTCCCGTGGCCGTGTCGAGGGCATGGAGGCAGGACAGGGCGCCGAGCAGGGAATGACGACAATCTCGGCTACCGTCCCGTATGCCGAAGTCGTCGACTACGCAACGCGCCTGCGCTCCCTTTCCCGTGGCACCGGCGAGTTCACGATCGAGCTCTCGGGCTATGAGCAGGTGCCGCACGATGTGCAGGAGAAGCTGGCGAAGGAGTACCAGGACAGGCGTGCTGCCGGCCTGAAGTAGTCCAGAGCTGACGCTATAGTGCAAGATTGGAGGCCTGCAGGTTACCATGAGCCTGCAGGCCTCCTCTATGTGGAATCTTCAATCGGTGGCCCAACCCAGAATGAAGTGTAAAATTGAGCAGGGCGAAATTTACACTTACAGGTACCTGTTTATATCAATCCTGGACTTTTGTGATAGCCTCTCGGAGCAAGTGTAAATTTACTCACACACTTCCCATGCAGAAGAGGATGGAGTCGAAGCGTCCCATTGCTACCTATATGATTTGATAATTAATGAAAAATAAATCAATTCATAAAATAATATACTGTGAACAGAATGTATATCTCACACTGCTGCATTTCTGAGGGTGGTTAGCTGCATGCTTCAGCCAATCATTTGGATAGTTGGCAGCTGGCTGCGCGATAGCCAGTCAGACACATCGGATTAGGAGATGATCTCCACTGAATGCATGATGCTCGTTGCAGATGCAACAGAATTTGGAAGAGCTGCTGCTATGGGCGTCAGACAAAGGATTTAGGGGTCCAGGCTTATCAAGCGTTGACTACTGCTTGACTACTATTCAAATAGTAGTCAAAATACTAAGAAAAGTAGTCAAATAGCAATAGTACTAAACAAGCTGGAAGTGCGGCAGCGGAGGTGGACGCATGGAAGATGCAGCCAATTTTCGCATTGAAAATGAAGCAGACGCTGTGCGCGTCGTCGAGACCATGAGAAGAATCGGCAATGATACGCAGCATTATGAGGTGAAATCTGCACGGAAGCAGCTCACGAAAGACATTGCAACGACCATCTCCGCATTTGCCAATGGTGCTGGTGGCACGGTGATTCTCGGGCTCTCCGAAAAGGACGGATTCGCTCCTTTGGAAGGGTTTGATCCCAAGCGCATTATGGATTCGTTATCCAATGTCTGCAATGAAAAGCTGACACCACCTGTAAGGCCAGATATCCGGATTCTCCAGTTCGAAGGAAAGCCGCTGGTAGTTGCAAATATCGCCGAAATGATGCCTGCGGACAAGCCCTGCTATATCACAGCAGCGGGGCGTTACTCAGGCTCCTATATCCGGACAGGCGATGGAGATCGGCGGCTCTCCCAATACGAGGTCGATCGTCTGGTCGAGGAGCAGGAGCAGCCACGGCACGATATCGCTCTCGTCCCCGAAGCATCGATGGACGATCTGGACAGCTCGCTTCTGCAGGGGCTTCTGGAAAGGGAGCGTAAGATTCATCCGAGGGTCTTTGCCAAGATGGATGATGAGGAGGCTGCTGTAAACCTGCGAATCGCCAGCCGGGATGAGGATGGGACACTGCATCCGACATTGGCGGGCCTCCTTGCACTTGGAACGTATCCGCAGAAGTATTTCCCGCGGCTCAATGTATCCTTTGCCTGCTATCCAGGGTCGACAAAGGCAGAAACCACCTCATCGGGAAAGCGTCTTGTCGACAGCGCAACACTGGTTGGCTCCATTCCCGTCATCGTCGAGGACACGATTGCCGCTGTGGACAAGAATACGCGTACTGGTGCCCTCATAGAAGGTGCCTTCAGGAAAGATGTCACGGACTATCCTGAGCTTGCGGTGCGCGAGGCTGTTGTCAATGCGCTCATGCATAGGGATTATTCACCACTTGCACTGGGAACTCCAGTCCAGGTCGATCTCTGTGTCGACCGGCTCGAGATCACGAATCCTGGCGGGCTCTATGGCAATGTGACGCTTGACTCGCTCGGCAAAGAGGGCGTCTCCGCTTCCAGGAATCAGTATCTTTCCAACATTCTCGAAAGCACTCCCTACAAAGGCGGATACGTCGCAGAGAACAGGGGCACGGGGTATCAGACCATAGAGCGGGAGCTCCAAGATGCATTCATGCCTGCACCGGTTCCGAAAGACAATATCAGATCGTTCATGCTCGTCTTCGAGCGCCGCCATCTGAGCGATACGGAGAAGAAGCTTTCTGCAGGGGAGACTGTGGAACAGACAGTGCTTCTGCTTCTTGGAAAGCGCACGACGGTCAGCGTGCGCGAAGTTGCGGGAATGACGGGAAGATCGCGCGCGACGGTCGTCAAGCATATCAACTCGATGATTGAACGAGGTCTTATTGAGCCGACGGAACCGAAGGGGAGCACCCGGCAGAGATACCGCCTCGCATCGTCGAAGCCCACTGCGTAGCAGCAAGCATGGCCAGCACCCTCATATGAGGGTGCTGGCTGAAGCCCAGGGCATCATCAGATGCGTTGTAGTCATCTGTTGAGTGGCTTGGTCAGGTTTGTCTTTTGCGCTTGTCAACAGCTTGACTAGCTATTCGAATAGTAGTCAAATACCCGAGAATACTAAACAAATAGTGGCTAAATCTAAACAAGTTATCATGCAGGCAAATCTCGTATAGCATATACAGAAGGCTAGAAATCGTTCGAATAGTCGACCAACGCGTAGATGCTAGCGTTTAAGGGCGCTGCGGTGATGCATATCGATGATCATCGAATGGCACAGCACCTTTGCCGTCTTCGATTATTTCCCAGCTGTCTGCAGCCCAGCTACGCAGAATGGGTTTGACCAATCGATCGATGCCTCGTCGCAGTCGAAAATGGTAGCATATGAGGGCAAGGGCTACGAATATCCTGTTCGCGGCATCGTCGAGGCGATAGGGCCGAAGCCAGGTACAGGTCAGAACGCTAGCTGGGCAAACGAGGCAGGCTAGCCCACAACAAGATTACGCCGCCATTGCCGAATTGATTGACATCGCGCTCCGAGCGGATATATTTAGAATTGGATTTCAAAACCCACAAGGGTTTTATGTAGCGGTGGCACGAAGGTGTCTCCGCTTAATTTTTATGCGGCTCCTGCCCCCGCACGCTGCTGATGTCCCCCGTATGGGGTCCTTGCCTGTTCAGGGGAATTCAGCTGGTCGCACAGCCAGGATGATCCAGCAATCATAAGGGGCCGCACTGGTATTCGCATGAATCCTGCAGGTGAGATGCTGCACCTACTTGTTCAGACGTTTTCCGCTAAGCCCGCTCGAAAGAGGAAGCTTGGTGGCTGGAGTCCTGCTTTTCTGCTCCATAAGATGGAAGACGAAAAGGAGGATGGCATGCAGCACATCAGCGAAAAGACCCTGCGCCTGGTCGGATATGTCGAGCAAGAGCCTGGCATACTTCCGGCAGAGCTTGCGCAGAAGATGCAGCTCTCTGTTCGTGCCGTCCGGAATGAAGTGAATGCGGCAAACGATGCTCTGGCTGATGCGGCACAGATCGTGCTGAAGCGTGGACAGGGCTATCATCTCGAGATTGCCGATGGGACAGCGTGGAAGAGCTGGCAGGATGCAGCATCCCGCCGGAGTGGCCTGCCGACGACTCCCGAAGAGCGGCAGGCCTTCCTCCTCAATGTGCTGCTTGAGCGCAGTGACTTCGTGACCCTCGATGATCTGGCGCAGGAGCTCTATGTATCGCGTGCCACCATCTAGAAGTGAATGTCTGCAGTACAGCTATGTTATTGATGCCTCGCCGCAAAACTACTTGCTCCAGCTGTTCCTCAGCTGCCATCCTGATTGCGCATGGCGCAGCAAGCTAAATCTTCCCTATACGTAAGCTTATGCTAATTCTCGAAAAATCTTACGCATAGGGAAGATATACTCTAGCAAAGCAATAATCTTACGTATAGGGAAGATAACCATGCAGCAGGCGACTGAACAACCCCAGCTCACGCAGGTATACGACATGAAAGCCATCGGAGCCATCATCCGTGCCCGCCGGAAGGAGCTTGGCTACACGCAGGAGCAGATTGCGGCAATGTCCAACTGCAGCCCCCGCCTGATTGGCGAAATCGAGCGTGGTCGTGGGAGTGTCGGCATCCAGCGTGTGCTCGACCTCGTCACAAACCTGGGCATCGACATCTTCTTGAGGGAGCGTGGGTAGGATGAGCGTCATGCAAAGGCGTGGCGATGGCATGGTATCGCTGCAGGTGTTCCGAGAGGTTGACGCCACATACGAGCGGGTCGGCATGCTTGAATCCGACGCAGCTGGCGCAGTCTCCTTCTCCTACGATCCTCAGTATCTGGCGTCAGCACGTCCGGCGCCCATTTCGCTCTCGTTGCCTCTGCAGCAAGAGCCCTTTGAATCTGTGCAGGCAGCTGGCTTCTTTGAAGGCTTGCTGCCGGAAGGGGAGATGCGTCGCGCTCTTTCCAGCGTTGCACGCGCAAGCATCGGAGATACCGTTTCGCTCCTTTCGCGCCTCAACAACGAATCTGTTGGCGGACTTGTCTTCAGTACGTCGACCGCATTCCCAACCGACGGTCGGCATTACGAGCCACTATCATTCGAACGGCTCGAGGAATTCGCAGCACGGCCGCTTGCCACTGCTTCAGAGTTCGGCAGCGCTTCCCGTCTCTCGCTCGCCGGTGCGCAGACCAAGATTGGTCTGTACCACCAAAGCGGCACGGATCCAAAGAGGGGCTGGTTCCTTCCTCGAGGGTCGGCTCCGTCAAACACGATTGTCAAGGTGTCGGCCGAACAATTTCCCCTGCAGACCATCAACGAGGCCTTCTGCCTCACTGTTGCACGTCTCTGCGGATTCGATACGGAAGGCTGCGAGCTGATTCCAGTTGATGGCCATGAGCCCCTGCTTGCCGTGCGGCGTTTTGACCGCACATCTGACTCCATAAATACCTTGGACGGGCTTTCCCTTCCTGCTCGCCTGCACCAGGAGGATTTCTGCCAAGCATCAGGGCTTCCGGCCTTCTGCAAATACGAGCCGACCGACGGTCATTACGTTGAGCGCTGCTGCAGCATCATCTCGCGTTCCTCTTCCAATCCGTTTGGGGACAGGATGATGTTCATCGAGAGCCTGCTGCTCGATTTCATCATCGGCAACTGTGACAACCATCTCAAGAACCATTCGCTGCTCTGGAATTCCTCTTGGTCAAGCAGGGAGCTTGCACCCCTCTACGACATTACATGCACAACCATGTATCCCGAGCTGGACCGTGAGATGGGCGTGTCGCTCTGCAGGAGCCGCCGTATCGATGATGTAAGCGCAGAAGATCTGGAGGATGTCTTTGCTCGCGCTGGATTGAGCTTGAAGATGGGGTGGACCCTCTATCGCAATCTATGCGCCCAGGTGTCAGATGCTCTGCCTGATGCTGAGCAGGAGCTTCTTGATCAAGGATTTGACGAGGTCCGCAAGGTTGCATCCTTCATCGAGAAGGATTCGCTGCCCCGGAGGTCGCTGCATCCATAGCCGACCAAGCTGGAACCTGAGGAGCGGCTCCAGCTTTTGGCGCTTCGCAAGTCTGGACGTACTGACCATGGGCATCTTTGAATGCTGCGGATTCAATCCCGCATGCAGACAAGGAATCGCATTGGTGGCTGGCCTCGCTTGTCTTGCTTGACTAGCACTTGACTAGCTATTCGAATAGTATTCAAATAACTGCGAAAACTAAACAAATGAGCTGAAAACTAAACAAGCTACCAGGAGGATGAGGCGGCCGAGAGTGCCTTCTGCAGGATAGCCTGGCATCTCAGGTGAAGGAAGATCCAGGCAATCGGCCGCTGTGGCATGCACCTGCCCTCTGCTTGTTGACTTTCATGATTGCTGTCTTGCAGAGGCTTGAAAAACGGTAGCATCTGAAGGGAAAGATGCATATATGCGGCACTGTGCCGCATGCTATGCTCAGATACGCCCGGATGTCATTCAACTAAGGATGGTTCCCATGCTTACAGCAATCCAGATAAAGCCCGATGTCTATTGGGTGGGCGCCCTTGATTGGAATGCCCGCAGCTTCCACGGCTACAAGACCGAGGACGGCATCACTTACAATGCCTACCTCATCCTCGATGAGAAGGTCACCCTCATCGATACCGCGAAGATCACTTTCAAGGATGAGCTGGTCTCCCGCATCTCCACGGTGATTGACCCCTCCAAGATCGATGTCCTGATCTGCAACCATGTGGAGATGGACCACTCTGGCTCCACTCCGGTCATCAAGCAGCTCTCGCCGAATGTCGAGATCTATGCCTCTGCCCCGCAGGGCGTGAAGGGCCTCACCGCCCATTACGGCGATCTGGGCTATCACGGCGTGAAGACGGGCGATACGCTCAATATCGGCAAGCGCACGCTTGCCTTCGTGCAGACGCCGATGGTGCACTGGCCGGACAACATGGTCACCTATGATGCCTACGACAAGATCCTCTTCTCGAACGATGCCTTCGGCCAGCATTATGCAAGCTCCTATCGCTTCGACGACGAGAATGACCTTTCCACCGTCATGAACCAGGCCCGCAAGTACTATGCCAACATCGTGCAGCCCTACCGTGCACAGGCAGCCAATGCCGTGAAGGCAGTGCGTGGCCTCGGTCCGGATGCCATCGATATGATCGCTCCTGCCCATGGTGTCATCTGGCGCTCCCATGTGGAGGACATCCTCAAGGCTTACGAAGAGGAATACACCTCCGGCAAGCTGCAGGATACGGCTGTCGTCGCCTATGACAGCATGTGGGGCTCCACGGACAAGCTTGCCCATGCAATCGCCGATGGCTTCATTGCCTCGGGCATCAAGGTCCAGCTCATGGACCTCAAGGCCAACGACAACTCCGACGTGATGAATGCTTTCCTGGATGCGAAGTACATCTGCCTCGGTTCGCCGACCTTCAACTCCCAGATGCTGCCGACCATGGCAGGCTTCATCGCCTACATGAAGGGCCTGAGCCCGAAGAACCAGGGCCGCACGGGCGTGGCCTTCGGCTCCTATGGCTGGGCTCCGCTTGCACAGAAGCAGATTGCTTCCGAGATGGAGTCGGTGGGCTTCGATGTGCCGCTCACCATCTCTGCCAACTGGATCCCCTCTGAGGAGTACCTGGCAGATGTCCGCACCAAGATCATCGACCTTGTGAAAGAGAACGCATAAGAAGAAGCGCTCTTGCCACAAATGCAGATGCGATTGCTGGGGCCGGGACGAGATGTCCCGGCCCTTTCTTCTTCATCAAGTGGCCTTGCTGCACTTCAGGGGAGTGCGACGGTGATGCGATAGCGAGGAGAGCTTTGTTCAAATGACTAGTATGCCGCGTCGTGGGGTGCACAGGGTCTCCCTGCGCTTATCGTTTGAGTATCACGTTGCTATCTCATGAGAATGCAAAATGAGACTCAAAAATGATACTCAAAACCCGATATGACCATGCACATCCCCGGCTTGCGAAAGCTGGTCCGGAAGGCTCGATGAGTCCATGAATGCGCATGTCAAAGGCTTGCATGCTGCAGCGTGCTGCGCTACGTCTATTGGCATCTTGCTG
Source organism: uncultured Actinomycetes bacterium (assembly GCA_900313905.1). Lineage (GTDB taxonomy): Bacteria > Actinomycetota > Coriobacteriia > Coriobacteriales > Atopobiaceae > Olsenella_L. Next base: position 6,509 of record OMTG01000167.1, on the reverse strand, counting down.
GTGCGTGTCGTCCTCCACATTCATGATGCGCAGCGATGTGGCACTGGGAAACGATACTCAAAACGCGGCATGGACAGGATGTCCGGAGACTCAGATAGACGCTGGGCACGCGCACAATCATGTACCAAATCCTTTGGGGCTGTGGCCTCGGCGACGAAGCTTGCGATGAAGCTTACCTGGGGCGTCTGCTTCGAAGCAGAAGGCGTTCCTGCCCGCGATGCCGAATCCTTGATGAGGAGAAGATCCTGCAAGACGGGGAGTGCTGTGGGTAGAAAAATGCATGCATAGAGGGAATCCTGCTTCTGCATGGGATGGCACTGCATATGGGGCCTTCCTGTGACCAGCCGAGACAGCATGTTTTGGTAGAATTGAGGTTTAAGATTCCGCACGTATCCGGGAGGTTGCGCCTACGCGCATGGACATAGCAATTAGCATCATCGTCACGATACTGCTGACAATCGTCAATGGCTATTTCTCGATGTCAGAGATGGCTCTCTCCACTGCCAAGAAGGTCATGCTCGATCATGAGGCAGAGGAGGGCGACAGGAAGGCTGCGCTCGCAGCCGAGATGAGTGACGATCCTACGGCCTTCCTGGCGGCAATCCAGGTCGCTATCACGCTGGTCGGGTTTGCAAGCTCCGCCTTTGCAGCAACGAGCCTCTCTGAGCCGTTCGCAGAGTGGATGGCATCCTGCGGCATGGCAGAAGGCACCGCCTCGGTGCTCTCTCCTGTCCTCATCACCCTCATCGTCTCCTACTTCTCCATCGTGGTCGGCGAGCTTGTGCCGAAGCGCATCGCTATGGCGGATGCGGAGAAGGTGGCCAAGAACGTGGCTGGCCCCCTCAAGACCTTCTCCACCATCGTGAAGCCCCTGGTCTGGCTGACCTCGGCAAGCGCCAATGGCCTCGCACGCCTTCTGGGCATCAAGTCGACTGACGACCGGAACAATGTCTCTGAGGACGAGATCAAGTACATGGTCTCGGATGCGGACGACCTCTCCGACTCCGAGAAGTCGATGATCCACGAGATCTTCGACCTGGGCGATGCAATCGCCCGCGAGGTGATGGTCCCCCGTGTCGATATGACCGCCATGGAGGACACCTCGACCCTGGATGAGGTCCTGACGGTCATGCGCAGGACTGGCTATTCCCGCATCCCCATCTACCACGAGGATGTGGACCGCATCGTCGGCATCGCCCACATCAAGGACATCATCAGCCCCCTCATGGACGGCGAGAACAAGAACGAGCCCATCTCGGAGTGCATGCGCGATGCAGACTTCGTCCCTGATACGAAGGACATCATCCCGCTCCTCCAGGAGATGCAGTCCTCCCATGACCAGATGGTCATCGTCGTGGACGAGTATGGCGGCACCGCCGGCGTCATCACGATCGAGGACATCGTCGAGGAGGTCGTGGGCGAGATCGAGGACGAGTTCGATCCGGACAACAAGTATCTGACCCAGCTCAATGACCGCGAGTGGCTCGTCGATGGCCGCTTCTCCGTGGATGATGCGAAGGATCTGGGATGGCCCATCCCGGACAACGAGGAATACGAGACAGTCGCTGGCTTCATCCTGGAGCTGGCAGACCAGCTGCCGTCGCCTGGCGATGTGTACACGAAGGATGGGTATACCTTCCGTGTGCAGTCCATGCGCGGAAAGCGCATCGCTCTCTTAAGGGTCACCGCCCCCGAGAAGACCGAGGAGGAGGCTCCCCAGGAGGATGCGCATGAGGCGGATGAGGACAAGGGGTCCTCTGAGGAAGAAGAATAGGCTCAAGGACAAGGAGGTCCACCCATGTCCCAGTGCATAGAGATCCAGAAGGTCAGTGTCGGCCCAGAGTATCTGACGGCGCGTGTCCGCATAGGCGACGGCTATCCGCTCATGACAAACGAGGACCTGGATGGCACGACGAGGGTCTGGCGCCTCATGCCGCAGATCGCCAGCCATATCTGTGTCGGCGATGGCGGCAAGACCTTCCGTGAGGTCATGGGCGCAACCGAGCTTGCCCATCTTCTGGAGCATGTCGCCGTCGAGCTCATGGCGAGGACGAACCTGGGGGATGATGTCTCCTATGGGCGCACCAAGGCTGTGGATGGGGTTGCCAGGACCTACCATGTGCAGCTCATCTGCCCAGATGATGTGCTCTGCGTAGGAGCGCTCTCCTCTGCTGCTTGGATCATGCAATGGGCCTTCTCGGGCGGCGGCGCACCTGAGCCGGATATCGATGCGATTGTCCAGGGCCTCATCGCCCTCGTGCAGAGGATTACGACGCAGGAGCAGGAGAAGGCTGCTTTCGACGAGACCGTGAGGAAGCAGCAGGAGCGGGCAGAGGCCAAGCGTGTCGCAGCCGAGAAGGCAGAGCGTGAGCCGTGGACCGTCGTCCCTGATGATATGGTCGACCAGTGGGCCGAAGGCCGCGAGGACCAACGTTAAAGAACCGCTAACGAAGCGCTCCGACCCATAAGGAGACTGGTTTCGGTTAGCTATAGTGGGTTTGGGTATAATCCACGCACAGAGGAAATAGGGCCGAGGGCAGGTTCCCTGAGCGATTTCCCGTGCCTGTTGCATGAGAAAGGATTCGATATGAGCGAGAAGAGTGCGGGTCTTGGTTTTGTGTTGGGTAGCATCTTTGGTGCTGCAATCGGTGCAATGGCAGGCCTCCTGCTCGCACCCCGCTCTGGCGCTGAGAGCCGTGCCATGGCATCCGATGCCATGAATGATGCATGGGACAACGCCGTGGATTCCTACGAGCGTGGATCGCGTGTCGTGACCGACAAGTTCAATGACTTCCGTCCGCAGGTCGATGCCCATACCGATGAGCTGCGCGCCAAGATCGATCTGGCCCGCGAGCGCATGGACCAGCTCCGCGACACCCTGAATGACGCCGTGGCAACGACCTCCGATACGGTCGCTTCTGCTGTGAGCTCTGTCGCCGATACCGTGAGCACCGCGGCAGGGACCGCCGCTCCTGAATCCGACCCGGTGCACGTCGAGGTCGAGACGAAGGCCGAGCCGGCTGAGGAGAAGCCCGCTGACGCTGAGTAGGCTCGTTTACAGGGCATCTCGAACCAGAAGCACCATGTCAGCTTGAAGGGGCGCCCCGCGAGGAGCGCCCCTTTTTACGTCTGCACGAAGGAGAACATCATGACCCGGGTAGGACAGCTCTATAGGCTCCATGTCTTCAGCGAGACGACCAGCCGTTCAGGCAAGGTGAAGCAGAAGTCAGTGGGCAGGGTGCATATGACCGTCTATGCACCTGATGGGAAGCATGTGGTGGGCTTCACGATCACCCAGCCTGACATAGCGGGCATGGTGAAGAGGCCCGATCTCTTCATTGCCTATGATGCCTTCAAGGTCACGGACAAGGGCCTCGTGGCCACGATGGGAGACGAGAGCTTCGACGACAAGGCACGTGCGCGCTTGGGGATCGATTGGGACTCCTGCCTCATGTGGACCGGCATGGATGCCAAGACCACGGATGGCAAGGAGCTTGGCTACATCGACGATGTGTCCTATGACCCTAAGACGGGCGAGGTCGAGAAGTTCTTCGTCGGCGATGATGGACTGGCAAGGAAGCTCGTGGGCACGGTCGAGATCCCGGTCTCGATGCTCAGGGGCTACCACAAGGGCTACATGATCGTGGACCCTGAGGCAGCGACCTTGGAGCTCAATGGAGGCCTTGCTGCCAAGGCCGGAGAGAATGTGGCCAAGGCCAAGCTCAAGGGCAAGGAAGACGCCAAGAAGGCCAGCAAAGCTGCGACCGAAGCCGTGGACAAGGGCTCCCATGAGCTGGGGCGTGCCATCAGCCGCACCAAGAAGGCGATGGATGAGTCCAAGGTCGAATACGAGAAGGCGGCAGGCGTCAAGAAGACCTCCTCGGCCAAGAAGGGCGATGCCGGCCAGGAGGCAGCCAAGGCCGTAGGCCGCCAGATCGGCAAGATGGGCTCCATGTTCGGCTCCTTCATGGATGAATACAAAAAAGCCAGCAAGTAGGCAAGTCGGATATAGAAGTACGGAAGAAGAGGGCTGAGATGCCCTCTTCTGCGTAAGGCATTCATTAACTGGACCAATGGATGCAGTGCCACTGGAATCGCCTGAATGCTGGTCATCTCGTTTGTCAGTGGATTCTGAGAACAAGGATGCTCTGGTAAACCTGCATTTGATGTCGTTTGCAGCCATGCGGAGGGTTAATTGCGGAGTGCAAACCCATTGCTGTAGGAGGGTGGACTCTGCTGCTCTGATTGAAGGTGTGAAACGCATGGCGTGCTGCTCTCTTATTATTGTTAAACAATAAGATTCAACATAAATATGGTACAGTTGCATCAGCTATGAATGCAGGATTGGCAGTTCCAGCGGACGGGAAGATGGCAGCTCCTGCCTGTGCATCTATACAGCTAAGGATTTGATATCTCGGACTTTGCTAGGAGGGGAAATGGCAGAGCATGTGCTCGGGGGTGGGCATGCGCTCACTGAAGAGGGCTTCGAGCTCATGGCCAGCGAGGCAGAACGTGGAGAGTACCCAGGCACGCCTGGAAAGTGGATCGTGCGTCCGCAGGGCCGTCCCCCTCTTGCGGATGAAGAGCTGGTGACCGTTGCCTTCAAGGTGCCACGCTCGCAGCGCGAAGCGCTCGACCGAAAGGCAGCGAGCTGCAATGAGACGCGCAGCCAGTTCATGCGCGATGTACTGCGAAAGGCACTGGGATAGCGTCTGTCCTCATTTGCAAGATCTACGTCAGCGGCCGATGCCATATTTTCGGTGCCTAGCGGCAAAAGGCATGTGCAGTCCATATCTATAACGTATCATCAGAGCCAATTCATTTTTCCGAAGGCCTGTGGAGGAGGGGTTTGACATGGCAACAAACGATCAGGTTAAGCAGCTGGCGCGGGCCCATTACGCCAACGACGATGAGGCTTTCCGCAGCTGCCTGCTGCAGATTGCAGCCAATGAGGCGAGAAAAGGCCATGCAGCCGCCGCCCGAGAGATCAAGGCTTTGGCAAGCCAGAAACGAGCCGCAGCCAAAGTGATCAATCTTGCAGGCAACGAGGATCTGTTCACGGTGGCCTATCCGAGCGTGCGGATGGGCGATCTGATTGTCTCTGAAGAGATCAAGCTACGTCTTGAGCGTGTCATGAGGGAATATCGGCAGCGCGGCAAGCTAGCTGATTATGGATATGAGAACAGGCGGCGCATTCTTCTGGAAGGAGCTCCGGGGACTGGCAAGACCATGACCGCTTCCGTCATCGCATCGGAACTCCAGCTGCCTCTTCTGACCGTCCAGATGGACAAGCTCATCACCAAATATATGGGCGAGACAAGCGTGAAGCTACGTCAGATCTTCGAGAGCATCGCTCGGATGCCTGGTGTGTATCTCTTCGATGAGTTTGATGCCATTGGTGCTGACAGAAGCTTGGATAATGAAGTCGGAGAGATGAGGAGGATACTCAATTCGTTCCTCCAGTTCATCGAAGCCGATCATTCGCAAAGCATCATACTTGCTGCAACCAACAACTTCGAGATGCTCGATTCCGCTCTCTTCAGGCGCTTCGACGATGTGATCCACTACGACCTCCCGACAGCAGGGGAGGCCCGCGAGCTGGTAGACCACACCATCGGTGGCTATGATCCCCACTTCTCCTGCTCTGCCGATCTTGCGAAGCACATGTCAAGCCTCTGCCAGGCAGAGATAGTCCAGGTGTGCCGAGATGCGATAAAGGATTCATTGCTCGAAGGCGCTGAGATATCGGAGTCGGTCCTCCAGGATCTCTGCAATGAACGCATGGATCGCTATGCTGCGGTGAAGCAGGTGAGCTAGCACATGAAGCTCAAGCGCAATATCATTCTTCCGGATGCGTCAACGTCCTATCCCTATCAGAGCACCTCGCGTGGCGGGGGCAATAAGCTTCCGAAGAGAATGCGCGAAAAGCATGCCTCGGCGCTCAGACAGGAGCTCAGGGATGCTGAGGCTGCAGATACGGCTGCGGAAGCAAGAGGTGGCATGTACCTGCGTTTCAATAGCTCACCTGGCTACGAGCTCGAGCCTGATGCTTTTGACAGCACCTCCAAGAAAGTTCAGCTTGTCGGGATTTCTTGTACTGAAGATGAAAATCCAGTTATGTCAGCCACTGTCTTCGTACCTCAGAAGCAGAAAGATTTCTTTGACCAGAAGATTGCTGCCTATGCAGATGAGAGCAAGGCAACAAAGAATGGACATCCACGCTACAGGTCTCTGGTAGATAGCATCAATGATATTGAGGGCGTCTGCGTGCGCATGCTCTGGACTGGCAGGGATGATGAATACCCCGACAAAGTGGCGAGATGGTGCGAGATATGGCTTGCCACAACGCAATCAAGTGTGGAGGAGATGTTCGGCAGCTTCAAGATGTTCTGCCGCAGCAGGCAGATTGATGCCTCTGATGACTATCTAGTGTTTCCGGACTGTCTTGTCGTACTTGCCAAGCTCGATGCAGACGAGCTGGAGATGGTCTATGACAGCATTTCCCCCAT
>OMTG01000168.1 GCA_900313905.1 uncultured Actinomycetes bacterium | reverse complement strand
CGTTCCCTAGCTCCCGAACCGAGCGCTCTACCAAGCTGAGCCACAACCCGTTAGCAGAGTGGTACTTTACCATTAAATCTGGCTCGCGTCGACCACTTTTGAAGAAATTGCCCACCAGTTTCTGAAATCTTTCACATCCTGCACAATCGATGCAGCTGCATCGGCGCTCTCGCAGAGAGCATAGCAGCAGGCACCCGAGCCGCTGACGAGAGCATTGAGGGCGCCAGGACGCCCCTTGAGCCACGAGACGACCTCGGCGAGCTCAGGCGTGAGCGCGATCGCCGCAGGGGCAAGATTGTTCGTCGCATGCTCCGCAAGGAAACGCGAATCCTTCCTGCGCAGGGCCTCCAGATAGGGCGCAAGCGGTGCCGGCTCTGTGGGAGCGGCATCGAAGGCAGCGTAGGCCTCTGCCGCATTCGATCCTCTGACCTGCGCACGCACGATTGCAAGATGGAGCTCGGGCGTCGGGAACTGCTCTTCGAGCGCATCCCCTGCCCCGGCAAGATAGCTCACCTCAGGGTCCAGGAAGAAGGCCACATCGGCGCCGATCCTGCGGGCAACCGCTGCCACCCGATCGTCTTTGGGATCGATCCTCCAGATGCGGCAGGCACCCCTGAGCGCCGCCCCCGCATCGGTGGAGGAGCCGCCGAGACCGCTCCTCTCGGGGATGTGGCGGGCTATATGGACCGCAAAGGAGGCCTTGTGGCCGAATGCCTGGCCCAGCGCTTCCAGAGCCTTGTAGGTCGTCGTACGCTCTTCTGGGGCGGCGATTGCCGGCTCGCAGGTGACGCTCAGGCAATCTGCCTCTTCGAGCGTGACCTCGTCGCCGAAATCCGTTGCCGCCATCACGGAGTCGACCCTGTGGTAGCCTCTCCCGTCGCGCTCCGCATGGACGCCGAGATAGAGATTGACCTTTGCTGGCGCTTGCACCACAAGGGCACCCATAGGATCTTCCTCTCCGCTTGCCGCTCATGCTTTCTGCAACGGCAGCAAAATGCCCCAGCAGCGCGTTGGCGCCACCGGGGCAGGGGCTGGGCCATTGCTGCATCCATATTAGGGGATGCAGCGCGTCTTAGGTGCTATTCCTCCGCGACGTAGTCAAAGAGGCGCTCGCCGGTATCCGCATCGAACACCTCGACGCCGCCCGTCAGCACGTCGACGTACTGGTAGGACTGGCGGTTCTTGCGGCCACGGCGCTCCTCGATCTCGACGACGAAGAGCGAGGGGTGCACCTGCACGAGGGTGCCGGTGCCCTCCACGATGCGGGAGCGGCCCATGTTGGCGCGGATCTTGATCCTCTGGCCCTCGAGGGTCTTGAGCTTGTCGCGGATCTCATCGACGCGGTTGACGGATGGCATATCGATATCCATGCAGTGCCTCCGAAGTTTCTGTACGGCTGTTCAAAAATCAAGCAGTCAGCTATCTTACACCTGTCCACAATTCCTTCATATTGAGTCTTGACGAAAGTGTGAAGAAGTGCTGGTGGACGCGAGGCCCTATCGGACACCCTGCGTGCACAGGAGTGGTGTACACTCGCTGTGGTTTCAGCAAGAGCACACCATACGCATGAAGGAGCGCATCTATGCATCAGGAACGCATTGCCCAGGTGCTGGCGAACCTCGAGAAAGAGGGCTGCCATCAGGCCATCATCTCAGACCCCATGTCCATCTTCTATCTGACGGGCTACTACACCGAGCCCTACGAGCGCTTCTTCGCGCTCTTCGTCAGCACGGATGAGACCGTGCTCTTCGCGAACCGGCTCTTCCCGGATGCCACGCCCTTCTGCCCTGATGTCGTGATCCACGACGACACCGAGGACCCGCTTCCCGCCCTCACAGAGCACATCGACCACACCGCTATCCTCGGCCTCGATAAGAGCTTCCCCGCCCGCTGGGTGCTGCCCCTGATCGATGGCAAGGCTGCTCCCTCCTTCATCCTCGCCTCCAAGGCCGTGGATGACGCCCGCTCCATCAAGAGCCCCGAGGAGCAGCAGCTCATGCGCGAGGCATCGCGTGTGAACGACGAGGCCATGGGCTGGCTCAAAGCCCAGATCAAGGCTGGCGTGACCGAGCGCAGCATCGCGGAGCGCCTGCTTGGCGAGTACCGCTCGCTCGGTGCCGAGGACCACTCCTTCACCCCGATCGTGAGCTTCGGGGCCAATGCCGCAGATCCCCATCATGAGCCGGATGACACCGTCCTCAATCCGGGCGACATGGTGCTCTTCGATGTAGGCTGCAAGAAGGATGCCTACTGCTCCGACATGACCCGCACCTTCTTCACGGCAGAGCCGACCGACGAGCAGCGCCTCGTCTACGAGACGGTCCGCAAGGCCAACCAGGCCGCCGAGGCAAAGATCCGCCCGGGCGTCACCTTCGCCGAGCTCGACCTCACGGCCCGCAAGGTAATCTCCGACGCCGGTTTCGGCGAGTACTTCACGCATCGCCTTGGCCATCAGATTGGCCTCAACGACCATGAGCCGGGAGATGTCTCTGCGACCCACGACGAGCCGGTGCAGGTCGGCCAGTGCTTCTCGATCGAGCCGGGCATCTACATCCCGGGCAAGATCGGCGTCCGCATCGAGGATCTGGTCATCGTGACAGAGGATGGCTGCGAGGTCCTGAACTCCTATCCGCGCGACATCGAGATCGTCGACCTCTAAGGCGCAGCAAGAAGAGCCGCTGAACGCAGGATGCCCCGGAGCGTGCATACGCTCCGGGGCATCTTCATGTCTCTATGGGATGGAGTGCTCTACTCCTTCGGGCAGAGGGCGAGTGCCTCCTCGTCTGCCACGACCGTGCAGTTGGTGTGGAGCTGCAGGATGGAGGCAGGCACCTTCGGGGTGACCGGGCCGTAGATCATATCGTAGACCGCCTGGGCCTTCTTCGGGCCGTTGGCGACGACGAGGATCGAGCGGGCATGCATGATGGTCTGGACGCCCATCGTGTAGGCCTGGCGCGGCACCTGGTCCTCGGACTCGAAGAGGCGGGAGTTGGCCTTGATCGTGGACTCGGTCAGATCGACGCAATGCGTGCCCTTGCTGAAGACCTCATCCGGCTCGTTGAAGCCGATGTGACCATTGTTGCCAATGCCGAGGAGCTGGAGGTCGCAGAAGCCGGCGTCAGCCACCATCTTGTCGTAGGTCGAGCAGGCGTGCTCGATATCGAGGTCGGAGCCATCCGGCACATGGGTGTTCGCGAGGTCGATGTTGATGCCGTCGAAGAAGTTCTTCTTCATGAAGTAATGGTAGGACTGCGGGTCCTCATGCGTGAGCCCACGGTACTCGTCCAGGTTGTAGGTATGGACCTGCGCGAAGTCCACATCGCCCTTCTCATACCACTTGATGAGCTGCTGGTAGGCACCGATTGGCGTCGTGCCGGTGGCAAGGCCGAGCACGCTCCTCGGGTTCAGGATCACCTGGGCGGAGATGATGTTGGCAGCCTTGCGGCTCATATCGTTGTAGTCCTTGCAGCGCACGATTCTCATGGCACAGCCTTTCTCTTATGGTTCCAGCCGTCTGCAGGGCGCCGGCCCTGCTTCCTTCTCAGCGATGATTATAGCGAGGGGAGGATGCGGGAAACGCGAGATAGCCAAGATTTGATTATTTGATACCAATTTTGGCACAAGCAACACAATTCGATACCAATTCTGTTGCAAAGGCTGCAAAAGAGCCCCAGCGAGTGGGGCTCATCCGTGCTAGGCAAGCTTGCGTGCGAGATCTGCGAGCGCATGGAAGCGGTGCGAGATCTTGTTCTTCTCCTCCAACGAGAGTTCTGCCATCGTCTTTCCCGGCGTCTCATCCGGCAGGAACAGCGGATCGTAGCCGAAGCCCTCGTCTCCCCGGCGCTCGTAGCCGATCTTCCCTGGGCAGTCGCCGTCGCCGTAGAGCACCTCTTCCCCATCCTCATCGCGCTCGACGAAGACGACGCTCGAATGGAAGTGGGCGCCACGCTGCGCATCGGGCACCTCCGCCATTGCCTGCTCGAGCTTCGTGTTGTTCGCATCGTCGTTGCCATGCTCGCCTGCCCAGCGGGCAGAGTAGATGCCTGGCGCCCCGTCCAGGGCGTCGACGCAGAGGCCCGAGTCATCGGCCACGGCCATCTCAAACCCCGTCTCATCGAGCGCCGCCTGGGCCTTGATGAGGGCATTCTCTGCGAAGGTCGTGCCGGTCTCCTCGGGGTCGGGGAAGTCCCCGAGCTCTCCCAGGGCGACGAATTTCATGCCCTTCATCACAGGAGCGAGGATGGCCTCGATCTCCGTGACCTTGTGGGGGTTGCCCGTTGCGACCACGATCGTGGTCGCCGGATCGAGTTCAGACAGCTCCATAGTCTCCTCCTAGTCCTTCTTCGGCACGAAGCCGGTGATCTTGCGCTGCAGGGCGATGAGCTCCTCGATGCCAGAGGTGCCCATATCGAGGAGGGTGTTGAGCTCCTCGCGGGTGAGCGGCGCGCGCTCGCCTGTCCCCTGCACCTCGACGATGCCTCCATCGTCGCGCTCGACGAGGTTCATGTCCACCTCGGCCGAGCTGTCCTCGGGATAGTCGAGATCGAGGAGGAGCCTTCCTCCCACCTTTCCCATCGAGATGGCAGCCACCTGATGGGTGAGGGGGATATGGTTCAGCTTCCCCATATCGCACCAGGTGCGCAACGCCTCGTAGAGCGCGACCCAGCCACCCGTGATCGAGGCCGTGCGGGTCCCGCCATCGGCCTGCAGGACATCGCAATCGACCGTGACCGTGATCTCGCCCATGCGCTTCATGTCGCAGACGTTACGCAGGCTCCGGCCGACCAGGCGCTCGATCTCCATGGAGCGGCCCTTGCGGCCCTTGTACTCGCGTGGGGTCCTCCTGTTCGTCGAGGCCGGCAGCATCGCGTATTCGGCTGTCACCCAGCCCGCATGGCTGCCCTTGCGCCAGGCGGGCACGCCCTCCTCGATCGTGGCCGAGCAGAGCACCTTCGTGTCGCCGAACTCGGCGAGGCAGGACCCCTGCGCGTTCTTCATGACGGCACGGGTGAGCTTCACCGGACGCATCTTCGTGGCAGCGCGCCCATAGGAGCGCTCCTGCTCCTTGTCTCCCTGTTCCACAGCAATTCCTCCTGCATGTGCCAAAAGAGGCTGGAAGCCCGAAGACCTCCAGCCTCTCCATCCCTCATCTGGTGGGCGATGAGGGTTTCGAACCCCCGACCTTGTGCGTGTAAAGCACCTGCGCTAGCCACTGCGCCAATCGCCCATTGCGAGAGAATTCTAGCACATGGATGGACCCAATTCATTCCGGGGCCAGCTGGCTTATACTGTCTCTCATGGATACCTCATTTCTCACATTGGCAGACCTGGCCCAGCTGCTGCGCACCCACGGGCTGCTGTCGGAGAAGACCACACTCTCTCCTGCAGCATCGGAGCTCCCCATCTGCGGAGCGGACTGCGACTCCCGTGTCGTGGAGCCGGGCCACCTCTTCGTCTGCAAGGGCGCAAGCTTCAAGCCTGCCTACCTTGCGGGCGCCCGCGAGAAGGGCGCTCAAGCCTATCTCTGTGACGAGGGGCATGCAGATGAGCTTGCCGCATGCGAGCCTTCGCTTCCGGCCCTCATCGCGACCGATGTCCGTCCTGCCATGGCGCAGGTGGCAGCTGCCGCCTGGGGACACCCAGACCGCTCGCTTGCCACGGTCGGCGTCACGGGCACCAAGGGCAAGTCGACGACCACCTACATGCTCCGTGCCATCCTGGATGGACAGGAGCCCTATTCCTCCTGCGGCCTCGTCGGCTCGATCGAGACCTTCGACGGCGTGAGCTCCCAGGAGTCGCTCAACACGACGCCCGAGTCCCCCGACCTCTACCGCTACCTGGCCCATATGCGCGACTCTGGCCTGCGCTATGCCCTGATGGAGGTCTCCTCCCAGGCGCTCAAGTACAACCGCGTCGATGCCCTTGGCCTCGATATCGCCTGCTTCCTCAACATCGGGCGCGACCATATCTCCCCGCTCGAGCATCCGACGTGGGAGGACTACTTCGCAAGCAAGCTCCGCATCTTCGATCAGGCGAAGCAGGCGGTCGTGAACCTCGGCTCCGACCATCTCGACGAGATCATGGCGCATGCAAAGCAGTGCGAGCGCGTCGTCACGTTCAGCACGAACGACCCCACCGCCGACATCTATGCCCACGATATAGAGAGCACGATGGGGTTCGTCTCCTTCACCTGCCGCACGCCCTCCTGGGAAGGTTCCATCACGCTCACGATGCCTGGCCTCTTCAATGTGGACAATGCGCTCTGCGCCATCGCGGCGGCAGAGCTTCTGGGCGTGCCCTACGAGCAGACCGCAGAAGGCCTTGCCCGCACGAAGGTCCCCGGCCGCATGGAGCTCATCCCGACCCCCGACCGCAAGATCGCCGGCATCATCGACTTCGCCCACAACAAGATGGCATTCGAGAAGTTCTTCCCGAGCATCAAGGAGGAATTCCCGGGGCACCGCATCATCGCCGTCTTCGGCGCCACCGGCGACAAGGCTGTGGAGCGCCGCCATGAGCTGCCGCAGGTCGCAGCGAAGTACGCTGACGAGCTCATCTTCACGAAGGACGATCCGGGCCACGAGAAGGTCGAGGACATCTGCCACGAGATGGCAGAGTCGACACCTGCAGGCGTGCCCTACGAGATCGTCCCTGACCGCCGCGAGGCCGTGAGACGCGCTGTGGAGCTTGCCTACGAGGGAGATGGCCCTGCGGTCGTCTGCGTCCTTGCCCGTGGCACAGAAGGTGTCCAGCACGAGAATGGCGGCTTCACGCCAGCACCCCTCGATGCAGACCTCTTCCAGGATGCGGTCAGGAGCTATCTGGCTGCCCATCCCCAGACGGCAGAGTAGCTCTATCATCCCCCATTAACACAGAGGGCCCCCTGATGCGACATTGTGCATCAGGGGGCCTTTGTCTTGCCTGCATAAGAAGCCGGACCATCTGTCCATACGAAAGGAGGAAGCCCCGAGAGGCTTCCTCCTGGAAGGGACGATGCGAGGAGCTGATTAGAAGTTGACCGGCTCGTCGTAGTAGCAGCACTTGAGGATGGCCTCGAAGTTCTCCGGCTTGGTCTCGCGCGGGTTCTCGGGCGTGCAGGCGTCGAGAGCGGCGTTGGCAGCGATGGTCGGGAGCTTCTCGAGGAACTCCTTCTCGGACACCATTACCGGCTGGTCGTTATCGTCGGCCTTGATGCCGCCCACAGCGTAGTTGTTGATGGACTGCGGGATGTTCAGCTTGTCGTTCATGCCACGGATGTACTGGACAAGGTTGGCGACGAGCTGATCGTTCGTCTCACCCGGGAGATGCAGGATCTCCTTTGCGACGTAGGCGTAGCGCTCGTTTGCGCGGGAGTCACGGGAGTTCCACTCGATGGCCTTGCCGAGGTACATGGCGTTTGCGCAGCCGTGGATGATGTGGCCACCGGAGAAGGCAGCGCCGGTCTTGTGAGCCATGGAGTGGACGATGCCGAGAAGGCCCGAAGAGAAGGCGATGCCAGCGATGCACTGTGCCTCATGCATGTGCTCGCGTGCCTCATGGTCACCCGTGTAGGACTTGGGCAGCCACTCGGTGATCTCGCGGATGCCGTGGAGGGCGTTTGCATCGGTGAACATGGAGGCTGCGGTGGAGACATAGGCCTCGAGGCAGTGGGTCAGGGCATCCATGCCGGTGTGGGCGCAGAGCTTCGCAGGCATGCTGTAGGTGAGCTCAGGGTCGACGATTGCGACATCCGGCGTGATGTTGAAGTCAGCAAGCGGGTACTTGATGCCCTGCTGATAGTTGGTGATGACGGAGAAGGCCGTCACCTCGGTGCCGGTGCCGGACGTAGAGGAGATGGCGCAGAAATGGGCCTTGTGGCGGAGCTCAGGGAAGCTGAACGGCTGGATGATGTGCTCCCAGGTCTCGTCAGGATACTCGTAGAAGACCCACATGGCCTTTGCAGCATCGATCGGGGAGCCGCCGCCGATTGCGACGATCCAGTCAGGCTGGAACTCGCGCATGACCTGCGCGCCCTTCTCGACGGTCTCGACGGAAGGATCGGACTCGACGCCCTCGAACAGCTTGACCTCGAAGCCAGCGTCCTCGAGATCCTTCTGGACATCCTGGAGGAAGCCGCCGCGGCGCATGCTGTGGCCGCCGGAGACGATGATTGCCTTGTGGCCCTTGAGGTTCTTCACCTCGTGGCGAGCGCCCTCTCCAAAGTAGACGTCACGCGGATTGGTAAAACGACCCATTGTGTTTCCATCCTTTCGGTCTGCCGCTGCCAGTCTAAACAGCGGAAAAGCGCTGTAGGCGTCCTTCCCTGACGCCCCTTGCGCACAGCGTGCCCGGCCGGCGCAAAGCCTGCCAAGCCCACCAAAATAAGTACGTATCCCGCCGAACTTGAAATATACCGAGGCATTCATCTTTTGGGTAAATGGTCGATATTCGTCGGTGACGGCTGTTGACAAGAAGGAAGCCATCTGCATTCTCCGCATGAAAATGGATTGGGCACCAATAAAAATGCACCCGCTCCGAATGGAACGGGTGCATCGATGCATTGGCTATGAGCCAGAGATTAGGCAGTGACCTTCTTCTTGGCGTCGACAGCCGGGGTCTTCTGGGCCTCTTCAAACTTCTTGCGGCCAAGCTCGGACCACTCGGGCTCCTCGTCCGGCATGGAGCCGGGCTTCGTCGTGAAGAACTCCTTCAGGCAGTTGTAGGCGACGATGACGCCGAGGACGACCAGGAGGACGGCGAAGACGAGCTGGATGCCCGAGGTCGCGAGCACCGAGGCGCCTGCTGCGGTCGTGCCGAAGAGGCCATAGGTGGCGATGGCAGTGACGCAGCCGATCAGCGACTGGACCAGGGAGGTGAAGGTGCAGCAGAGCAGGAAGGCGACCGGCACGTAGAGCATCCAGCCCTTGCGGCCCGTGACCTTGCAGAAGACGGCGATCGTGATCATCGTCATGCCGCCGAGCAGCTGGTTGGAGGCGCCGAAGAGCGGCCAGATGTTGAGGTAGCCGCCGAAGGTGAGGGAGAGGCCGCCGAGGAGCGTCACGACCGTGGCGAACCAGGGGTTGCCGACGACCTTCATGGCACCGGTGTGCTCAGTGGAGACGGCGCGGGCATCGTTGGTCTTCGCGAAGAACTCCTGCAGCGAGACGCGGGCAATACGGGCGACAGCATCAAGGGAGGTGAGGGCCAGTGCGGACACGCACATCGTCATGAACACGGTGGCGATCGTGGCGTTGACGCCCATGAGCTCGACGCCCTTGGCGACGCCGCCGGCGAAGATCTGGAACGGTGTTGCGTTGGAGGTGTTCATGTCCTTGAACATGATGGCTGCGATGACGACAGCGAGCATGCCGACGAAGGACTCGAGCGCCATGGCGCCATAGCCGACAGGAAGCGCATCGGTCTCATTGGCGACCTGCTTGGAGGAGGTGCCGGAAGAGACGAGCGAATGGAAGCCGGAGAGGGCGCCGCAGGCGACGGAGACGAACAGCACCGGGAACAGGAACTGGCCGCTCGCGTTCGCGAAGCCAGCGAAGGCAGGGGCCGTCATCTCGGCCTGGCCGTTGGCACCGAGGGCGAAGATGCCGAGCACGGCAGCGACGATCATGGCGACCATCATGATGGTGGTGAGGTAGTCGCGCGGCTGCTTGAGCTTCTGGATCGGCATGGCTGCCGCGAACACGAGGTATGCCATGGTCACAGCAATCCAGCCGTTGGTGTCGAGGTAGAGCGGGAACTGCATGCCGACAGCGAACATGACGACGATGAGGGCGCAGGCGACGAGGAACTGGGCGAGGCCCTTGAGGTTCCACTTGCGGCAGGCCCAGCCAAAGGCGATCGCGACGAAGGTGAAGAGCAGCGAGATGGTGCCTGCAGCTGCGCCGTAGTAGGACTTCGCGACGTCGACGCCGCCGCCGTCAGCTGCGACCATCTTGAAGGTGCTTGCCACCATCGAGGTGAAGGCGGCGATGACGATCAGGCAGAAGAGCCAGCTGAAGATCAGGAACAGGCGCCTGCCGGTCTTGCCGATGTACTTCTCAATGAGCTGCGCCAGGGACTTGCCGTTGTTCTTCATCGAAGCATAGAGGGCGCCGAAATCATGCACGGCACCGAAGAAGATGCCGCCGATGAGGACCCAGAGCATGACCGGGACCCATCCGAATGCCATCGCGACGATGGTGCCCTGGACGGGGCCTGCGCCGCAGATCGAAGAGAACTGATGGGCAAACACGGTGAAACGCGATGCAGGAGAGAAGTCCTTGCCGTCCTCCATACGGACTGCAGGAGTGAGAGCGTCCTTGTCGACGCCCCAAGTCTTTGCTAGCCAGCGTCCATACCCGAGGTAGCCAATAATCAGGACCACCGCGCTTACTAAGATGATCGTGATGCCGTTCATGTCTTCTTACCTCCTTAGGATGGACGCCGCGTAGCAGGCCTTTCCTGTACTTCGGCGCTAGGTGAGGACGCACGATACACCGATTTCAAGAGGCCGTTCAGGTCGTCCGAAGCGGCCAATCATCTTCACATTTGCACGTTTACGTAATTGATGCCTTCTTTTATGCATAATACTTTGTTGTTTACTTGATTTATTCGTTCATGCAACAATTTTGCAATCAATTGTACATATATGCCTTTTTCTAGTTGTAACGGCCAGTTCACGCGTCTGTTACTTTTCGTCCAGAAACAGTCCATTTTCTGGCTTACTTTGCGCCGTTTGCCGATGAAATCCAGCCGTTGGCGGTCCACTTTTCCGGTCGATGAATATCGTAGGAATCTGAGGGCTTATTTCCCTGTGCCCACGCGCATGCCACGCCAAACTCCTGTACCATACAGGCACAAGACACGGCTGCCGCTGCGGAAGGAGGAGTAGAGATGGCATTCGATCCGGTCCAGGAAGACTATGAGCACATGGTTCTTCGCTTCTGCCAGAGCGAAGCCTCCTCATCGGTCTCCGAAGCAGCCCACGAGCTCCAGGATTTCGGCACCCGGTATGCCAAGGAACGCGACTCCCTTCCCCAGAAGGATTCCGACCGCGCCTTCCATCTCGTCTCCGAAGCTGCCCTCATCATCGACTACCGCCTCCCCTTCGCTGCAGACAATGCTGTGGATGACCTGGTCACGAAGGCACAGAAGCTCCTCTCCGAAGCGCTCGTGCTCGACCGCGGCAACCTGGATGCCCAGCGCATGCTGGCGGCTGCCCAGTCGAACACCTTCGAGGGCTACTACCGCTATCTCCTGGAGCATGAGGCAGAGGCCAAGACAACGAGCGAGAAGATGGCCGAAGAGGCAAAGACTGCCACTTCCGAAGAGGAGCGCAGCCTCATCTGCCGGCTGGCCCTTGCCCCTTATCTGCGCTGGATCGCAGCAGAAGCGGACCGTGCCCTCATCTGTGGCCATTACCGTCAGAGCATAGAGTTCGCGAAGAAGGCGATCAGGCTCGACCCCTCCGATGAGGCAGGGGCGCACCTGACAGCAGCCTATGCGCTTGCGAAGCTCGAGGATGCGAACGGCTTCACCGACCTCCTCGAGTACGTGCAGCACGAGAGCCTACCGCGCTCTGCCTGGCTCGATATCGCGAACATCAGCATCGATTTCCGCCTTGGCTTCATCGATGAGGCGCGAGTCGGCCTCCGCCATATCCTGGAGCGCTACCCCGAGGCCGATACAGTCCTCATCCAGCAGCATGAATTGCCCGATGGGGTCTATTCACGCCTGCCGGTCGAGACGGGATCCGAAGACGAGCTCATCCTCGCCGTATCCGAAGCAGCCGTCCTTCTGCAGGAAGGGCGCGACTCCCAGGAGCGGGGCACCCTCGCCTCCTGGATCGCATCGGAGGTCCCCGCGCTCCAGGCGCAGACCGGCCGCAGGGGAACGCTCAGCCACCAAGGCCAGAAGGGTGATGGACGATGAGGGCACGCGAAGAGCTCGAGGAGCGCTGCGCACGTGAGCGGGCCCGGCGGCTGGGCGGCCTCACGCCTCCCGCCTTCGAGGAGCTCAGGCGCGATGTCCATGAGAACCTCTCCTCCTTCATCGTGACGGACGACCAGCGGGCCTTCCAGATCCTGGCAAGTGCCCTCGAGCGCTACTATGCCTCGGTGAAGGACGATGATATGCGCTCAGATGATGAGTTCATGCAGGAGCGCACACGGCGCCTCTCTGCCCTCATCGCAGCCTGCCGAGAGGCAGAATCGCTCGACCCCTCCTGTCTCGACGCCGCCCTCATGGAGGAGCAGGCAAAGGATCTCGACCCGCTCTCCCTCCTGGGTGCCCTCATGCGCCTCGAGGATGCCGAGAGCAGGGAACGGGGGCCGCTGGCAGACCTTCTGGACCACGTGCCGACCGAGAACGGAGCAGTGCAGGACGCCTGGAGCGATGTCTATCTCCGTCCCCGCCTGAGGCTCCGCGCTGCGACCGTCAGGAGCTGCGTCGATACCGCCCATTACCGCATGGCCCTTCATCTGGGGGAGGAGGCCCTCCAGGTCTCCCCTGCAGATCCCTTGGGCATCAGGAACAGCCTTGCCCTTGCAGCAGCCCGCCTCGAGGACGAGGACAAGTTCCAGGAGCTCGAAGGCCAGGTGCAGCATCATGGCAACTCCTGGTGGCATCTGGGCAGGGTTCTGCTGCTCTTCAAGCTTGGGCGCATGCCGGCAGCGAAGCGCGCCCTCAGGGGCTATGACACGCTCGTGCGTGGTGGCGCCTACGCGCTCCTGAAGCCAGTCTATGTGGAGATCTGCATCCCTGACCGTCCCAGCTATGCCCCGATGAGCTTCGAGGAGGCCATGCTCGCGGTCCACGAGGCAGACCCCATCGTGGCCGACACCCCCGATTTCATCTCCTGGTGCGAGAGCCAGTCCTGGTTCGTGGAGAGCGCCAAGCGCTTCTGCGACGAGGAAGGCCTCGACTGGAGCATGTAGGATTCACGTGGAGCACGGAATTCCTGAAAACATCTGCCTCAACAGGGAAAGCCCTCTGGTATAATCAATCTCCGCACGTCCCCATCGTCTAGCGGTTAGGACATCGCCCTTTCAAGGCGGCGACACGAGTTCGAGTCTCGTTGGGGGCACCATCTGATGCAGCAGGGCCTCGCCACACATCGTGGCGAGGCCCTTTTCCATGCATACACCCCAAGAGCCGATACGCCAGCAGCCTCGCATGTTGAATCCAATACCGATAAGGCCTTCCATAAAAATGCCTGGAAGACCTAATGCGTTCTGTCTGTTTCGCTGTGCAGGTGCTCCCCCACTGGATACGTGCGCTTGTCCATCCGATTCGCATGGCCCTTTTGCGCTGGCTAGCCCGCGCACAGCCAGACTCCTGCCATACCGCATATAGCAATGAGGCCCCTTTCCATAGTCCGCGGCTTTCCATGAAACCGAAGGAGCCTGGTCGTCGGCGTCCAGATTTAATAATGGGTAATTTTATTTCTCTTATATGTACAATTAAATTTCTGTATTTTATAATTAATGGAAATGGAGGTGCCATTATGGATTTTTCAACAAGGGTCAAGGCGCTTAGAGAAGATGCCGGCCTCACACAAGCACAACTCGCAGAAGGGCTCGGCCTGACGAATAGAGCGATTGGCGCATGGGAGTCTGGGCGCTCAAAGCCGCGCCTCGACAAGCTAACGCGCCTTGCGGAAATTCTCGGCACCACCCCTGACTACCTGATGAACGGAGATGGACCGGATCATATCGATCCGCATGCCACGTCCGTCCTCGTGCCAATGAAGGCCATCGGCGTCACATGCATGGGTCAAGGCAACGAGCAGGGGGCAGATACCACGATTGAGGTCCCTGAGGGCGTGGTGTCAAGGCACCCGGACCTCTTCATCGTGCATGGCATCGGCTCATGCATGAACAGGCGCTTCCCCGAAAATGCAGCTCTTGGCATAGATCCACACATGCGACCCGAGACGGGAGATGCCGTTCTCGTACGCGACGAAGCACATGGGAGCTTCGTGCATGTGTACATGGCGGGCTCCGGCGGCACAGTACTCCTCTCAGCCGACTCCTGGCAGGAAGGCTATGAGGATGTAGTGGTGGGACCGCACGATCCGCCCGTGGAGGTGCTGGGAACTGTCGTATGGTGGCAAGCATATGAGGATGTTGTAAGGTAGGAATGCGAATCGGGACAGGAAACCAAAATGGAGAACCAGAAGGATTCACGGCAGGGGACGAACGAGATAGCAGTCGACGCCTCCCCAGAAATGCGCAGGGGAGTGTTTGCAAACCTCGTGATGGCGGCTACTCTGCCAACCGGAATGGTCCAGCTCAACTTCGTGGATGTCGATAGGCCGGCGGACGGTGACACAGCAAGCGGTATCCTCGCAGCTCGCGTATATATGACACCACAAGACGTGATGGCATTGCGCGACATGCTCATCAAACATACGGAGTCCTGGAAGGTCGAAACCGATGGCGCCGAAGCATAGAGAGCCGCACAATTCCATTGACCCTTTCGATGTCGCCTGGTCAACTACCGATCCGCTCGGCAGAGAGGTGACCATGCTTAAATCGGTCGCGCGAGCACGAGAGGCTCTTGGGTAACACCTGGTCCCACCGGAATTCCTCTCCACTGACGATGTGAAAATCGTGATTGAGGACCCGATGCGCATCGACGAATCGGTAAGTTCCAGCACAAGAGAAATCTACTACCGCGAGGAGCCAGAGGAGGAATATCGGTATTCCAGGGCTGTGGTAGACTTCAAGAATGGGTTCGAACACGGTTTGGTGATTTCCTGGAGCCGCTACCAGAAGACCGTCAGCTCGTATGGGGTCATCTGGAAGAAGGATGAGGAGGGAAAATGAGGACGTACGCAGCGAGCAGCGCAAGCTACGCAGGCGCGGTCGACATGTTATACGTCCTGATCAACCCAAACGGGGATATGTCCGCATGCCACGCTATCGAGGATACCCCGTCAGGAATCACCGTGATGTACGATAGACGCGGTGCGGTCATCGGCGCCGAGGTTCCAGATTTCAGCGAACGTTTTAGTCTTCCCGCGATGATACCAGTCGACTCACACAACCCGTTTGCGATATCTGTGGACAATGCTGCGGGTCTCACAGAGGCCTAGCATCCCTTGAAGATTCCGTTTCGTTAGACCCTTATAAAAATGGTGGCTAGTCTTTTGCTGACGTCGCCGGGATTTCCTTGCAAGTCTCACCTCGCCCATTGGGCTCAATCCCCAGTCGCACCATGTCCAATCGTCTTTTGTGTCCTTTGCTCAGCATCGGCCGTTGCTCGAACGATTTGAACAGGTTTCGCATCGCCTCGTCGATCCGCCCTTACGCCATGCCGCGCTCCTCCATACGCTCTTTGGCGTGCATCCTGTTACAGCCATGGTATTGCACCATCGCATGCAGTCGAAAGAAAGGTGCACGAAAACAGGAGCTGAAGCTTGGCTAGGCCCTTGGACCGGCTAGGAGCGCGCAGCCTCATCGGCGGCGAAGCGTTCCATTATCTTCTACTCCAGTTGCTCTTCGAAATCTGGTTCCTTCCCAAAATCTCTCTGGAGGTCCAGGGCGTACTTGACCTCCTCGTGATAGAGACGCGCGTCGTAATCGGAGAGAGCATCGAGTATCCCGTCGAACAGAAACCCATCATCGTCTTCCGGCAGCTTGGCCATCTGCTCTTCCACCTCATGCAAGACGCTCAATGCGCACCCCCAGCTCGCTTTCGCGCGGCCTCCTCTTCGGCGAAGCGCTCCATGACCTTCTGCTCACAGAGGGTGGGATCGCCAGCCTTCTCCCCGTACTCATGGTAAAGTCCAAGGGCGAATTTCGACTCGTTAACGAACAGGGACCTATCCTCAGCGGACCAGTTCTCCAGCTCGTTATTCAGGAGGGTCATATATCCATCGTCGGCTGTCCCCGGAATACGGCTCTCGATGTCACGCAAGACGCTCAACCCTTACCTCCAGCCCATACCCATAGGCGCACCGAAAAGCTCCGCTATCCCAGACGACGCCCCATCTGCACAAAGGGCTAGAGGCGGCCGAGCGCCTTCCTGACCGTTGCAGCAATCCCTTCTGCATCGAGCCCAGCGCGATGCCTGAGCTCCTGCTGCACATCTGCCTCGAGATAGGCATCAGGAGCGGCACAGCGTATAAGAGCGGGCGATGCTGCACGTCCTGCGATATGCTCCGCCAACGCGCCGCCAAGCCCTCCTATGCAGGAATGCTCCTCGATGGAGACCCAGATAGGGCAGCCGCGGAGCCCCTCCAGGAAGCCCTCGTCGAGCGGCTTGATCGTCGCCAGTTCAGCCACGAGGCAATCGGTGCCTTCGGCCTTGAGGATGCGGGCCGCTTCGAGTGCCTGCGTGCAGAGGGTCCCGGTGGCTATGAGGGCAACAGGAGCCTCCCCTTCTGCCTCCTGCAGAATCTGTCCTCGTCCCAAGCCTGAGCGGACCCCTCCTTGGCAGGCAAGCTCCGAGGCGGGCCCTGTCGTCACGCGCACATAGGCAGGGCGCGGGTCTGCTGCAAGCTCTTCGAGCACGAGCGCAAGCTCGGCATTGTCCCGGGGCGACACGACTGTCATCCCTGGTATGGCACGCAGGTCTGCGATGTCCTCGAGCCCCATATGGCTTGCCCCGAGCTCGCCGACCGCGTATCCTGCGCCAAGCCCCACGAGAATGACCGGGCTTCCCATCATGCCGAGGTTGACCCTGATCTGGTCCAGGACACGGGCCGTGATGAAAGGCGAATAGGAGACCGCAAAGACCGGGCCTCCCTCATTCGCCAAGGCAGAGGCGACCTCGATCTGGTTCTGCTCTGCTATGCCGCACTGCACCACCACATCAGGATGCTGCTCTTTCACCTTGTCGAGCGCAAGCCTGCGCCCATAGTCAGAGACGACGACGCTCAGGAGCGGATAGCGCTCTGCCAGCTTCTCCATCACCTGGCCGAAGACCTGGCGGGAATCCAGCTTATCGAGGCTGAGTGCCTGGCCTGCATCTATGAAGAGAGGCTCAGCCATTGATGATCGCCTCCCGCTCCTGCTCGATCTCGGCCTTTGCCGTATCCCAGAGCCCACGCTCCAGCTTGTGGTCGTGCCAGGCCACATTGCCGGCAGCGAACGAGAGACCCTTCCCCTTCGTCGTATGGGCGATCACGGCCCTAGGCAGGCGATGGGGAGCGGAGAGGGCACGGGCAAGCGCCTCGACGCTGTGCCCATCGACCTCGACGGTCTCGAAGCCGAAGGCCGCGAACTTCTGGCCAAGCGGTGCCGTATCGAGGATCTCCGAGGTCGGCCCATCGAGCTGCATGCCATTCGCATCGACGATCACCGTGAGGGCGCCCAGCTTGTTGTGGCCGGCGAAGGCCGCTGCCTCCCAGGTGCTCCCCTCGTTGCATTCCCCATCCCCCACGAGGCAGAAGACCCGGGAGGAGAGCTTCTTGCGCCGGAGCGCCAGGGCAAGCCCTGCCGCATAGCCAAGGCCCATGCCGAGCGAGCCACCTGAGGTCTCGAGACCACGCGCAGGATCTCTTCTGGGATGCTTGAAGAGCACGGCATCCGGCCCGAAGAGGCCCCGGTCGATGTCCTCTTGGGAGACCAGATGCGCTTTCAGGAGGGCAGGATAGAGCGCTATCGCCGCATGGGCCTTCGAGAGGACGAAGCGGTCGCGCTCCTCCCAGGGCGTGCCGTCCTTGCCGGTATGCATCACATAGCCGAAGAGCGTCGCGAGAATCTCTGCCGATGAAAGGGCGCCACCAAAATGGAAGGGCATCCCCTCATAGCGCTCGGCGTAGGAGATGACGGATTCGCGTATGTCGCAGGCATCGAGCTCGAGCCGCTGCATTGTCCCAGGATCCAGATGCGTCTCCTCATCAGGCACCGGCATCGGCACGACAGGTGCCTGCACAGGCGTCCTCATCTCGTCCTGGGAGGCGACGCCCATGAGGCTCTGGTCGGAGCGCAGCCAGGTGAGGCTCCACTCGATGGGCACATGGTTGTCGAGGCTGATGGTCTGCTCCAGCAGGAGCACCGGAGCGGATGAATCGATCGAAAGATAGGATCCATGCTCCTCTCCTGCCATCCTGGCCGAGCTCCTCATGTTCGAGGTCGCGATCGTGTGCCCTGAGCAGCGCTCCACCGCATCGAAGAGGGATTCCTGCATGAAATCGGCATCCGCGAGCCCCGGGCAGGCCTCGAGGTTGGACCAGCTCTCCTGGCAGACGACAGGACGTCCTTCGACGCTCCTCACGCGACGCATGAACATGACAGGAGAGCCCGCAGCAAGCCCAAGCTCCTGCGCCACATCAGCAGGGGCAGGATGGATCTCCTGGGTGAGCACCTGCGTCGTGAAGCTCAGCCCCTGTTCAGCCAGGGCGTGGGCAAAGGAGAGCGGGCGGGCACCTCCCGGATGGGACATGCCAGCCTTCGTGACGAAGGTCCCCTTTCCCTTGCGCTGGACGAGGAGCCCTTCATTCACGAGGATGCCGATGGCACGGCGCACGGTGCCCCGCGACACCCCATAGCGCTCCATCAGCGCATGCTCGCTCATGATGCGCGATCCTGCCGGCCAGCTGCCGGAGATGATATGGTCCTTCAGGACCTTCGCGAGCAGCTCATGGAGGAGCTGGCTCTCGCCGGATTGCTTCAAGGTGGTGCCTGCCGCCGTCTGCGCCGGAGAGGATGCGATCCCTTTCGGGATCTGCCTCGTTCCTGCGGGCGTCGGTATGGGGAAGGCTTCTGCGACCTGCCCCACCATGTTCTTAGCCACCACGCGAACACTTCCTTCTGTTTGGCTGTCCTAGAAAGAGAAGACAACTTGAAGACAGGACAGGTTCTGTACAACTTTGCAGAGCAATGATAATCCTCTGGCCCTCCGTTTGCCAGAGAAGGGCGCAACTGCGCACTATCTCCTCTGCGGACGGCAAAACGCCCCGGGAGTCACCCCAGGGCGTACACAAAGCTCTATCAAGCATGAAATGCTGGTAGGGGCGGCGGGGTTCGAACCCGCAAGCCTTGCGGCGGCGGATTTTAAGTCCGCTGCGTCTGCCAATTCCGCCACGCCCCCACATCTGCCACACAAGGGTACCGCAACTTGCCGCAAGCTGTCTGCAGCCAGCTGGAAGGCTCTCAGAGCGCCTTGACCTCGGGCTTCCAGGGAAGCGGATCGCGCTCGCCGAGCCAGGCAGCGCTTGTGGCAAGCGAGAGCCCTGTGAGCAGGTCATGCTCGCTCACGGTAGCCACGTCGAAGCCGCAGCACTCCATCACTTCTGCAATCGCGACAGTGCCGCCGAGGATGACAGGAGCACGCTTGGCCTGGAGGCCCTTCAGATGGGCACGCTCCTCCTGGGGCATGCCGGCAAGCTTTTCGACCAGGCACTCGACGGTCGAGCGCGCGAGCTCATGCAGGTGCACATAGGCAGAGTCATAAGGGTCGAGCTCGGCATCCATCGCGACCAGCGAGGTGGCAGTGCCGCCGACAAGCACGAGGACCTCGGCCTGAGGGCCTTTCTCGGCAGCCTCTGCAGCAGCCTCCCGGAACGGTCCATCGCAGAAGGCACGGGCCTCTGCGATCGCTTCGGGCTTCGGGGGATTGTCCTTCGAGAGGAAGAGCTCTGTCAGGCGGCGGCAGCCGACATTGAGCGAGCGGACATAGTCCACCTCGAGCCTGCCATGGCGGAGGGCGCCCTTCGTGAGCTCGGTCGAACCGCCACCGGAATCGGCGACGATGACCTCACGGTCAGGGAAGTCCTGGGCGACACCCAGAAGCGCAAGCGAGCCTTCGGTCGTGCCGGGGATGACGGTCGGGGCAAGTCCCAAGGCCTTGAGGGGGCCTAGCAGGTCCTCAGAGTTCTCTGCGTCGCGGGCAGCGCTTGTGAGCGTGCAGGCGCATGCCTCAGCGCCCATCTCGCGTGCCGTGGCCACATAGCCCGATACGCAGGAGACCACCCGCTCGATCGCTGCAGGCGCGAGCCTGCCGGACTCGGCTGCCCCCTCCCCCATGTTGCAGATCGTCGAGATCTTCTTGAGCTGTTCCATCGGCTGGCCCGGCTCCTGCCCGACGACCGCCAGGCGTGCCGTGACGGTGCCGATATCGATGACAGCGACTTTGCCCATCAGCGCCTTCTTCAGTTGTTGTCTGAGCTGTACTGGAAGAACCCATCCAGGAAATCGGTCAGGGCATCGGTATCCGCATGGGCATCCTGCTGGCCCGAGATCGTGCCAGAGACCGAATCGGCCGTGCTGTCGGTGCCATCCGTATCAGGGCCATTGACGATCGTGACAGCGGTCTCGCCCTGCTCCACATAGCCCTGCGCCCGGGCGGCATCCTCGATGCCTTCCTTCGTCTGCAGGGCATCGACTTCGCCTTGGAGGGTGCCATTTGCGGCATTCAGCTGGTCGTACTGGACCTGGAGGTCCTGGGCGCGGCGCTGGCTCACATACCATTCACGCACGGGTCCATAGAAGGAGATCAGGATCAATGCGATGGCAGCCAGGATCACGAGACCCTTGTGGCTTCCGAGGACACCTGTCTTGGCAGCCTTGGCCTCTGCCTTGTTGGCCACCCCAGCCGCAGCGGCCGGCATCCCTTCAGGCCCATCCACAATCCCCTCGCGGCGGCGCTGGCGGGCACGGCGGCGCTCCTCCACTGCAGCGGTCGTCGGGTCGAGGCTGGAGGGCATCGATTCGCGTGCGGAGCGGCGGGAGCGGGTCTCCTCTGCCCGGGAGGCAGATGCAGCCGTTGGGGCTGCCTGTGCAGATGCTGCAGCCCTCCTTGTCCGGGACTGGCGGAGCCGGTCATTGCCGATCTTGCTGAAGGCATCCCCATCGCCCGAGAGCCGGACACCACGGGAATTGGGGCCCACGAAGACGGCGGGCCTCCATCCAGCCACCGCACCGGTGGCAGGAGCTGTGCTTGCGGAATCACGCCTGAGACGCGGCAGGGACCCAGTTCTGTCCTTGTCCCAGCCCAGCCGGGCAAAGCTGCCCATGTTCATGGCGTGCGTATCTCCATCTAGACTCATAGCTGCCTGTTTCGTTTGAAGTTGGTTCGTTCACAGCCTGGTCGAACGTAGCGGACTACATAGCGTATCACATCCGCCGACGCCTCTTTCCTTTTTATACCAGAATGAGCCTTCCTCCTTGCGGGGTGCGCATTCTTTCTACAGTCTGGATAAGAAGGGCGGCAGACGGCAGGAGGCTGCACCACATGATGCAGCCTCCTCGCGATGCGGCCTTATTCGTCAGTCTCGTCCTCGCCGCCGCCGACCTCTTCGAGGACGCCCAGAGCAGCAGGCACGAGGTCCTCTGCCCCCTTGTGGAAGGGATACTTGAGCTGCTTCGTCTTCGGATAGTAGAAGGCGCGGCGCTCCTTGAAGCGCAGGGCAAGCTTCCTTGGCACCTCGATCCCCTGATAGACCAGGCGCCCCTGGACGAGCGACACCGAGCTTATGCCCATGCGCTGGCAGCGGATGCGGATGCGGGCACGGTCGAAGAGGTTCTTGCCGGCAAGCGGCAGCGCCCCATAATTCTCCTCGCACTCCTTCTGGATCCGGTCCACATCGGCAAGCTCGGTGGCCGATGCAAGCTGGCGATAGACGAGGACGCGCTTGTCCACCTCAGGCAGGTATTCCTCTGCCAGATAGAAGTCAGCAGAGAGGTTGATCGTGACCTCCGGGAGCTCCGTCTGGGCAGCCTCGCCCCTCGCCTCGCTCACGGCCTCGCCGAGCATCTGGGTGAAGAGGTCGAAGCCGACGCTCGAGAGGTTGCCATGCTGCTCTGCCCCGACGAGCGAGCCGGCGCCACGGATCTCGAGGTCGCGCATCGCGATCCTCATGCCGCTGCCGAGCTCCTGATATTCGTTGATGGCCGTAAGGCGGTCCAAGGCCTCTGGTGTCAGGGGCTGCTCTGCCGGGAACATGAAGTAGGCGAAGGCCTGGGTGCGGCCCCTGCCAACGCGTCCCTTCAGCTGGTAGAGCTGGGCCAGTCCCAGGCGCTGGGAGTCCTCGATGATGAGGGTGTTCGTATGGGGGTTGTCGATGCCGGACTCGATGATCGTGGTCGCGACGAGGACATCGATCTCATGCTCCGCGAAGCGCATCATCACATCCTCGACCTCACGCGAGCTCATCTTGCCGTGGGCGACGCCGATGCGGGCCTCAGGGGCTGCCTCCTGCACGCGCTCCACCGCATCGTCGATGGTCTGCACGCGGTTGCTCACGTAATAGACCTGGCCCTTGCGGGCAAGCTCGAAGCGGATCGCGGCGCTCACCGTATCGGGATCCCATTCCTTCACGGTGACCTTCACCGGGAGCCTCCCTGGCGGTGGCGTCATGATGAGCGACATGTCGCGCACGCCGCTCATCGCCATCTGCATCGTCCTCGGGATCGGCGTGGCGGAGAGCGTCAGCACATCGACCTGCTCGCGCATGTTCTTGAGCTGCTCTTTCGCCTGGACGCCGAAGCGCTGCTCCTCGTCGATTACGACGAGGCCGAGGTCGTGGGGATTGACATCGTTCGAGAGGAGCCGGTGCGTGCCGATCAGGACATCGACTGACCCATCGGCGAAGCCCTCAAGGGCGCGGCGCTGCTTTGCCGGGGTGACGAAGCGGGAAAGCACCCGCACATCGAGCCCGAAGGGCGTGAAGCGGTTGAAGAAGGTCTGGTAGTGCTGCTCTGCCAGAATGGTCGTGGGGCAGAGCACCATGACCTGCTTCGACGAGCAGCACTTGAAGGCGGCGCGCAGGGCGATCTCGGTCTTGCCGAAGCCCACGTCGCCGCAGAGCAGCCGGTCCATCGGCTTCGGAGACTCCATGTCGGCCTTGATGTCAGCAAGGGCAGAGGCCTGGTCAGGGGTCAAGGGATACGGGAAGCTCGCCTCCATCTCGTCCTGCTCGGGCGTATCGGGCGGGAAGGCGAATCCTGCCACGCTTGCACGGCGGGTATAGAGGTCGACAAGGTCGAAGGCAAGCTTCTTGGCGCTCCTGCGCGCCTTGCCGGTCGCACGGGACCAGTCGGCGGTGTTGAGGCGGGTGAGGCGCGGCGCCTCTCCATCAGGCCCGACGTAGCGGGTGATGCGGTCCACCTGCTCGAGCGGCACATAGAGCTTGTCCCCTCCTGCATATTCGAGCAGGAAGTAGTCGCGCATGCGCCCTGCCACTTCCTGGCGCACGATCTGGCTGAAGAGGGCGATGCCGTGGGTCGCATGGACGACGTAGTCGCCCGGCTTGAACGGGAAGGTGACGCTCGTCGGATCGACCCGGCGCACCCTATGGTGGTGCTTTGCCATCCTCGCCGTGAGGTCGGAGACCGAAAGCACCCCGAGCCCTGCTGTCGGCACCGTGATGCCTGCTGGCACCGGCGCATCGAAGAAGGTGACCTTCCCCTTCGCGAGCGGCTCGATATGGCGCTCAGCCTCAGGATCGGTGACGGGGATGCGGTTTTCCGGAGCGGAACCCAAAGACTCGACGAAGGGGATGCCCTCATCCGTGAAGGTGAGCTCCAAGGCTTCGCGGGCACCCCTGTCGGGGACCGCGAAGACCACGGACATGTTGTCGTTCAGCATCTGGCGCACGGCGCCCACGAGCTTCGTGTCCGACCCTGCTACATTGGGCTGGCGAACCTTGAGGGTGGCCGTAAGCGTCGCCCCCTGCCGCAGGATGCTTGCGAAGGAGAGCCGCTGCTGCTTGCCGAAGTCGAGGCTCCTGGGCGGCGTATAGAGGCCCTTCGTGGACTGGCGGGCATTCGTGGCCGCTGCCTCGATATCATCCGTGGCATGCTGGCAGTCATCGAAGAGGGCACGGGGCTCAGCCAGGACGACAAGGGCATCCTTCGAGATGTGCTCCAGGGGCGAGGCGCTCCCTCCATAGAGGAGCGGCATGTAGCGCTCCAGATGCGGCGCTTCCGAGGACTGCTCCAGGAGCTCCAGGTCCTCTGCCACCTGGCTATCCTCCTGGGCAGGCTTGAAGAGGGCCTTGCGCACGCGCGCAAGCCGCCCCTCGTTCAGAGCCATCTCGCGGCAGGGGCCGATCCGCACCTCATCGAGCTCGCCGATGGTCTGGCCCGTCGAGGGCACCATGCGGCGGATGCGGTCGATCTCGTCGCCGAAGAATTCGATGCGCACCGGGCTCGTCGCCTGCGCCGGGAAGACATCGACCGAGTCCCCATGCGCCCAGAAGGAGCCTGGGGCATCGGCTGCCTCCTTGGAGGTGTATCCCATGCCGACAAGGAGCTTCGGCACATCCTCGAAGTCCGCCTCATCGCCCACCGTGAAGGTGCTCGAGGCGAAGTATCCCGTCCCCTTGGGTGGCACACGGCGCAGGAGCGCTCCTGCACCTGCGACGATGATGCAGGGCTCGCCTGTCGCCAGGCGCTCGATTGCATGGCAGCGTGCACCCACCGTCGCATCATCGAAGTCCCGGTCGCTCCATGGCAGGTCCTTCCGTGCCGGATAGCGGCCGACATGCTCCATCCCGATCCAGGCAGCAAGGGTGCGGGCCGTGCGATCCGCGGCCTCCTCGCCTGCCACAATGAGCAGGCAAGGCCTCGGATCGCGGGTCCAGAGCGAGGCCAGCACAAGCGGGCGGGCGCTCTGCGCGACCGCCAAGGTCACATCCCTCCCGCCATCGTATTCATGGAGGGCTTCGACCATTTCAGGCGCAGCAAGGAGCTTCGCTGCAACTCTGTTGATAAACATGTGAGAGGTACCTCATATCCAGATCCTGCCGGGTCCAGCCACGGACAGGCATAAAACATCGACCAGTCCACGATAGCAGAGGGCGGAGCCGGATGGTCTTCACTCCGGCTCCGCCCTCAAAATCACTGTCTTTGCTGCATCTGGCCCTATGCCTCGGTGGCGCGTCCGCTCTTCTCGGCAAGCTCCGCAAGATGCGGAAGCGATGCCTCGATGTCTTCTGCGTCTGCCTGCCATGTCCAGTTGCCATCGGCCTTGCCCGGCACGTTCATGCGGGCCGTATCGTCGAGCCCGAGGATGTCCTGGAGTGGCACGATCGCGACCTTCGCGTCAGAGGCAAGCACGCTCTCGAGCAGCTTCTCTGCGAGCTCCTCTGCCCCGTCCTCGCCGAAGCGGCTCTTGACCCAGCCCAGAAGCGTCTGGTTGTCATGGGTGCCCGAGCAGGCGATCTTGTTGTGCACTGGCTTATAGCCCTGGCGCACATCGCCGTCGTTGAACTGGATGATATCGAGGCCCGGGAAGCCGCAGCTGACCGCAAGCGCATGCACGGCAGGCGTGATCGAGCCCAGGTCCTCTGCGATGAAGGGCAGGGCGCCATGCTTCTCATAGACCTGCTTGAAGAGACGCGTGCCCGGACCGAAGTGCCAGAGGCCGTCGCGTCCGGTCTTTCCGGCAGGGATGCCGAAGTAGGACGAGAAGCCCAGGAAATGGTCGAGGCGCACGTAGTCGTAGAGCTCGCAGGCGCGATTGAAGCGCTGCATCCACCAGCTGTAGCCAGTCTCCTCCATGCGCTTCCAGTTGTAGACCGGGTTGCCCCAGATCTGGCCATCGGCCGCGAACTGATCGGGCGGGCAGCCTGCCACCGTGGCTGGATTGCCCTCGCCGTCGAGCATGAAGAAGTCCTTGTGGCACCAGACATCGGAGGAGTCGGCAGAGACATACATCGGCATGTCGCCGATGAGCGAGATGCCCTTCTTGTGGGCGTACTCCTTCAGGGCCTTCCACTCGCGGTCGAAGAGGTACTGGCGCTTCTTATGGTAGGAGATGAGATCGACAAGGTCCTTGTCCTTCGCAAGCTCCGGCGAGTAGTCGCGGTACTTCTCAGGCCAGGTCTGCCAGCAGTCTTCCTTCTGCAGGTGCTTGATGGCACGGAAGATGGCATAGGGCTCGAGCCAAGCTGCCTCCTTCTTGCAGAAGGCAAGATAGCCCTTGTCCGTATCCTTGATGGCACGGGCCTCGGCAAGCACCTCCTCCTTTGTCCCCTCGATCAAAAGCGTGTTGCCAGCGAAGGCGGAAAGGCCTGCATAGGGGCTGCCATGGTCGTCGCAGGGGTTGACTGGCAGAATCTGCCAGTAGCGCTGGTGGCCTGCGGCAAGGTAGTCCACGAAATCATAGGCAGGCTTGCCCATGGTGCCGGGACGGCCGCCATTCGGAAGCGACGTGATGTGACAGAGGACGCCCATGCCGGGCTCGAGCGGCTTCTCGAGCATATGCTCCTTGTGGAAGTAGAGGACCGAGGTGCCGAGCGGCCAGAGGCCGACCTGGACCTTCCCGTCCACCACTTCGAGATCCTGCCCGCTCACGATATCGTCCACAGTCTCGTCCATCATCGGCACGCCGAACTCATGGCGGGTCTTGAGGCTACCATTCACGAGCACCATCACGGTCGTCTCGCCGTCAGAGCGTGTGAATCCGAAGACATCGTCGTTCACGGCAAACGGCTTGAAATCGCCATCCACAAGCACCGGCAGCGACTTCCTGATGGCAATCGCGTTGCGATAGATGTTGAAGCAGTCCTTGTCCTCGCGGCCCCACGGGAAAGGCTCGCGGTTGTAGGGGTCGGTGTAGCCTTCGCAGCCGGCCTCGTCGCCGTAGTAGATGCTCGGCACCCCTGGCATCGTCATCTGCAGCAGCGCTGCATCCCAGAGACGTCCCTTTGCAAGGCCGCGCTGACCGTCGTTCAGGCGGAAGGCAGCTTTCTGCGCATCGGACATCGTATCAGGGTCGGGGCCGCCGCCCAGAAGCGTCAGGATGCGGCTCCTGTCATGGGAGCCCAGAAGGTTCAGGGCAGAATAGAATGCCTCATGCGGATAGTTCTCATAGAGCTGCTCGAAGCGCTGCGCCGTCACATGTGCATCCTCCTTGTTCAGCAGGAAATCGAGGACGGCACCACGGAACGGATAGTTCATCGCGGAATCGAGCTCGCCGCCGAGGAGATAGTGCCTCGGCTCGCCGTAGGAGATCTTGTTGGAGGCATCCTCCCAGACCTCGCCGATGATGGCGGCATCCGCCTTCTCGGCACGGGCAGCAGTGTTGATGTCACGGATGAAAGGCTCGGGGAGCTCATCGGCCACATCGAGGCGCCAGCCACGGGCGCCGAGGCGCATCCAGTGGCGGATCACGCCGTCCTTGCCGCAGATGTAGTCATGGTATTCAGGATTGTCGGCACGCACATCCGGCAGGTCGTCGACACCCCACCAGGCAGCATACTCGCCGTCGTCGCCGAACTTGTACCAGTCGCGGTACGGGGAGTCCTCGCTCTGGAAGGCGCCCACATCGGGATAGTTGCCATACTTGTTGAAGTACTTCGAGTCGCAGCCCGTGTGGTTGAAGACGCCGTCAAGCATCACGGACATGCCGTGCTCGGCCGCCTTGCGGCAGAGCTCGGAGAATGCCTCGTCGTCGCCGAGCATCGGATCGACCACCATGTAGTCGCCCGTGTCATAGCGGTGGTTGGAAGCTGCCTCGAAGATCGGGTTGATATAGAGGATGGTGACGCCCAGGGCCTCCAGATAGTCGAGCTTCTCCTCGATGCCCTCGAGGGTGCCGCCGT
Source organism: uncultured Actinomycetes bacterium (assembly GCA_900313905.1). GTDB lineage: Bacteria > Actinomycetota > Coriobacteriia > Coriobacteriales > Atopobiaceae > Olsenella_L. Next base: position 20,503 of record OMTG01000168.1, on the reverse strand, counting down.
AGAAGTCCCAGGCCTGGATGCGGCCTTCTCCGTCACGCTGGTAGCGGGGCGGCTGGTACCAGTCCTCCACGATGCGGCGCTCGGGGCCGTTCTTGTGGGTGGTGAGCGCCTTCTCGGCCCGCTCCTCCCAGTCCTTGCCGCGATGGAAGCGGTCCGGGAAGATCTGGTAGACGATGCCCTTCTTGTACCACTCAGGCAGGACATCGCGGGTCAGGTAGACCGAGATCTGCCAGCTCGAGGGCTCATACTCGAAGAGCGCGCCCTCGCCCGAGGTGGCGCCATTCAGTGTGCCGTAGTAGCTGACGCTGCCATCGGAGCCATGGATCTTGAAGTAATACCAGACGATGGAAGGGTCCTTCACGGTGAAGGAGCCCGTGAAATGCACGTGGTCGTCCTCGGGAGTCCCCGTCATCGGATAGAGGGTCTCCCCATCGGGGTCGATCCAGGTGCGAATCTCTGCCGTCGCTTCAGGATCGTCCCAGACATCCAGTGAAAGCTCGATGGTGCTTCCTGCGGGGGCAGCGCCAAAAGGCCTGCGATAGGTGCTCTCCGATGAGATATGTAACGCGCGCAAGATAAACCTGTCTCTCCACCCTGTCTCGTAATCAACGCTTGTTGTAGCGAAGCGCTTTCAGGGTGTAACCATGATACAGGTCTCATCCGCAGATTTCGCTCCGAAAGGCCGTTTAACTTGAGAGATTAACGTGGCCGAATCGTGCCTGCATGCCCCCATACGTGCCAGAACACGCCTTCTGCCTGCAAATCTCCAGATTTTGAAGCATCTGCAATCCGACACGGCTGCCCAACCATGTCCATCCATGTACCGTCATAAGAATGGCGCCGCCGTCTCCGGCAGCGCCATGATTCGCTCTGTTTTCCGCCCCTAGTCGCGGCGCTTGTTGTAGCGCTGCACCTCGGGATGGAGCGTATGGTAGAGGTCGAGGTAGTCATTTGCTGCACGCTTCCAGCTGAAGTCTTGGGACATCGCCTGCTGCTGCAGCTGCTTCCACGCCTCCTTGTCGGTCCAGAAGACCTCGCACCCTGTCATGAGGGCGTTCGTCATCTCGTCGGCGTTGATGTTCGCGAAGCTGAAGCCCGTCCCCTCGCCTGTGTACTGGTTGTAGGGGATGACGGTATCCTTCAGGCCACCCGTCTCGCGGACGACCGGCAGGGTGCCGTAGCGCATGGCGATCATCTGTGAGAGGCCGCACGGCTCGAACTCCGACGGCATCAGGAAGAGGTCGGCACCGGCATACATGCGATGGCTGAGCGCGCTGTCGAACGTGATGCGTGCGCAGAGCTGGTCGCCGTACTTCCAGTCGAAGTACTTGAAGGCATCCTCGAGATCCTTGTCGCCGGTTCCGAGGATTGCCATCTGGATGCCGCGGCTCATCAGGTAGTCCATCACGTAGCGGACAAGGCCGATGCCCTTCTGCTCCGTGAGGCGGCCTACCATCGCGACGAGCGGACGCTCAGGGTCCTGCTCAAGGCCCAGCTCCTCCTGGAGGGCGCGCTTGCACTCCGCCTTCCCGGACATGTCGTCTGCGCTGTAGGTCGCAGCAATCGTGGAGTCGGTCTTGGGGTTCCAGGCATTCACGTCGATGCCATTCAGGATGCCCGAAAGGATATTCGAACGGCGGCGGAAGATCCCGTCGAGGTTCTCGCCGTAGAACGGCATCTGCAGCTCATTGGCGTAGGTCGGCGAGACCGTGGTCAGGGCGTCGGAATAGCACAGCGCGCCCTTCATGTAATTGATGGTGCCTGGGCCCGAGTAGAGCTGGTCCACTGCGGCCGGGATGCCGGCGAGGCCCAGGACATCATTCAGCATCTTGTCTGGGTACTGCCCCTGGAACTTGGCATTGTGGACGGTGAAGACCGTCTTGATGTTGTCGTACATGGGCAGGCCATTATAGAACTCGCGGAGGAAGACCGGCGCCAAGGCCGTCTGCCAGTCGTTGCAGTGCAGGACATCGATGTCCCCGAGCTCCGGCACATGCTGGAGGCACTCCAAGATGGCTTTGGAGAAGAAGGCGAAGCGCTCCCCATCGTCGTAGTAGCTGTAGATGCCGTCACGCTTGAAGTAGGCTTCATTGTCCACGAAATAGAAATCGAGGCCATTGAGGCTCAGCTTGTCGATGCCGCACCAGACATTGCGCCAGCTCAGTGGAACGTAGAACTCGCACACGTGCTGCATCTGCTCTTTGTACTCCTCGGGAATCTTGGAGTACTTCGGAAGGATGACGGCAACCTTGGCACCTGCATGCTTGAGGGCACGCGGGAGCGAGCCTGCGACGTCAGCCAGTCCGCCCGTCTTCACGAACGGGACGACCTCGGACGCAGCGAAGAGGATGTTGAGCTTTCTTCTGACAGCCATGGGTCTTTACCTCTTATGCCTCTCAGTCGTTGCCCTTGGGGAGGACCAGGACCGAGTCAGACGTGCCGCGCAGCTCGGTGCCAGCGGCGATGTCATTGTTGCGGTCGATGATCGCGTTCTCGATGTGGGCGCCGGCAAGGACCTTGACCGAGCGTACAAGGATTGCGTTGGTGACAGTTGCGCCCGGCTCGATCACGCAGGCACGGCCGATGATGGAGTTCTTCACCGTGCCGTAGATCTTGGTGCCCGAGGAGACGAGGGAGTTGGACACGCGTGCGCCCGGCTCGTACTTGGCCGGCGTCGTGTCGTGCGCCTTTGTCATGACCGGGAGGTCGGCGTCGAAGAGCTGGCTGGAGACCGTCGGGTCGAGCAGCTCCATCGAGCGCTTGAAGTACTCCTCCTTGGAGAAGATCGGCGCCACATAGCCCTCGTAGTCATAGAGGTTGACGGTGACCATGCTGAGGTCCTGGGCAAGCGCATCGAAGAGGTCGAGATGGTCGACGTCCTTGTACCAGCCAAGGAGCTCCTGGAACTTCTTGGTGCCTATGACAAAGAGGTCCATGAAGGCGGCATCGCCGAAGCCAGAGCCCTGCTTGATGCCAGCGAACTTGCCCTCGTCGTCCTTAACGACGGAGTTGATGTCCTCGGAGTCCTCCATCGCGCGATAGGTCACGACGGTGATGTCTGCGCCGGACTCGACATGGGCATCCACGATCTTCGTGAGGTCGGTCGTGTAGGCGAAGTTGCAGCCGGAGACGATCACGTAATCAGACTTGGAGCGGCTCAGGAAGTCGCTGTTGGCCTCGAAGTCGCGGATCAGGAAGCGGCCACCGACACGGCTCGTGCCGAAGGAGGAGCCGGGGAGTGCGAAGAGGCCACCGTTCTTGCGGTCAAGGCTCCAGTCCTTGCCAGCGCCCACGTGATCGATGATGGGGCGGTAGTTGTCCGGCATGATCAGGCCGACGGTACGCAGGCCAGCATTCACCATGTTGGAGAGCGTGAAGTCGATCATACGGTACCTGCCGAGGAACGGCACGGCTGCAACCGGGCGGATGCCCTCAACAAACGGGCTCGGGTTGTGTACAGAGTAATTGGAAGTAATCAGACCAACGACCTTTGCCACGGTTACTCCTCCTCCTTCGAGATTACGACATCGTTGCCTGCGACAGCCGTCTCAGCGTCCTTGCTGCCAAAATCGACGTTCTTCTCCACCACGGCACGCTCGCCGAGGATCGCGTTCACGACGCGGGAGCCTTCGCTGACACGGGCGCCCGGGAGAAGGACGGAGTCCTCCACGATCGCGTGCGGGCCGACATAGGCGCCAGCGGAAAGGACAGAGTGCTTGACCTTGCCGAAGACCTGGCAGCCGTTGTCCACGAGGCAGTCATCGATGGAAGCATCGGGTCCCACATAGTGCGGCGGCATAGGAACCGTGTTGCTCATGATGGGAGACTGCTGGTCGTAGAGGTCGAATGCCGGCTCGGAACCCAGAAGCTCCATGTTCGTCTCGTGGAAGGAGGCGATGGTGCCGACATCGCGCCAGAAGCCCTCGAAGCGGTAGGTGTACAGGCGCTTGCCTGCTGCGAGGAGCTTCGGGATGATGTTCTTGCCGAAGTCATGCTCGGACTCAGGATCTTTTGCATCCTCCTTCAGCGTCTCGACCAGAAGGTCGGCGTTGAAAATGTAGATGCCCATGGAGGCGAGGTTCGAATCGGGATGAGCAGGCTTCTCGGTGAACTTCAGGATGCGCTCGTCGTCGTCCGTGGTGAGGATGCCGAAGCGCGGCGCTTCCTCCCAAGGCACCGGCATGACCGCGATGGTCAGGTCGGCGTTGTGGCGCTTGTGGTTCTGCAGCATATCGTTGTAGTCCATGCGATACAGCTGGTCGCCAGAGAGGATGAGGACGTACTCAGGATCGTTCTGCTCGATGTAGCCCAGGTTCTGGGTCACAGCGTCTGCCGTGCCCTCGTACCAGGCGCCACCAGACTGGGTGGCAAACGGCGGCAGGATCGAGACACCACCGTTGCGGTCGTCGAGGTTCCAGGCCTCACCCGATCCAATGTAGGAATGGAGCAGGTACGGACGATACTGCGTCAGGACGCCGACCGTCGTGATGCCTGAATTGGCGCAGTTCGACAGCGCGAAGTCGATGATGCGGAACTTGCCACCGAACGAGACAGCCGGTTTTGCTACCTCGCTCGTCAGCGCCTTGAGCCTGCTGCCCTGTCCGCCTGCAAGCAGCATTGCGAGGCACTCCTTTTTGCTCATGCCGATTCTCCCCTTTCAGCTTCCGGATAAGAAAAGGATTTACTTACCTATATGCCATATATCGCGAGCATACTCACGAATTGTTCGGTCGGAAGAGAAGTATCCCGCCTTAGCGGTATTGTGAACGGCTGCACGGTTCCACTTCACACTGTCGGTGTAGTCATTCGTGAGCTCCTCCCATGCCTGGACATAAGCGTGGAAGTCCTTGAGGACCAGATCCGGGTCGTTGTTGACCATGAGGTAGTCATGGATGCTCTCGAAGTTGCCGGACAGGCGGCTGAAGGTGCCATCGACGAGCTCGTCGACGACGCGGCCGAGGCGGTCGCGGTCGGCATTGTACTCATCCCAGGCATAGTAGCGGCCCGAAGCCTTGATCGCATCGACCTCTTCGGTCCTGAGGCCGAAGATCTTGATGTTCTCATCACCGACGAGCTTGCAGATCTCGACGTTCGCGCCGTCGTAGGTGCCGAGCGTGAGGGCGCCGTTGTACATGAGCTTCATGTTCGAGGTGCCGGATGCCTCGGTGCCTGCCGTGGAGATCTGCTCGGAGATGTCGGATGCCGGGTAGATCAGCTGGGCGTTGGAGACTGCGAAGTTCGGGACGAAAGCCACCTTGATGATCTGGTTCACGCGGTCGTCGTTGTTGATCACATCGGCGACGGAGTTGATGAGGCGGATGACCTCCTTCGCGAAGTCATAGCTCTGGGCAGCCTTGCCCGAGAAGATGAAGGAGGTCGGCTGCGGCTTGAACGTAGGATCGTTGAGGAGGCGGTTGTAGATGTCGAGGACCTTGAAGACGTTCAGGAGCTGGCGCTTGTAGGCGTGGAAGCGCTTGACCTGGACATCGAAGACCGTGCTCGGGTCGAGGACGACGCCCGTCGTGTCCTCGATGTAGCGGGCAAGGCGCTCCTTCTCGACCTGCTTGGCAGCATGGAAGTCAGCCAGGAAGGACTCATCCTGCTCGTAGGGGATGAGCTTCTCGAGCTCATAGGCATCGCTCAGCCACTTGTCGCCGATAGCGTTCGTGATGAGCTTTGCATAGGCAGGGTTGGCCTCTGCGAGGAAGCGGCGGTGCGAGACGCCGTTCGTCTTGTTGTTGAACTTCTCCGGCGTCAGGTCATAGAAGTCCTTGAGCGTCGACTTCTCGAGGATGTCGGTGTGCAGCGCGGAGACGCCATTCACCGAGTGCGAGCAGATGACGGACAGGTTCGCCATGCGGCACTGGCCATCCCAGAGGATTGCGGTCTTCTGGAGCTGGTCCATCCAGTTCTCGTTGTCGTGCGGGAAGGACTCGCGGTAGCGGCGGTCGATCTCGTCGATGAACATATAGGTGCGCGGGAGCTGGGCACGCAGCATGCTGATGGGCCACTTCTCGAGTGCCTCGGGCATGATCGTGTGGTTCGTGTAGGAGACGGTCTTCGTCACGACGTCCCAGGCCTGATCCCAGTCGAGGCCCTTCTCGTCGACGAGGATGCGCATGAGCTCGGGCCCGCAGAGGGCAGGATGCGTATCGTTCGTGTGAATGCAGACATGCTCAGGAAGCTCTTCCCAGGCATCGCCGAAGTTGCGCTCGTAGGTGCGCAGGATCGACTGGAGGCCTGCAGAGACGAACAGGTACTCCTGCTTGAGACGGAGCAGGCGGCCATGCTCGCCAGCATCGTTCGGGTAGAGAATCGTGGAGATGGCCTCGACGTCGGAGCGGAACTTGAAGGCCTTCGCGTAGTCGCCTGCGTTGAAGGCATCGAGGTCGAAGTCAGGCGTATGCGGCTTGGCGCCCCAGATGCGGAGCTTGTTCACGGTCTTTCCGCCGTAGCCGACGATAGGCACATCGTACGGGACAGCGTCGACCTTCTCGCCGCCCTCCCAGGTGAACCAGTAGGAGCCAGCCTCGCCCTCGTGGCGGACGACCTCGCCGCCAAAGCGCACGACGATGGTGCTCTCAAGCTTGCGGATCTCCCAGGGGAAGCCATACTGCAGCCAGTTGTCGGTCTTCTCGACCTGGCGACCGCCCTCGATCTCCTGGCGGAACAGGCCGTAGCGGTAGCGCATGCCATTGCCGTTGCCAGCGATGCCAAGCGCAGCCATCGAATCAAGGAAGCAGGCTGCAAGGCGGCCCAGGCCACCATTGCCAAGGCCAGGATCGGCTTCCTTGGCGCAGAGGGTCTCGAGATCGGTGCCCATATCCTTCAGGCAGTCCTCGACGAAGTCACGGATGCCAAAGTTCAGCAGGTAGTTGTCCAGAAGGGGACCAAGGAGGAACTCGAGGGAGAAGTAGTACACCTGCTTCTCGCTCTTCTGATGGCACTCGACTTCGATGTGACGGGCCTTCTGGGCGATCAGACGTGCGAGGCAGAGGAACCTCTCGCGGTCTGTGCACTCCTCGAACGTCTTGGAACGCTCGTTGAGGCACATCGTCTCATACTGCTCGATGAAGTCGTTCTTGTCCTTAAAAAGCTGTGCTGACATAACTGCCTTCCGTCTTGGGGGCCGCGTAGGCGGCCTCCGGTGTAACTATCGCTTCGAAGAGCGGGTGCTCCGCGTCTTCGCAGGCGGCTTGGTGGTCGCTCCCGCATCATCAGCTGCGGGAGCCTTCTTGGGGGCGGCTGTGGTCTTCTTCGCTGCCGTCTTGGTGGTCGTGCGCTTCGTCGTGGCCTTGGTGGTGCCGGATTTGGCGTTCGTCGATGTGGTAGCCGCAGCCTTGGTGGATGCGGCCTTCGTGGTCTTGGTGGTCGTGGCCTTCGTCGCAGCAGGCTTCGTGGCCGTGGCCTTCTTCGTCGTCGTGCGCTTTGCGCGCGGCTTCGCAGCGGCCTTCGGCTCCGGCTTCGGTTCAGGCTTCGGGAGGTCGCCCTTGCGCTTCAGGACAATGCCGCCGAGCGCAGGGATGCGGAGCACGACAGAGTTGTCACGGCCATTCCACGGGGTCGCCTCAGAGAGGATGTCGCCCTCGTTGTGGATGCCGGTCCCGCCGAACTTCTCCTCGTCGCTCGTGAAGATCTCCTCCCAGACACCTGCAGAGGGGATGCCGACACGGTAGTTCTCATGTGCCGCGACATCGAAGTTGATGATGATGGCAAGGTCGTCCTTCGGGTCGTCGCCCTTGCGGACGAAGGAGATGAGGGACTGCTTGGAGTTGTCTGCATCGATCCACTCGAAGCCGGCAGCATCATAGCCGCGCTGCCAGAGAGCAGGCTGCTCAGTGTAGAGCTTGTTCAGGGCAGCGACGAAGACCTGCTGGTTGTGATGGGCCTCATACTGCTCTGCCATGAAGTACTGGATGCCCTCGTACTCACGCCACTCGATCCACTGGGCGATCTCGTTGCCCATGAAGTTGAGCTTGCCACCCGGATGCGTCATCTGGTAGAAGGCAAGCGCCCTCATGCCAGCGAACTGGCGCCAGTAGTCTCCCGGCATGCGTCCGATCAGCGAGCACTTGCCATGCACGACCTCGTCGTGGGAGAGCGGCAGGATGAAGTTCTCGTTGAAGGCATACATGATCGAGAAGGTCAGCAGCTTGTGGTTGCCCGGCCTCCAAGGGAAGTCCGTCTGGCAGTAGTGGAGGGTGTCGTTCATCCAGCCCATATCCCACTTGAAGTTGAAGCCGAGGCCACCGACCTCAGGCGGATAGGTGACGAGCGGCCAGGCCGTGGACTCCTCTGCGATCATCATCACATCGGGATGGTAGCGGCCAACTGCCGTATTGGTCTTGCGGATGAAATCGGATGCAGCGAGATCCTCCTCGGTGCCCTTCTCGTTGAAGCGCTTCTCCTTCGGATCGTCGATGCCGAAGTTCATGTAGAGCATGGAGCTCACGCCATCCATGCGCAGGCCATCAGCATGATACTGGTCAATCCAGTAGAGCGCATTGGAGATCAGGAAGGTGCGGACCTCGCCCTTGCCGAGGTTGAACTTGTAGGTGCCCCAGTTCGGGTGCTCCTTCTCCTCGTAGAGCTTCTTGCCCGTGAACATGCCGAGGCCATGGGCATCCTTGCAGAAGCCGCCCGGGACCCAGTCGAGGATCACGCCGATGCCAGCCTGGTGGCAGGCATCCACGAAGTGCATGAACTCCTTCGGGGAGCCATAACGGGAGGTCGGGGCATAGTAGCCCGTGACCTGGTAGCCCCACGACCCATCGAACGGGTGCTCCATGATCGGGAGAAGCTCGATGTGGGTGTAGCCCATCTTCTTCACGTATTCCACGAGCTCGACGGAGAGCTCGTCGTAGGTGAGGTAGGAGCCGCCGGCCGTCTCGCCCTCGGGAGGCTCGGTGCCGTTGCCCTCGAGCCCATCGTCGTGGCGCTTCCAGGAGCCCAGATGGCACTCGAAGATATTGAGCGGCGCCTTCAGCAGATCGCGCTTGCCGCGTGCCATGATCCAGGCATTGTCGCTCCACTCGTAGTGGCGGATGTCCTGCGTGACGGATGCGGTGTCAGGCGGGCACTGGGCATGGAAGGCATAGGGGTCGGCCTTGTAGATGAGCTCTGCGCCCGGCTCCGGCTCGATCGCATACTTGTAGCAGACGTTGTCCTGGATCTCCGGGATGAAGCCGCACCAGATGCCGCCCGTCTTCGTGCAGTACAGGTAGTCAGCCTCAGGATCCCAGCCATTGAACTCGCCCACGACACGCACGGATGCCACATCAGGCGCCCAGACGGCGAAATTGTAGCCATCCATGCCGTCCTGCGATGCGGGATGCGAGCCCATCTTGTCGTAGCTGCGATACCAGGCGCCCTTTCCCATGAGATACACGTCATCCGAGCTGATTAGGTAACGCGCGTCCTTCGTCTGATAGGCCATGGAGATTCCCTTTCCCCCATTGATGCGCCTCGCGCATATCTGACTCCATTATCATAACCGAATGGCGATGAAGTGCAGTTGGATGCGAACAAATCCGACATGCTCCCAGCGTGCCGGATCGAGGCAGCCCCTCTATGTCGAACCCATTATCATTGCATTGATGCGCAAGCGTCCCCATCAAACCGCCCAAAGGAGCCAAAACGTATGCCACGGGAATCGAAGGCAAAGAAGAGAGAGCGCGCACTCATCACCTGCCGGCGCATGGAGGAGCACTATGGAGGCGCCGAGAGCGCCCTGGACTACCATGATCCATTCACGCTGCTCATTGCCGTGATGCTCTCCGCCCAGACGACCGATGCAGGCGTGAACCGGGTGACACCCGAGCTCTTCCGCAAGTGGCCCGATGCCTTCGCGATGGCGCAGGCCTCTCCTCAGGAGGTCGGTAGCGTCATCCGCTCGATTGGCTTCTGGCGTGCGAAGGCCAAGCACTGTGTCGAGGCCTCCCAGATCATCGTCGCAGATTACGGAGGAGAAGTCCCCCATACGATGAAGGAGCTCACGTCGCTTCCTGGCGTCGGAAGGAAGACCGCGAACATCGTCCTCAACAAGGCCTTCCATACCTGCGAAGGCATAGCGGTCGATACCCATGTCTTCAGGATTGCGACACGCCTTGGCTTCACGAAAGCTCCCACTCCGCTTGCTGCGGAGCAGGATCTCCTCGATCTCATCCCACGGGAGCTCTGGAGCCCCGTGAATGAGCAGTGGATCCATTTCGGCCGCGAGATCTGCACCTCCCAGCGCCCCAAATGCGAGGAGTGCTGGCTTGCAGACATCTGTCCATCCTTCGAACGTCCTGACCGCTACCGCAAGGACGCGAAGAAGCGGAAAGCCTCTGACAAGAAGGCAGGAAGCCCCGAGGCGTGAAGAAGATCAGCTGACCGACCCGAACGATGCAAAGGGCCAGACCCTGAATGAGAGCTTGCCAAGGATCTGGTCCTCTGGGATGCTGCCGATCTGGGTCAGACGGGAGTCCACCGAGACAGAACGGCGGTCGCCCATAACGAAATAATGGCTCTCGGGGACCTGGTAGGGCAGCGTGATATCGCACTGCCCCTTACTCTTGGCTCCATCTGGCAGATATGGCTCATCGAGCACCTGTCCATTGACGCTGACATTGCCGTCAGCGTCAATATCGACCCAATCGCCAGGGCCGGCTATTACGCGCTTGGTCAGGATCTTGTTGTTGGAGGAGAAGACGACCAGGTCCCCTGTCTGGTAGCTGGCCGGCTTCGTGGCCACTACGATGTCTCCCTCATCGAGCGTCGGCGCCATGGATTCGCCGTAGATGCGGAAGACCGGGAAGACGTAGAGCGAGAGCAGCACTGCCACGGCAAAGACGCCAAGCAAGGCAAAGAAGATGTTGCGCCGCAGCGCTTTGCCATGGTGGAGGGACTGCTCGCGCTCAATCTCGCGGTCGATCTGGTCCACCGTAGGAAGCTTCATATTCTCAGGAAGCTTCTCATCCTTTTTCCTGCGTGCCACCCTCACTCATGCACCTCCCCTGCAGCTATTTCGTCATATCCCTCATCATGCCCAGCAACTATGCCCGGCGCCTCTTCCGCCATGCCAATGCTGCAGCAGCCCCTGCCGCTATCGCAGCACCAGCGGCGACGATGCCACTAGATCCTGCGCCGCCCGTTTCGGGCAGCTCGTAGCCTTGCTCCGTATTGGTCACCGTGATGTTGCCAGTCTGGGTGCCCTCGTTGTTCGTGTACGACGCGACGTACCCGGAAACCCCCTCCTCCTTCACGGTGTAGCGCAGCTGGTTGCCGTCCGCATCGGTGGTGGGAAGGTTGTCCCAGCTGTGCGACCAGGCGCCATCCTGCAGCGTCACCGGGTCGCCGTATGCCGTCCCACCCGTCAAGATGGTGTTGGGGGCAGTGTACTCATCCAATGTCACAGCGGGGGCGTTCGCTGCATCCGTTTCCTGCACGAGGATGTCAAGCGTCGAACCCTGCGTCGCAGACGATGACACGCTAATCTGGCGGCTTTCAACGGTGCTGTTCTCGTAGGACGATTTTTCGCCACCGATGGTGACATCGTATTTAATATGCCAGTTGGAGACGGTGAACTTCAGCGACGTCCCGCGCTTGACGTTCTGCGTGATGGTGCCGCCAGGCTTCCAACCCGGATTGGACTCGTTGCCCTTATACGTGATCGTCACGGCGCACGTATCGTCCGGGTCGGCCTCCTGCTTGCTCTGATAGAGCTGCACCTTCACGCTGGCGCCCGACGGCGCATCCATGTTTGTGCCGTCCGCGTTAGCCCACTTCTTGGTGACTGTCAGGCGCGTGTACTTGTTCGGCACGTAGAACGCTCCACCCGAATAGTTGAAGAACGTCGTATCGGACTGCTGGACCGTGGTGCCCGATTGCGTTCCCGTAGCGCTGGAACCGCCGGCAGCGGCCCAGGCGGTATCGTTGCTCGCACCGTCGTCACGGCAGATGAAGTAGTGTGGCGTTCCATCTAGCGCGTAGCCTTCGGGAGCCTTGGTCTCTGTCAGACGATAGAGCGTGTTCACGCTGATTTCCGCCGGATTGGACGTGGTGCCTATCAGGTCCCATGTCAGGATGCCATCGCTTCCGGTTTCCTCCGAGCTGTTCACGGTCGTCCAGGCGCTGCTCGAGCTGTCCCACCTCTCTAGCTTGAATACGGCGTCTGGGAGAAGCTTACGGTAGTTGTCGGCATCCACCTTGTACAGCTTGATGCTGCGGTGCGTGGCCGTGGCGTGCGACTTGACCTCCTTCAGCTGCGTGGAATTCGACGTGGACCAGTTGCCGCTCAGTTTCGCGGTGTTGGTCACGGAATTGCTCGACGCAAGCGTGTTCTCGTCAATGCGATAGTCGTACTGCAGCACGCACGCCAGCTTGTCCGGAATCTTCACCGTGATGGTTGCGGTCGACGAGTCGTACGTCAACGTGTAGCGGCTGGAGTCGATCTCGGCGCCCTTGTGGTGCTCGGCGCTCGCGTCGTAGGCGTACAGATGCACCGTCTCCATCAACAGCTCGGGGGAATATTTGCTCATGTCACTGAAGGTGTCGGTGAGCGTGAGCACGTCCGATGAGCCGTCAAGGTCCTTGGCCGCGGGATTGATATCCACGTAGTAGCGCATAACGTTCTGGGGGTTGCCGCTGCTGTCCTCAAGCTGCTCGCCCGACTTCTCCACGTTCTTGATCTCGCGGGTGACGTTGGTCTTGTTCGAGTCCGTATTGCCGTTCCACGAAGCCGTATTCTCGTAGGTCTTGTTCAGATTCGACAGGTTGTTCCAATAGCTGTCGCTGCCGACGGTCGTCTTGTAGTGCAGGGCGATCTGCGGGTATCCACTCCTATATTTATAATTCGAGATGGTGAACACCACAGTCGTGGTGCCGTCGCTGTTCTTCGTGGCCGTGTACGTCGGGTTCGCGCCTGTCGTGCTGTTCGCACCATCTACGAACGTCGTCCCGTCGTCGTAGTTCGTCTGGTGCTCGTCGTACGAGTTCACGTAGAAGCGCGCATACACCGAGCCGTCCACGATCTCCATGCCGGCGGGCGGGGTGTCCGTGACCTGGATGGTGCTACCCGTGCTCGCGTCCGTGAACAGCAGCAGACGATACTCCAGCTGGTTCTTCAGCGAATCCAATGTGATGCTCGCGCTGCCGCTCGAGAACGCGTCGGGTGCGTTGCCGTCCTTCACGCGGACGGATTTGTCGAACATCTTCGGAATGGGATATGCGTGCGCGGCTTCGGACGTTTTCCCGTTGATCTCGCCCTTGTTCTTGGCCGTCCACGTATCGCCGCTTGTGCCCGCCGAACTATTGAGATAAGTCTGGTAGCCGCTGAGCACCATGTTCTTCGCGACGACCTCGACGCCGCTGGCCACGGTCACCGAGACCTTGAAGCTCTTGATGTGCGTGGAGTAGTTCGCGTCGCTCGGCGTGACCTCATTGCCGTTGGCATCGTAGTACGTCACCTTGATATCCACGTCGTCGGTTGCAGCCTCGGCGCCGTTCTTGATGACATGGTCCTTCGTGGCGGTGTAGCCGCGATAGACGTACTGCGAACCATCGCTCAAGTTGATTACCAGATGCTGATCGGTGGCGAGATACTTCTCGAGCTCACCAGCCGCGGCATAATGGCTGTCTGCACCCAGGTCGGTTCCGTTTCCATCCGTGGCGTTCTCGATAGTGTCCGTGTATTCGAAATTCGCCAGATTCGTATCCGGCAGCGTGATGGTAGACGTCCAGCTCAGGCGACGGTCCTTGTCCTTTGAAGGCGAGGCCTCGTCACTGACGTATGCCTTGCTCACATCATAGGTGCGGTGCTCGACATAAACGCCGGTCTGACCGGTGGAGGTCTTTCCGGAGGTGTCCGTGCCCGTTGCGGAGTTGGTCACCGTTTTGTTGTCGGCGGGAGCCGTCGTGTCGAACGAGATGGTGTATGCCTGCTGCTTCTGGGGATTGGTCAGCACAGTTCCGGTATCCATCGTCGAGGGGAAGGTGAAGTTGATGCTGGAATCGCCGGCAGCCCCGTTGCAGCCATTCGCATTGATCAGCATCGTGCCATCATCGCCCTTAACGTAATAGCTGCCAGCCAGCTTGAGGCCATCGGGCAGGACGTCGGATACCTTCTGGCCTACGATGCTGCCGCCGTGAGGATCGACACGGATGTCCCAATGGATGGTGTTGTTTTCCTTGTTGTACCAGCCCGACTTCGCAACCGAGGTGCCCCACCCGAAGCTCTTCGTGTCCCACACGCGATTCGTGTGGTCGGTGCGGCCATCTGCGGTATTTGAGACATTCACGGAACTGGCGGTTGCGTCTGCGTTGATGTTCACATTGTAGGTAATCTCGTAATGCTCGCTCGCTGCCAGGGCCGGGAGGGTGGTGTCGAAGCGGTACTTATTGCTTGCGCTACCCTTCTGCCACTTCTTCTCGAAGCCTGTGACAGTCGATCTGTTTCCCGAAGCATCCACCTTCACGACAGTGATGGAATCGGCGTCGAAGTCAGGTGTGGCATTGGTGCCGGTCAGGGTGTCGGAGAAGTACACGTTTTCGCCGCCCGTACCCTTTTCCGACGACAGATTCACGGTATACGAGGCCGTGGTCTTGTCATCGCTGACCGTGGGCGCGGACTTCTCGACCTTGAGGTCAGTAGTCTCCGTGGTCGTCTTCTTCTTGATGGTGATGGTGGTCGAGGCGCCGCCAAGGTTGTAGGTGCCGCTATCGTCGCTCGAAAGCTTTGAGACGGTGCCAGAGAAGGACAGCGTGCCCTCGATGGCTCCCGATTCCGATTCGACTGCGCTCTGGTCGAAGACGATGGTGGCCAAGCCGTCGGTGGTGATGGTGTAGGAGCCTACTTCTTCGCCCTTTGTGTTCGTCACGCGACCGGAAGCCGCTTCGTTGGGCGTGATGCCCGTCGGCAGCTGGCAGTAGATGGTCCTGCCGGTTTCGGTTGTGCTGTTCAGCGTGTTCGCGGGCAGCGTATAGGCAAGATTCACGCGGACCGTGTCGCCCTCGGTGACCTCCGTCACGTTCGTCCATTTGCCATCGACAAGCTTCTGAACCCCCGCATTCGAGGTCAGATACTGCGTGAAATCCGTGCCAGCGTGCGTAGAGCTGGACGACGAGGAATTAGATGAGCTGGTATCTGACGCCGTGGAATCCGATGAAGCGAGCATCGCAGCCGGAGCGGCTTTTGCTGCAGCCTCTGTGCTTGCGCTGATTGCGGCTTCTGTCTCATCATTCTCTGATGCCGCCGAAGATGCGCCCTCCTCATCGGAGGTTGCATTGGCCGTCACCGCCTTGGTCTCGGCAGCCGCCTCCGTCACATGCAGCACACGGCTGCTGCTGAGCCTGAGTGCGGCAGTTCCGTCGTCGTCCAGCTTCAGCTCATCGAACGTGAAGTCGAGATCCACGAAGCCGGAGATTTCGGCTGCCTTGGATGCAGAGCCAGCCGCGTCGGAAGACTTTTCCGTCGAGGTGCCAGCAGTCCCGCTCTTGGCAGACTCCGATCCAGTGGCATCGAGCGTCAGAGTAAGGACATTGTTCTTGATGGTGGCAGAGCCGATCTGGGTGTCCCCTGTCTCGTCTGCCGTGGCGGCATTAGCGCCATCGTATACGGCGATGGTCTTGCCGTCCGCGCTGTCAGGGAGCGTGAGGCTCTCAGGGAGCTTGTACGAGAGGGCCTTCGTATCATCGAGCTGGTTTGAAGACAGCTTGAAGGCAAGGCGCAGCCTGAGCGCGGAGTCGCCAGCAACTGGCGTATTCTCGTCGACGGCCGTCCAGCCAGTCTCGCCGGCATTGGGGCTTTCCCAATAGAGCTTGCTGTTATCGGTCAGGGCATTCTTCAGGGCATCCTGCCCCACCAATGCTGTGGCACGGCCCGTCAGCATCGCGCAGACGGCCACCACAAGGACCAATGCTCCCGCAGCCACCCAGCCGCGCTGGACATTCCATCTATGGTTGTCCTTGAGCATCTGACGCACTCTGTCGGAAAACTTGCTCATATCCATTCACCTAGCAATCGCTGACCTGCCTTGAAATGCTCCTGCGCTTCCACCCTGTCAGGAGGCCTTCATGCAGCCCATCCAGCTCTTCTGTCCAAATGCATCCTGGCTGTAGAGCAGAAGATCGAAATTGTCGTTGAACTCCTTGTCCGTCACTCCTGCTGCCACCGCCTTGTATGTCGTAGTCGTGCCATCTGTCTGCCTGAACACCACATCGCTCCCCATGGGGACCTCTGTGATGCTGGAGAGCGCCGTTCCTTCTCCTTGCTCGTAGGCGCGCCCGCAGATGGCAAGCTCGCCTTCCCGGGCCTCCACGATGGTGGGAACCAGGGAGGAATCTGCTCCCTCAGCCGCCACCGGAATCCTCATGCCAATCCCCTGCACCTCGAGCTGTCCGGCCACATCCACGCCTTCTGTCTGGAGAACAGGAAGCGCAGCCGTATCGAAAGCGCCTGCATCCTCCGTCTCCCCATCGCCTGCCAGCGCTGTCGCATCGAGCGTGGAGAGGATATCGGCGCACAGGCGTGCGCTCTCGCCCTTCCTCGCTTCCAGATGGGCAAGCCCTGCACCAGCCACGAGAGCGGCAGCTGCAAGGAATGCAATGCCTGCATGCAGGAGACGCCTGCTGTGGCGTTCGTCCTTGGCGCCCTTCCGCTCGGCAGCATGCTGCACCTGCACCGGAACCTCAGCTCTGGTGCCTGCACCCGCACCTGCGGCATCGACTCTGTCAGGACAGGGGACCAGCATGGCTACTTGTCCTTCCTGCCACGGATCTGGATGAGCGCCACCGCAACGCAGACGACGCCTATCCCCAGAAGGATCAGGGCAGTCGGCTGCCAGTTGGTATCGCTCATGTCGGCAATGCCCGTCTTCTTGGTGGTCGTCGGAGCCGTGTTCGTGATCTTGAAGGTGGTCGTCGTGGTCTCATCCTGCTCAGAGGCAGAGCTCTTGACGGAAGCCTTGTAGCCCGAAACCGTATCCTCCGCGACCGACCAGTCGCCCTGGCCTTCCCATTCGTAGGTCCAGTTGTTGCTGGCGTTGAGGTCGACCTCGGCAAAGAGCTCGCTGGCGTTATAGATCTTCACATGGACCGAATCCGGACGCGTTCCCGTGCCCTTCCAGAGCTTCTGCACGACATTGCGATACTTCGGGCTCTGGGTCTTCGAGATCTTGGTCGCTTCCACCTCGCGCTGGTAGATGTAGGTCCCCTCGTCGTTCAGTGCCGGAAGCGAGATGAGATAGGGGCTCGAGATGTAGGTCGTGCCTCCGACCGTGATGCTATCCGCAGAGACGAGATAGAGGCCCGGCTTGAGGCCGGCGAGGACACAGGTGCCATTCTGGACTGAGACGCTCTTGGAAGTGAAAGAGCCGCTCCGGCTCATGATGTAGCCCTGCCAGGAAAGGGCAGCCTCGCGGATCTGCTCTGCCGTCATGTCGCCCGCAGTGAAGCTGCTGGGATCGATGCCTGTCGTATCCACCGCATCGGAAAGGGCATCGACTGCTTTGAGACTGCCGTCAGCATCCATTGTGGCGACAAGATAGGCCGTGAAACGCTGCCCCTCGGCAGGGCACTTGGTGAAGGTGATGGTGCACTCAGATGAGGCATCGACTCGCTGCCCCGCACTTGCTGAAAGAGCCCAAGCCGGCCTTGCCCACACAAGGGCAAGAGCCATCATCAAGGCACAGACCAGGAGATATCCCAGTGCCTTTCTCTCTTGGCTCTGCTTGCTAGCCATCTGCATATCTGTCAGCCCCTCGAAGATCGAAGCCTTCTCATTTCGCCATACGCCTGCGCAGGCGGATGATCGCAACCACCACAGCCCCGATGGCCACGATGGTGGCGGTCACCACCAGCCCCGTAACAGCGGGACTCACCTGGACCGCGTCACCGTCGATAACGGCAAGCGCGGCGTTGTCCACGCGGTGCCCCCTCACGAGCAGCCTATGGTCATTCACCCCATAGGGCGTGCAGGTCACGAGTGTGCACAGATCAAGCCCCTCGTCGATCGCAAGATCGTCCAGCTCATCAGGCCAGACAATCCGGACCTGGTCCACCTGATACGTAAGCGTCTGTCCAAGGACATTGAGGGTGAAGAGGTCGCCCTCGTTCAGCTGGTCAATGTCCGTGAACAGGCGCGCGGACGGAAGTCCGCGGTGTCCCGAGATGACGCAATGCGTGCCCAATCCACCTACCGGAAGAGACGATCCCGGTATGTGGCCAACCGCAATCTGGAGGATCGTGTCATCAGTGCCGTGATAGATGGGAAGCGAGACATTGATCTTGGGAATCTCGACGTATCCCATGATGCCGGTGCCGGTCACATCGAGAAGGCTCTCGTACTCTGCCTTCTCTGCATCAGTCATCGTGAAGCGGCCCTTGTCGCGGGGAAGGGAGCTGTTGTAGGCGACAGCTGCGTCCCACATCTCCTGGTTCTTCTCAGCGGAGTTGTCGCTCACGGCCTGCTGGTAGGTTGCGATGGCCTGCGTCTGGTGCATATCGTTCCACCAGTCGCTGATGGTCGGATAGAGCATGATGCCGATGCCGATGAGGAGAGCGCAGACAAGGAGGATCTCAGGGATATAGCTGGGCTTCTTCTTGCCAGCCTGGGTACCAGGCTGAGATGTGCCCTGCCTTCCCCTCCGTGCCATGTCTGCGCCACCTCCTCAACGCATCGTGGAGCCAGCAGCCCCGATGGGCCGCTGGCTCTCAGAAAAGCCTGTTATGCGTTGTTGCGTGCAGCGTGACGACGATAGAGGCCATAGCCTGCTGCGACAACGATTGCGGCGCCGCAGATGTACAGTGCGGTCGTGCCCATGCCACCCGTGGAGGGAAGCATGGAGCCAGACTTGTTCACAACCGTGGTGGTCAGGGAGCCGTCGGCCGTGCTGGCCGTGAACGTAGCCGTGCCGGACGTCACGTCGCCGGAAAGGGCCGTGAGTGCCTTATTGGTGTTGTCAAGCGTGCTCGTGATGGAGAACACAATGTCATCCATCTTGTTGTAGCCAGCAGGCACCGAGGTCTCGACCAGCTTGTAGTCGCCGGCATCGAGGCCCTTGAACGTGAACTGGTGGCCGGTCTTCAGCTCGTCGCCCACCTGCGTATACGTGCCGTCCGCGCCCTTCTTGTACAGGGTGAAGCCAGCACCGTCGAGGTTCTGCTGCTGCTCGTTGACCTTGTTCACGATGGTCTGGTAGGTAAAGACGATGACGGTCTGATCGGGCGTCGTGCCCTTGTGGCCAGACTGGTTGGAGTCGTTCGAGAAGGTGACGTGGCTCGTGTTCACATTGCCCATCGAGCCGATGTTGGCGGTAGTCAGCAGCTCAGCCGTGTACTCGACCGTGATCTTCGAGCCGGCCTTCACTGCAGGGATTTGCTTGAGGTCGGTGAAGCTGATTGTAAAGCCCTTATCCGTCGTGCTCAGCTTGTAGCCGGCAGCGGTCAGCTGGTCCTGGGAAACGGCAGTGCCGTCGACCTTGACGGTGATGTCCTTGGGATCGCCGAACTGCATCTTGTTGTACGTATCGACGAAGGAGAACTCATAGGTCGTGTAGTCGGCGTAATCGTTTGCGATGGTGCCAACAAGCTCGAACGGGACCTGGTCGCCCATATCGTAGTCGGCAACCTTCTGCCAGTCGGTCTCGGCGCCCGTGGAGTCATTCTTCTCCTTGACGAACTTCTCGGAGGTCGTGGTGGTGTCCTTCGGAGTGATGGTCTCATCGCCCACAACCTGCAGGATGTACTTGGAGTAGGTGTCGGAACCAATGTTGGCCTGCTCCGTGACATCCTTCAGGAAGTAGTAGCCATCGCCCGTGACGGTGACCTTGTTGCTAGCCGAAGTGGCTTTCGTGCTGCTCAGGTGCTGGGCGACGATCTTTGCCATTGCTGCAGTCTGGCTATCGGTCAGCTTTGACATTGCGGCTGCTGCCGTCGGAGCATCCGTGGCATCAGCGAATACCGAGCCAAGCGTGGAGTCTGCCTTCAGTGCGTTCAGAAGCTCATCGCCGTTGACGCCGGAGCCCCAAGTAATGCCCTGCAGCTGCTTGCTGGTGCTGTCGTAGGTGCCAGAGAACACCTGGTAGGCTTCGTAGGTATGCGTTGCCTTCTGGCCACTGGGCTCGTTAATCGTGATAGTGTGCGATGTCGTCGTGTCGGCAAGCGCTGCTGCCGGTGTGAGCACCACTGCCATGGCAATAGCCAGAATGGCAGACATGATGCCCGCTAGGATTCCTTTCGTCTTCCTCATGGTTTCTCTTCTCGTCCTTTCCTTTGTTTCCCAGCTGCTATATGCACGGACCGAATCGCTTCAGCCCGTCATTGCCTTCTGTGGATCCGGATTGCCTGCCCCATTTCTCCAGGACAGCGGCGCGCTCGCTTCATCCGCATCTCACGTCTTCATTTATCTGATGGTGCCTGCAACTTACTGAATGCCTTGGAATGCACGCAGCCCAGCCGGCTTTCCTGGGAAATGGCTCGGCACATAGAGCATAAGGCCACGAATTCCTGTCGGACCCATGCTGCA
>OMTG01000170.1 GCA_900313905.1 uncultured Actinomycetes bacterium | reverse complement strand
GCGCAAGTTCGGGCAGTTCGAGCTGGGAGCCATCGTAGGTGGGCTTCTCGCCGAACGAGAACAGCCGGTTATAGGCTTCCTCGACATCCCAGCGCCTGTCCTCATCCTCCCATATCCACTCCGCGAAGCGCTCGGTGATGAGACGCTGCTTCTCGAGCGCTGCTATCGTTGCCTGCTCGTCGATCCTGCCCGTCGAGGCATCCTCATGGACCTTGATCTCCCGGAGATTGAGCGTTGCCTCGATGATGGTAAGCGCATTGCAGCCGGGAAGCCCGTATTTCGAGACGGCATTCTGACTGTGTCCGGCAAGGTAGCTCTTGTTCCGCACGAACCAGGAGCCGGTCACCTCGTCGTGCTCGACGATGCACCACCTCCGATCGTCTTCATTCAGTTCGAGGAGGTAGCAGATGAACTCCTGGATGATTTCCTTTGCAATCCAGGGCGCGCCCATGGAGGGTTCGATGCTCTTATAGGTATAGGTGATTGCATGGGGCTTCCGGACAATGGGTGCTGCCTGCTCGGCAGACTCCTTTGCCTTCGCGACATCCTTCGCCCTCCGGAAGAGCGCTATCCATTGGTCGAGGCTCATGTCCCGGAGGTCTTCCTCCGAGAGGGCGTCGACGACTTCCCGCATGCGCGCCGATGAGCCCTCTGTGTGGATGGTGGGATCATCTGCATCGAAGAGGGAGTAGTCGCGGCTCATGAGCTCTTTTGCAATCTGGGGACCGAGCCTGTCGTCAGCGACAGCCTCTGAGATCCTGTCAGCGATGAAGCCCTTGCTCTTCTGGGCATAGAGCGGAAGGCCGTTCTTCACAAGGATGTTCTTGAGCTCGATCTTCCAGAGGATGGAAAGCTGCCTGCGGCGCTGGGCGGAACGGTTCGGCCTGGCCTTCCGTACAAGCGTTATCGAGCATTCCGTGACGCAGAGGATGCCCCAGTGGGAGGGGACCAGCTCTTCGAGCCGTGCCTCGTGGACCTGGCCGCACACGATGTAGCAGCGGTCGAAGAAGAGGTCATATGAGGCAATCTGCTTCCTGAGCCGTTCGAGATTGTCGACGTCGCTCTTTATCTCATAGCCGGAAAGCCTGTCGGTGACGGCCATAACGTCGCAGATGGAGGCACCGATAGACTTCTCCTGATAGATGCGGATCTTCTCGCCAGAGATCTTCAGATATTCGATGAGGATGGCGCGTATATGTGCGTCATCCATCGCATTGCCGTGCCCATCCGAGAAAGTCAGCGGTGACATGCCATGATTGCCTGCGCCTGATGCCAAGAGCTCCCATCCCTCTCCAGAGAATCCTGCGCCATTCGGAGCGATGGTAGGAATGCAGGTGGGGAGAAAATGACGCACGGGGAGTGCATGGAATGCAGAAGAGCGTGCAGCTCAGGATGTGACATGTGAGCCTTTCATGCCGGCGAATGCTGGATGCGAGAAGCAATGCATCCTGAGAGAGTGGCATCTCCGCGACGTGGAAGGGCATCGCGAGGACCTCCCTGAGTCAGGTAAGGGTACCGGAAGGATGCACAGGCAGGGGAGCGGGGCATCTTTATCCAGAAGAATGGATTACATCAATCTGCATATTGTCAAGAGATAATCCGTAAGCGGATTGATTATTTTGGCAGCGTCGCATTCGCTGGAAAATACGTGGAGCTGCAAACTAGCATTTCAGTCCCGATGGGCTTCTAGCAGGAGTTATGCAGCATAGCTGCATTTTGCCTCGGCAATATGCCAAGGAAGTTGGGGTAAGAACGCGTCAGGGACCCCATTTGTCGATGTTTTCTGTTGGTCTGGAAGTCGTCGGATTGGGATACCTGAATTACGTGTCAGACGCGTTTCCATGCGGTATTATAAATAACGTATGGGTTCATTCCGTATTGGGAAGTATCGGCATGAGCGCGTAAAGTGCTCCGGCATCACGCTGGGGCCGCACGTTTGCACAGCCGCCTTGTCAAGGCGGACCGTATCGCTTCGAAGGAGAGGATATGGCAAGAAAGTTCAAGTCGATGGACGGCAACGAGGCCGCAGCGTGGGTCTCGTATGCGTTCACCGAGGTGGCGGGCATCTACCCGATCACCCCGTCCAGCCCTATGGCAGACCACGTCGATCAGTGGGCAGCCCAGGGCCTCAAGAACATCTTCGGCACGCCTGTCAAGGTTGTCGAGATGGAGTCCGAGGGAGGCGCTTCGGGCACCGTCCACGGCTCTCTTGGTGCTGGCGCTCTGACGACCACCTACACGGCATCTCAGGGCCTGCTCCTCATGATCCCGAACATGTACAAGATCGCTGCTGAGGGACTGCCTGCAGTCTTCCACGTCAGCGCTCGTACGGTCGCTACCCATGCACTGAACATCTTCGGCGATCACTCTGATGTCATGGCTTGCCGCCAGACCGGCTTTGCCATGCTCGCCGAGGGCAATGTCCAGGAGGTCATGGACCTCGCTCCTGTGGCACACCTTGCTGCCATCGAGGGTGGCGTGCCGTTCCTGAACTTCTTCGACGGCTTCCGCACCTCCCATGAGATCCAGAAGGTCGCCATGTGGGACTTCGACGATCTCAAGGACATGGTCGATATGGACGCTGTCCAGAGCTTCCGCGACCACGCCCTGAACCCCGAGCATCCGCATGCCCGCGGCTCCCATGAGAACGGCGATATCTTCTTCCAGCATCGTGAGGCCTGCAACTCCACGTACGACAAGCTTCCGGCTGTCGTCCAGAGCTACATGGACAAGATCAACGAGAAGCTGGGCACGAGCTATCACCTGTTCGACTACTACGGTGCCGAGGATGCAGACCGCGTCGTCGTCTGCATGGGCTCCTTCTGCGATACGCTCGAGGAGGTCATCGACTACCTGAACGCCCACGGCGAGAAGGTCGGCCTGGTCAAGGTGCGCCTGTATCGCCCGTTCGACATCGAGTCCTTCGTGGCAGCACTCCCGAAGTCCGTCAAGAAGATTGCTGTCCTCGACCGCACCAAGGAGCCGGGCTCCATTGGCGAGCCGCTCTACGAGGATGTCGTCGCAGCCCTCTATGAGGCTGGCCGCTCCGATCTCATCGTCACCGGTGGCCGCTACGGCCTCGGCTCCAAGGATGAGCCGCCTGCAGCAGCATTCTCCGTCTACGAGGAGCTCAAGAAGGATCAGCCCAAGCGCGAGTTCACCATCGGCATCGTCGACGATGTCACGAACCTGTCCCTCCCGATGGATCCGGATGCACCGAACACCGCTGCTCCTGGCACTATCGAGTGCAAGTTCTGGGGCCTCGGCGGCGACGGCACGGTCGGCGCGAACAAGAACTCCATCAAGATCATCGGCGACCATACCGACAAGTATGTTCAGGCATACTTCCAGTATGACTCCAAGAAGACCGGCGGCGTCACGATTTCGCACCTGCGCTTCGGCGATTCCCCGATCCGTTCGCCGTACTATGTCACCAAGGCTGACTTCGTTGCCTGCCACAACCCCTCGTACATCGTTAAGGGCTTCAAGATGGTGCGCGACGTCAAGCCGGGCGGCACCTTCCTCGTGAACTGCCAGTGGTCTGACGAAGAGTTCGCAGAGCACATGCCTGCTGAGGGCAAGCGCTACATCGCGAAGAACAACATCTCCGTCTACCTGATCGACGCCATCGACCTTGCTGCCAAGGTCGGCATGGGCAAGCGCACCAACACGGTGCTCCAGTCCGCCTTCTTCGCACTTGCCAAGGTGCTCCCCGCTGAGGATGCCCTCAAGTACATGAAGGACGCCGCTGAGAAGTCCTATGCCAAGAAGGGCCAGGCCATCGTCGAGGCCAACTGGAAGGCCATCGACGCCGGCGCAACCGCATTCCACAAGTTCGAGGTTCCTGCTGACTGGGCAACCGCAGAGGATGCACCGAAGACCATCACGCTCGAGGGCCGTGAGGCTATCGTCAAGCAGGTCAAGGAGCTCCTCACCCCGATCAACAAGATGGACGGCGACTCCCTGCCTGTCTCCGCATTCGCACAGAACCCGGATGGCCAGTGGGAGCTCGGCGCTTCTGCCTACGAGAAGCGCGGCACCGCAGTCATGGTCCCGCGTTGGGATTCCTCGAAGTGCATCCAGTGCAACAGCTGCGCCTTCGTCTGCCCGCATGCCACGATCCGTCCGGTCGTCATGACCGCAGATGAGGCTGCTGCCGCTCCTGCCGCCATGCAGATGACCGACCTCAAGCTCCCGAAGAACTCTGGCTACAAGTTCACCATCGCCATCTCCCCGCTGGACTGCATGGGCTGCTACAACTGCCTGTACGTCTGCCCGAAGTCCGATGTGAAGGAGGGCGGCGCCCTCACCATGGTTCCTCAGGAGGAGGAAGCTGCTCAGGCAGAGGTCTGGGATTACGCCGTCAACAAGGTCACCGAGAAGTCCGAGCTTGCCAATGACAAGACCCCGAAGGCTTCCCAGTACCACAAGCCGCTGCTCGAGTTCTCCGGCTCCTGCGCTGGCTGCGCCGAGACCTCCTATGCACGTCTCGTGACCCAGCTCTTCGGCGACCGCATGTTCATCTCCAACGCCACCGGCTGCTCCTCGATCTGGGGCAACCCGGCAGCCACCTCGCCGTTCACGGTGAACGCTGAGGGCCATGGCCCGGCGTGGAACAACTCGCTGTTCGAGGACAACGCCGAGCACGGCATGGGCCTCGAGGTCGGCTACGAGGCAGAGCAGAACCGTCTGGTCGCTGCCACCGAGAAGCTGCTCGAGTCCGATGGCCTCTCCGACGCCTTCAAGGACGCCGCTACGGCTTGGCTCGAGAACCGCAATGATTCCCTGAAGTCCCGTGCTGCTGCCGATGCCTACATCGCACAGCTCGAGGACAATGGCTCCGATGCAGCCAAGGAGATCCTGGCTGACAAGGCCTACCTGTCCAAGAAGTCCTTCTGGATCTTCGGCGGCGACGGCTGGGCATACGACATCGGCTTCGGTGGCCTGGACCACGTCCTTGCTTCTGGCCGCAATGTCAACGTCTTCGTCTTCGATACCGAGGTCTACTCCAACACGGGTGGCCAGGCATCCAAGGCTTCCAACCTTGGCCAGGTCGCGCAGTTCGCTGCTGCCGGCAAGACCACGAAGAAGAAGTCCCTTGCCGAGATCGAGATGAGCTATGGCTACGTCTACGTGGCACAGGTTGCCATGGGCGCCAACATGGCCCAGACCCTCAAGGCAATCGCCGAGGCTGAGGCCTACGATGGACCGTCGCTGGTCATCGGCTACAGCCCGTGCGAGATGCACTCCATCAAGAAGGGTGGCATGCAGCACTGCCAGGAAGAGATGAAGCGTGCCGTCGATTGCGGCTACTGGAACCTCTTCCGCTTCAACCCCGCTGCACCGGAAGGCAAGAAGTTCACGCTCGACTCCAAGGAGCCGAAGGGTGGCTACCAGGACTTCCTGATGAACGAGGCTCGCTACGCTTCCCTGACCCGCTCCTTCCCGGAGCGCGCAAAGGTCCTCTTCGCAGAGAACGAGGAAGCCGCAATGCAGCGCTACGCTCACCTGCTCAAGCTCAAGGACATGTACGCTGACGCGTAAGGTGTTCCTGAGAGCCTGAAAGGCACAAAGGGCCAGATCCTCCAGGGGTCTGGCCCTTTTCTCAGTGCGCCCGGCATGCGCACGTCTCTAATGGGTGAAAGTCCCTAGCGCGCCCG
>OMTG01000174.1 GCA_900313905.1 uncultured Actinomycetes bacterium | reverse complement strand
GCAAGGAAGCTGGCAAGGAGCAGTATGTCCTTCCCTACCTTATGAGCAGCCACCCGGGCTCCACGATGGAAGTGGCCGTGAAGCTTGCAGAGTTCTGCCGCGACCTTGGCTACAACCCCGAGCAGGTAAGCGACTTCTATCCCACGCCGTCCACGGTCTCGACCTGCATCTTCTACACAGGACTCGACCCCAGGACGATGAAGCCGGTCTACTGCCCCACGAACCCGCATGAGAAGGCCATGCAGCGAGCGCTGATCCAGTACCGCGATCCGGACAACTACGACCTCGTCGTCGAGGCGCTCCACAAGGCACACCGCGAGGACCTCATCGGCTATGGCCCGAAGTGCCTCGTGAAGCCGACACGTCCGCCAAGACAGGAGAAGGGCGCTCCGCACCATCACGGCAAAGGCCCGAGGGCAAAGGCGGGCAGCAGGCACCCGCAGCAGCAAAGCAGAAAGCCACAGGGCAAGAGCAGCCCGCACCAGAGAAGCCAGCACAGGTAGACACAAGAAAAGCCTCGGACACCGGATGTCCGAGGCTTTTCTTCTTGAGCTATGGCTCTTGTCCTGCCTGCTACTCGAGCTCGAGGGCGCCGGTCGCTAGCTGCCAGTACTCGCCCTTCTGGGCCAGAAGCTCCTCATGCGTGCCGCGCTCGACTATTCTGCCGTGCTCGAGCACCATGATCGCATTCGCATTGCGCACGGTCGAGAGACGGTGGGCAATAACGAAGACAGTACGGCCCTGCATGAGGGCATCCATGCCGCGCTGGATCAGAGCCTCGGTACGCGTATCGACGCTCGACGTTGCCTCATCGAGGATGAGCACCGGCGGGTCTGCGACGGCGGCACGGGCAATAGCGAGAAGCTGGCGCTGTCCCTGGGAGAGGTTCGCTCCGTCTGCCGCGATCTTCGTGTCGTAGCCCTTGGGAAGGCGGCTGATGAAGGAGTCGGCATTCGCGATCTTTGCTGCCTTCCGCACTTCCTCATCCGTCGCATCGAGCTTGCCGAAGCGGATGTTGTCTGCCACGGTCCCCTGGAAGAGATGCGTATCCTGCAAGACCATGCCAAGAGATTCCCTCAGCGCTCCGAGCTGCATGTCCGAGATATCGATGCCGTCGTAGGTGATCTCTCCTGACCGTATGCCGTAGAAGCGGTTGATGAGGTTCGTGATCGTCGTCTTGCCGGCGCCGGTAGAGCCGACGAAAGCGATCTTCTGGCCCGGCTTCGCATAGAGGGAGAGGTCCTTCAGGACCGTCTGCTCCGGCACATAGCCGAACGTCACATCGCGGAAGCGCACGTCTCCCTTGAGGGGCACCTCTTCGCCGTCCTCCTTCTTCCAGGCCCACTCATCCTTTGCCGTGCGGACGAGACGCACCGTGCCGTCATCTTCCTCCTGAGGAAGGTCGAGCACCTGGAAGATGCGCTCGGCACCGGCAAGAGCTGTCAGCATGAAGCTTCCGAGCTGCGTGAACTGGTTGATCGGCATCGCTGCCTGCCTCACGAAGACAAGGTAGCTTGCAAGCGAGCCTGCATCCATGGAGCCGGAGAGCGTCAGGAATGCTCCTGCCACAGCGACAATCGCATAGTTTGCATAGCTGATGGAGACCGTGGCCGGAATCATCGTGGCTGCATAGGCCTGGGCAGAGGTGCCCGACTTCTGGAGGCTCGAGTTGAGTGCATGGAATCCAGCCAGGTTCTGCTTCTCATGGTTGAAGACCTTCACGACCTTCTGGCCGGAGATCATCTCCTCGACGTAGCCGTCAAGCTCTCCCAAAGTCTTCTGCTGCTTCGAGAACAGCCTCTTCGAGCGCGTGCCCGAGAAGCGGATGTAGAAGAAGATCACGATATCGCAGGCAACGGTGATGAGCGTGAGCCTCCAGTCGAGGATGAAGAGAAGGATGAGCGTACCTACCATCTGGATGCCTGCCTGCACCATGGCAGCAAAGCCATTGTTCAGAGCTTCGGAGACCGTATCCACATCGTTCGTGAAGAAGCTCATGGCATCGCCCGTGCGGGTACGGTCGAACCAGGAGAGCGGCAGATGCTCCATATGCGCGAAGAGATCGCGGCGCATATCGAAGACGACCTTCTGCGCTGCCCTCACCATGGTCTGCGTGT
>OMTG01000176.1 GCA_900313905.1 uncultured Actinomycetes bacterium | reverse complement strand
AGAAATGTCCTTTCCTCGTCAGTCAGCGCGCCTGCCTCGCCCGGCCTCGCATTGCGGCTGATGATCAGGGTTGCCTGCTTGGCAAAACCTTCCACGCTTTCCAGCAGATTTTTCGTAAGGTTCTGGGGAGGCAGCTCATAGACCTGCTCATCTGCGATGCGATACCAATTCGAATCCTCCTTGCCCATCCTTCGGTCAATTCTGGCGATGATGGCATAGACGCCGCTCTCATGCCAGAAGATGGCGCGGAATATGAAATGCGGTCCCAGCTTCGCAGGAATCATATTCGAGAAACGGTCCGAACGTACCGTGCAAGGCATTGCAAGATATTCGGCTGCAAACTGGAGGAGATTGATGGCGGTCGTCTTCCCAGATGCATTGACTCCAGAGATGCCGATCACATTCTGGGAGTAGATGCTTCGCGTGCCCTCAAGCTTGAAGACATCAGACAGCCTCTCTCCATCATTGGGTTTCATCACCCTATCTGACGCAAAGAGATCGAAGCTGAAGTTCGACCCTTTGAAAAGCTCTTCTCCGTCAAACTCCACCCTTAGCAGCTTCATGGTCTCCTCATCTCATATTTGAACATAAAATACGTTCAAATTGCATTCTATCTGGCTGTACTGCAGCATCGATGGATGCGACATATCTGATTGCACATGAGTCAGGACGACAGGAAGACGCTGGGCACATTGCCCAGCTATCCTAAACATCTTCTCAGACGCCAATCTCTCAGATCCGACGCCATCTGACAGGACATCAGCTGCGATAGAAGAGGGCAGAGCCATTCTGCCAGAGCGCCTCGTAGGTCTCCTCGATGGTCTGCGCGAGCCCTGCATCGCAGCGGAGATGTGCCAAGAAGGCTGCGGTCACGCCGACCATCGCAGGCTCGCCCTCGACGCCGCGCAGCGGCACGGGTGCCATGTAGGGACAATCCGTCTCGGAGAGGAGCCGCCCTTCCGGCGCCGAGAGCGCAGCTTCGCGGATGTCGTCCGATTTCCTGAAGGTCAGGGCCCCTCCGAAGGCGACCGAGCATCCGAGCGCGAGATAGGGTGCAAGGACCTCTCTCGTGCCGGTATAGCAGTGGAGATCGCAGCCCGCTTCGGGGATGCCGACAGAGCGCAGTATCTGGAGCGCATCGGCATGGGCCTTCGCCCCCTCGTCGCCCTTCGCATCGCGGATGTGGAGCTCGACCGGCAGCCCCAGCTCGGATGCCAGCGCAAGCTGCGCGGCAAAGGCCTCCTTCTGCGCCTCGTGCTCCACATCGCAGGCATAGTCGAGGCCGATCTCCCCGATCCCGACGCAGCGTGGGCTTGCAAGGAGGCGCTTCCATGCCTCTTTCACGGAAGGGTCCGTGAGATAGGACAGCGCCCCATAGGGGTGGGCACCTGCCACGATCCTCACCTCAGAGGGGAGGTCGCGAGAGTCTCTGCCATATGCCTCGAAGCGGGGATAGGCCCATCTGCCATCGAGGTCGCGGATCAGATGCGCCGCAGCATCGAGCCAGCCTTCGAGGCTTGCAAGAAAGCCTTCCGCATCCTGTGCATCGTCTGAAGGGTCGACCGGCACGACAAGCCGGCAGACGCCTGCGTAGGCAGCACGGGCGACCGCATGCTCCGGAGCCATGCTCCAGAAGGCCGTGAGGTGCCCATGGGTATCGATTAGGGGCACCGGAGGCATCTCATAGGCCTTCGGCCGCCCCTTGTGGTCGTGGAAGAGCTCCCCATCGTTTCTGGTGAGCTCCCAGGCATCGAGGTCTTCGCTCATTGCCCATCCTGCCCGAAGGTGGCGCCTGCATCCTCGAGAGCTTCCGTGAGGACGAGGAAGCGCTCTGCCGTGAGCGACTCCGCCCGCGTGCCTGGATCGATCCCCGCTGCAGCAAAGGCAGCATCCAAGGCATCCTTCGCGAACCCCTTCGAGGCAAGCGAGTTGCGGATGGTCTTGCGGCGCTGCGCAAAGGCAGCATCGATTGTATAGGTGAGATGGGCCAGGCGCTCTGGCGTGCAGGGGGCGCCAGTTGCAGGATCTGCGAGTGGCGACCGATCGATCCGCACGACGGCCGAGTCCACATGGGGAGGCGGCATGAAGTTGCCCGGTCCCACCTCGAAGCGGCCTGTCACCTGCGCGAAGCACTGGAGCTTTGCCGTATAGGCCCCATAGCTCTTCGTCCCTGGTGCAGCCGAGATGCGGTCAGCCACTTCCTTCTGGACCATCACGACGAGGCGCGTGATGGAAGGCTCCTCGTGGAGCGTCTTCAGGATCGCAGTCGCTGCCACCTGGTAGGGCAGGTTCGAGACGAGCTTTGTCGGATGTGACCCCACGCCGGGGCGCGCGAGCCCTGCCACCGCTTCCGAGATCTGCTCGGGCGTGACCTTGAGGGCATCGCCGAGCACGAGCGCCAGGCGCTCCGACCAGTCGGCGCAGGTCTCTGAGAGGACCGGCGTCAGGCTCCGGTCGGCCTCGAGAGCGCAGACGGCGCCCGCGCGGGGCAGCAGCGCGACCGTGAGGGTGCCGATGCCCGGGCCGATCTCGAGCACGCAGTCATCCTCCCCGAGCTCGGCGAGCTCGAGGATATGGCCGATCACCTGGTCCTGGACCAGGAAGTTCTGGCCCAAGCGGTGCTTTGTCTGGAGCCCATAGTTTCTCAGGACGTCGCGGGTCGCCGAAGGTGTTGCCAGATACGAATACATGGGCCTACTTGCTCTTGGACTGGAGGCGCGGGAAGAGGGCGTCGCCCTTCGTCACAGGCACCTCGCTCGCAAGGCGTCCCCACTGGCAGACCTCGGCCAGATCCTGGCCTGCCTCGTCCTCCATCGAGAGGCGGCGCAGCACTTCACGCGAGGTCTCCGGCATGAACGGAGCCATGAGATGGGCACAGATGCGGATGGACTCGAGCAGGTTCACGATAATGTCAGCGAGCTCGCCGGCACGTGCCGGATCCTTTGCGACCGCCCAGGGAGCGGAATCCTCGATGTAGTGGTTTGCGGCATGGACGAGCTCCATCACCACATCCTTGGCGCCAACATAGTCGAAGGTCTCCATATGGGAGGCATAGCGCTCCTCGATGCCGGAGGCGATGGCCTTGAGGGGATTGTCCTTCTGCTCCCAGCCCTCTGCGAGCTTCGGGGTCTTCCCATCGAAGTACTTCGCGCTCATGTTGAGGGAGCGGGAGACGAGGTTGCCCCAGCTGTTCGCGAGGTCGGCATTGTAGACCTGCTCCATGCGGTCGAAGGAGATCGCGGAGTCTTCGCCGTGGATCACGTCGGTCATGAAGTAATAGCGGTAGCCCTCGACACCGAGAAGGTCGATCACGTCCTGCGGGGCGATCGCGTTGCCGCGGCTCTTGGACATCTTCTCGGCCTTGCCGGTCTCGGCATTCCTGACCGTGAGGAACCCGTGGGCGAAGACATGCTCCGGCAGCGGCTCGCCGATCGCCATGAGCATCGCCGGCCAGATCACGCAGTGGAAGCGGATGATGTCCTTGCCGACGACGTGGTACTGGGCAGGCCAGCGATAGGCCAGCTCGGCCTTCGCCTCAGGCGTGTCCACGCCGTAGCCGACGGCGGTCATATAGTTCAGCAGTGCGTCGAACCACACGTAGGTGACATGCTTGTCGTCGAAGGGCACTGGGATGCCCCAGTCGAAGCTCGTGCGGCTGACTGAGAGGTCCTGGAGGCCTCCTGCGACGAAGGAGCGCACCTCGTTCATGCGGAAGGACGGCTGCACGAAGTCAGGATGCTCGTCGTAGAGCGCAAGGAGGCGATCCTGGAAGGCAGAGAGCTTGAAGAAGTAGGACTCCTCCTGGACACGCTCGAGGGGACGCCCGCAGTCAGGGCACAGATGCTGCCCCTCGGTGTGGTTCTCCTCATCCGACTTCCTGACCTGGTTCTCGGTGAAATAGGTCTCCTCCGGCACGCAGTACCAGCCGTCGTAGCTGCCCTTGTAGAGGTAGCCGGACTCCTTCATGCGCTCCCAGAGATACTGCACCGCATGGTGCTGGCGCGGCTCCGTCGTGCGGATGAAGTCGTCATTCGAGATCTCGAGCTCACGCCAGAGATCCTTGAAGAGCGGGGCCTGGCTGTCGCACCACTCCTGTGGCGTCATCCCATGCTTCTCGGCAGCCTCGGCGACCTTCTCGCCGTGCTCATCCATGCCAGTGAGGAACTTCACATCGTAGCCGGCAGCCCTGCGGAAGCGGGCCTGCACATCGCAGAGCATCGTGCAGTAGGCCGTTCCGAGATGCGGAGCGGCATTCACATAGTAGATGGGCGTGGTGATGAAGAATGAGGGCTTCTGAGCCATAGGTTTCTCCTTATGACGGATGGATGGCCATGGCCCGCGTGGTCGACGGGCAAGCCTGCGCCATGCGCAAGCTTTCCCATTATAATGCCTCAACCCTCTCTTTCATGTGGAGGCCACATAGACGAAGCCTGCCCCAGCTCTCGCCCAAGCAGCGACTTGCGGCAACTTGCACACAGAAGCTCGGCAGGGTGCCCTCTCCCCTTGCTTTCCTGTCGCTCAGGATGTATCATGCCTGCAATAGAACATTTGTTCGTATCTCGCGCATGCAGCAGGCCAATCGGTGCGCAGGACGATGCAATACGAGGCAGGTGGCGGACCGTCTCCGAATCCGGATAAGGAGACGGCAGATGAATGAGATTCTTCGAGCTCTGATTCTGATAGCCCAGCTTGCCACTTCGATCCTCCGTCTTTTCGAGGAGGTGAGAAACATGGAGAAACCCCCGCGCAGATAGCGCAGGGGTTCTACCGTATCCCTAGCAAATACTGACTAGGGTTCGGGGACGGGTCCCATCCGTCCACCTGTCTCGTATTGTACCGCCAGAAAGCGCATCCAATCAAGAAGGCCATGGCCTTGAGGCAGCATTGCTCACCCATTGCTCTTCCGCATGCAGCCCGTCCTCAGTCCTCGCCTGCAGCCGCATCCAGGATCTTCCCATAGGCCTCCTGGCGGGAGATCCCATAGGCCTTCGCAAGCCGCTTCGCAAGGCCGCTCTTCGGCTCGCCAGCAGCGAGCCCCTCGGCAATCGCATCCTCGAGGGATGGCAGGGACGCGGCACCGCGCCTCAGCTGCTCGAGCTCCTCATCAGAAGGCGGGGCGACCACGATCACGCACTCCCCCTTGATCTCGGGGCGGGCACAGACCTCTTCGGCGAGCTCAGGCGCACGTCCCCGCACGACCTCTTCGTGGATTTTCGTGAGCTCGCGGATCAGGGCCACCCTCCGCTCGGGGAAGGCCTCGGCGATCGCCTTCAGGGTGGCAGCGACGCGCCGGGGGGATTCGTAGATGATGAGGGCTCCCGGTATGGAAGCAAGCTCGGCGAGGCGGCGCTTCTGGTCCCCTGCCTTCCTGGGAAGGAACCCTTCGAAGAAGAAATGCTCGGATGGGAGCCCGGAGGCGACCAGGGCGCAGGTCACAGCCGATGGTCCGGGAATCACCTCGGTCGGGATGCCTTCGTCGAGCGCAGCATCCATGAGGCGCTGGCCCGGATCGGATATCCCGGGCATGCCGGCATCCGAGATGAAGGCGATGCGCTCCCCTGCCGCAAGCCTCTCCAGGATGGCAGGGATCCTGCTCTCGATCACATTCTCGTCGCAGCGCTCGAGCCGTGCATGGATGCCCAGGAGGGCAAGCAGCTTCCCGCTCACCCGGGTATCCTCGCACAGGATCGTGTCAGCGGATGCGAGCGTCTCCCTCACGCGGGGAGAGGCATCCTAGATGTTGCCGATAGGGGTCCCGACGAGGGAGAGCATGCCGCTCAATCCAGGAGCCTCCTCTCGAAGCTCGAGAGCGCGATGCGGGCATCCCAGTTCGGGAGCCTGCCCGAGGTCTTCCAGGTCTGGAAGAACCAGGCAGGGCAGTCCTTGTAGGCAGAGAGCTGCTCGGAGACATAGACACGCTCGAGGGCGATCCTGCCTTCCGGCGTCGTGACCGTATCGGAATAGGGCAGGGCGGCCGACCACTTGCCGACCATCACCGGAAGCCCCGAGCGGCGGGCACGGTCCAAGGACTTCTCGGAGCGGCGCACGAGCGAGCGGGCATCGACGGTGGCCGTCTTGCTGAGGTCGTCCAGATACTGGTAGAGATGGCAGTCAAGCCACACATTCTTCGCATGGCTCCGTGCCAGGAAGAGGTCCCAGGCATCCGGCACACCCGCATCAGGCAGGACGATCAGGACATCGTCTCCTGCCTCATTGCGGATTGCCTCATAGGCCATCCGGTAGTAGTTCCTGAGGATGTGGAGCGGGACGCCTGCGCTCATGTGGAAGAGGCCCTCACGCTTCTGCGGCACCGGATCGTCTGCAAGCTCGATGCCGAGGAAGGCCTCCTGGCTGCGGTAGCGCCGGGCCAGCCCGCAGAGCAGCGAGATTGCCTGGTTGCGATGCTTCTGCGCCAGCTGGGAGGCGGACATGAGGTCGTCCTCGAACTGCCCCTCACCCGGCGACACCCCCAGGACCAGGAGCACCTTGAGCCCTGCATCCTGCGCCCACGCAAGCGCATCGTCGATATATCCGAGGCATCCGACATAGGGTCCGGGAGCGGGCCCCTTGTCGCCGAAGACATACCAGGGCACCGGCAGCCGCACGGCATTGAAGCCGCGGTCCGCGATGTTCTGGAAGTCTTCCTGCGTGATGAAGCTGCGGCGATGCGCACCAATCAGGTCCCGGTAGTGCACCGGCCCCAAGACGCGGGCAAGGTCCCGCTCATTCAGGGTGCCCGAGTCAGCGAAGAGCTCCGGCGTCACCCACGAGGCAAGCATCAGCCAGCCCGTCAGGTTCACTCCATGCAATCTGGTCGAATCTGTCACGTCTGCACCGCCCCGTCCTTGTCCATGCATGTTTTTCAGTATACTCCCCGCCCGGATGCCGTCCTCGGACATCAGGGCATCTTCTTCGGTCTCAGTTTCCCTCAGGGAAATAGCTTGCGCAGTTGAGTGGCGTCTCGTAGACATCGACCTCAGAGATTGGAAGCCCCCGCTCCAGGAGCCGGTCTGCGAAGCAGTGCGCCAGGTTCTCGGCCGTCGTGCGGAAGGGCAGCATCTTGAGCGTGAACCCCTCCCCCTCGAGCGCCTGCACGGTCTCAGGCTTCAGCGACCCCTCCTCGACGAGGAACATATGGTCGAACTCGCCGACGACCTCGCGGACCTCCTTCTTGAAGGCCGTGAAGTCCACGACCATGTCCCGCATGGTGCCCTCCTCCTGGAGGCCTCCCTGCTGGATATAGACGACGACCCGCCACCGGTGCCCATGGAGGTTCTCGCACTTCCCGTAGTAGTCGGTCAGGAAATGGGCCCCATCGAAGCTTGCTTCGGTCTTGAGCTGATACATCGGAAGATCCTTTCACGCTGGAGACGCCTGTCCCCTGCTTATACCCGGCCGGTGCGCTAAGGCAGCGGCACGACCTTCGCCTCCACGAACCAGCGCGGCCCCTCGTAGAAGAGGTAGGTGGGGTGCCCTCCGACCTTCACGGTATAGCGCATGCCCGTCCCGCCTGTCTTGAGGGAGCAGGCCTGCCGGACATCGAGCACCTTGTCTATATCGTAATGGACGCCGTCGCACCAGATGATCGTGAGCGGGGTCACCCGCCCCTCCTCATCGGTCCTTGCAATGACGGTGACATAGCGCTTCTCCCGCTCCACCACGCCTCTCATAGAGGGCTGCCTCCCTTACGCGAAATACGATACTGGATGGACCGTGTTGTCCTTCTCCGGATCGAGCCCGGAGAGCCTGGAGTCGGTGAGCTCCGAGAGCCTGCGCACCGCATGGTTCCCGAAACGCAGCCTCAGGCCGTCGATCGCCTCATCGAGCGAGCGCTGCTTCAGACGTGCGGCCTCCACGCCGGCAAGGTCGAGCTGCACTGGCCCATCGCCGGGGACGAGCCCCAGGGCCCGCACGCCGATGGCGCGGATGGGCATATGCACCACATCCCAGCTCGCGCAGAGGAGGTCTGCTGCCGCCGAGCAGATCTCCCGCGTGATGCAGGAGGGTCGCTCGAGGCGAATCTGCCGGCTCTCCTGGCGAAGGGTCTCAGCATCCCGGACCGATACGGCGACGCCCGTCGCCGCAAACCCCAGGGCCCTGAGGCGCTGGCAGACCGACTCCCCCATGAGCCAGACGATCTGGCGGGCCAGGCGCTCGTCGTCCACATCGAAGGGGGATGTGATCCCGTTGCCGACGCTCTTGATCTCGCGGGAGATGTCGACCGTGGCCGGCACGAGCGGCCGCACCGGACTTGTGTCCCTCCCCTGGGCGAAGGAGCGGACCACGAGGCCCATCCTGCCGAGCGTCCGGCGGATGAGCTCGGCATCCGAGGCGGCAAGCTCGCGTATCGTGCGTATCCCCAGCCGGGCAAGCTTGCGCGAGGTGGCAGGCCCCACATAGAGCAGGTCCTCGACCGGCTTGGGGCCCACGAGCCTGCCGGCATTGGCGGGCGTTATCTCCATGAAGCCATTCGGCTTGTCGTGGTCCGATCCGAACTTCGCGAAGATCTTGTTCCAGGAGAGGCCGACCGAGACCGTGAGGCCCAGCTCGGAGAGGATCCGCTCCGATATCTCCTCAGCGATGAGCGTGGCATCCCCTCCTGCGAGATGCGCCGAATGGGTGATATCGAGCCAGGCCTCATCGGGCCCGAACGGCTCCACGAGATCCGTGTAGTCGTAGTAGATCTTCCGGGCGAGCTGGGAGTAGCGCTGATAGAGCCGATAATGGGGCGGCACGACCACCGCCTCCGGACAGACCTTCCGCGCCTCCCAGAGCGTCATTGCCGTCTTCACGCCCCGCCGCTTCGCCTCGTAGCTTGCGGTGAGGACGATGCCGTGGCGGGACTCCTCGTCCCCGCCGACGATCACCGGCAGCCCCCGGAGCTCGGGGTGCTCTGCCTGCTCGACACTGGCATAGAAGGCATTCATATCGGAATGGATGATGAGGCGGCCCGTATCGAGCGGGTCGCCGTAGCTGATATGCCGTGCATCCTTCGATCCCTGTCCGCTCATTCCCATGGCTCCTCCCCACATGCAAGGCTAGAACATCTGTTCGTAGTATGCCAGAGAGGTCCGACAAAAATTCGGCCTCTCCATCATACCGGAAAGGACGAACAAATGTTCTCACACAGGAGCCCAGCGAGATTGGGCAGTGCTTTTCCGGCATCCACGCAGATGCAGGCTGCAGCCACCTGTGCACGGTCAGCCGGCAAGCGGTGCGAAGAAGCGCATCCCCTTCAGGCAAGCCGGACCAGACGCAGGAGAGGGAGACGCACAAGCTGGTCAAAGGCAAGAAGCAGGGAAAGGAGGACGATGCTGCAGGCGATCCCCATCGCAAGAAGCGCAGCCTCGCCGCCTGCGAGCGCTGTGGTGCACAGGTCTGCGACGATGGGGCGCCAGAGTGGGGCGAACATCGACTGGGCGATGTAGAAGCCGAGGATGGAGCGGGCAAGTGCGCACAGGAGCGACGCGAGGGGCTTGGGCCAGGCCTGCCTCGGCTCGCGGACAGCGAGGGCGAGCGAGGAGGTGGCAAGCACGAACGAGAGGGCGGAGGTCGACTTGAACGAGAGCGCCTTGAGCAGCCAGAGGCTGCCGGAGAACGCAGCAGCAGCCTCGATTGCAAGCGCCACGGCCACGATGGGGCCAAGCAGCCGGGCGAGGGCACGGCGCACCTGTCCGCTCTCGGCGAGTGCCCCGCCGGCAAGGAATGCCACAAGGTAGCTCACCGCGCTCATGAGCTTTCGCCACTCGAGGAGCGAGCGGACATCCTCTCCAGGGGAGATGAAGGCGATATAGGCATTGACAGCGAGCGTCACGGCGACAAGCACGCCGACGAGCACGCAGGGCCTCCCCATGCGCGACCATAGCCAGCCGATCGCAGGAGCGAGGATCATGACGGCAAGATAGACCCATATGAACTCGAGCCCGCCGACAAGCCATCCCGTCTCATGGAGGGACACGCCCGCCATCGGGACGACGAACGCGCTGACAAGCAGGGCGATGGCGGCGTAGATGGCAATCGTCGCCAGGACCGGCAGCGCCCGGCGAAAGGCCGCTGGGACCTGCGAGGACCAGAAGCCCCCGCTCCGTGCACGGTGTGCTGCCCGGGGCACGAGGAAATAGCCAGAGATGAGGAAGAAGACATGGTTTCCGTAGGCGCCAAGCAGGCTCACGAAGCCGAGGGCTGCCCCGAAGGCGGGAGAGGGGCTCCAGGAGCCAGCGATCAGCGCCTCGAACCAGGGCTGGAAGGTGTGGAAGACGGCGATGCCGAGAATGGCGATGAGGCGCAGGGCCTCGATGCGGGGGTTGCGGGGTCGTGCATCTCTCTCGCCCATGTCATCCTCTCGTTCGATGCCTGCGTCCCGCCATATGCCGCCCGCCCATGCGCAGAGGACAGGTGGCGCCAAGGACCGGGCCGCCTGCATGCTGAAAGGGCTGTGCCTGCTGGCACGGACAGGCCCCGCCTATCTCCCCCGTGGAGCCACGGGGAGGATGCCAGGCTCTCTGGGATGTGCGCTGCCCTCTGGGATCGGAGATGCCGCAGTGCGGCTATTCCTTCTGTGGGGCGCCTCCGGGCTGGCCAGCATCCTTGCCGCCCTGGGTGCCGCCTCCATGCCTGCGGCGGCGGGGACGGCGCTGCTCTGCGTTCCCTGCTGCGCCAGAGGAGTCCTTCGGCTTGTCAGAGCGCATATGGCGGGCCTCATGGCGCTCGCCCTTGCCCTCGCTATCCCTGCTGCCTCTGCGCTTCTGGGCCTGGTCGGCGCCTGAGCCCTGGGCAGGGCGTCCTCCCTTGTCTCCGGGACGGCGACGGCGGACGCGGGTGGCGCCTGCCTCCTGGCCCTTCTTCTCGCCCTCGGCAGCATGGGCTGCCCGGTGCTGGCGACGCTCGCCCCGTGCCTGCTCGCGCTGGGCAGAAGGAGCCGGTGCCTCCCCTTCGACGTGGTGATGGCGGCGACGGGAGCGGGTGACCTCCGTGCCTTCTGCATTCTCGGGCGTGGCCACAGTCCCGCTCTCCGCCTCGTCGACCCTGATCTTGCGGCGGCGGCGCGGCTTCGGCGTGGCAGGGGCCGGCTTGTCTGCCGGTATCTCCACCTTCACCATCCGTGCCTCCTCCTTGCTGCGGTTCTCGGCACGGCGGCGCTTGCGCTTGGTCTCCGGGAAGAGGTTGTCTGCATCAGGCAGCGTCGGCTCAGGCGGGATGACGCCGTGCTGGCGGTCGAGCTCGGCGAGCGCCATCTGAATGTCAGGCGAGTCGAGCCGGTCGAGGACCTCGCGGGTCACGGTATCCGGACGGCAGGCGCACCCCAGCTCCTCAGACTTCTTGCAGGCAGCCTCGCTTGCCGTCATATCCTTCAGGGCGACCCGGAAGGACTTGCCATTCTCGACGCGGAGCAGCAGCTCCTCCTTCGGCGTGTCATATTCGACGATCTTGGCCTTGCCGAGCGGCGTGTCGATCACGGCATTGCGCTTCGGCGCCCTGCCCTTGAAGTCGCGGTAGGCCTCGAACTCATAGCGCAGGCAGCACATCAGGCGTCCGCAGGCACCGGAGATCTTCGTGGAGTTGAGGGGCAGGTCCTGCTCCTTTGCCATGCGGATGGAGACCGGCTGGAACTCGTGAACGAACCGGCGGCAGCAGAGCTCCTGGCCGCAGTGCCCATAGCCGCCGACGAGGGCGGCCTCCTCGCGCACGCCGATCTGGCGCATATCGATGCGGGCATGCAGCTCATGGGAGAGCTCGCGGACGAGCTGGCGGAAGTCCACCCTGTCCTCGGCCGCGAAGTAGCAGACGACCTTCTCCCCGCCGAAGAGGTACTCGACGCCGACCGGCTTCATATCGAGGCCAGAATCATGGACGTACTTCCGGAAGGTCGGCATCGCCTTCTCGCCGAGCTCGGCCAGATGGTCTGCATGGGCAAGGTCTGCCTCGGTCGCGATGCGCAGGACGCTCTGCAGCGGCGCATCGCCGATCGTGGCGGCAAGCGTCTCGTCGTCCACCTCGCAGGGATCGCCGACCGCAAGGCCGATCTCGGTGCCGCGCTCGGTCGAGACGATCACATGGTCTGCCTGCTGGGCGCCGGTCTGCTTCGGATCGAACCAGAGCTCGCGCAGCGAGTACTTGAACTGGACAGGGATGATGGTGGTCACGAGAGTGCCTCCTTGATGGCACACAGCATAACCTCCACGGTTAGCTGGGATGAGACATTATGGGCAAGGCTTGCGCGCGCATCTTCCACCGCCGCAAGCGCTGCCAGGATGCCGGCAGCCCCCGCTTCGGCGATGCGTTCGCAGACCTCAGGGAAGTCGGCATTCACGATATCCTCTGGGCGTCCCTGGGCCACGAGCAGGGCATCACGGAGCACAGAGTCTGTCGCTGCGAACACTTCCATGATACCCGAACGCTCCCGGGCGCCAAGCTCGCGCTTCTGGCTGTCCTCGAGCTTGTGGACGGCCGATGCAGAGAGGAAGTCCGACACCTGCTCCTTCTCTGCCTTCTGGCTCTTCTTCACTTCGCCGAGGGGATCTCTCACCGCATCGATGAGGGAGCGGGCCGCGAGGAGCACATCCCAGGCATCATCTTTCGCAAGGCCATCCAGGGCCGTGACAGTCTGGACCCGGAGGCTTCTCTTCGAAGGCTGTCCCAGATAGGAGGCAGCCGCAGCAGGCGTGCCGGCGACTGCAAGCGCGATCCTCGCATCCCGCTTCGAGGCCCCGGTCTTCTTCACGATGGACTCGATCGCCTGTGCCTCAGGGATCGAGCGGAAGGGCACGACCTGGCAACGCGAGACGATCGTCTGGAGCATGATCTCGGCCGAGCGGGCCAGGAGGATGAAGACCGTATGCGCCGGCGGCTCCTCCAAGGTCTTGAGGAGGGCATTGGCCGAGGCGCTCCGGAGGAGCCCTGCATTCTCGAGGATATAGACCTTCGTCTTCGCCCGGACTGGGGCCAGCTGCACATCGTCTATCAGGTCGCGGATCTGGGAGATGAGATATCCGGTCGAGGAATCGGGCGTGAGCCAGTGGACATCAGGATGGGTATGGTGCTTCACACGGATGCATTCTTCGCAGGACCCGTCTCCCCCCTGGGGGCAGACGAGGCATTCTGCGACGGCCAAGGCGGCATCCTCCATCCCGCTTCCTGGCGCACCGCAGAAGAGATAGGCATGCGTGATATGGCCCTGGGTGACCGCACGGGCAAGGAGGCCCTTCACCTCATCCTGGTTCTCGATCTCGTCGAGGGCGGCGGGCACGCTGGTGGCATCAGACATGGAGCCCTGCCTTGCCGAGCTCCGGGAACCGGCGCACGAGGACCGCATGGCACCGGGAGGCGACTGCCTCCTCGGTGCCTGCAGCATCGACCCAGCGGATGCGCTCCGGCATCTTCCGGGCAAGCTCGAGGTAGCCGGCACGGATCTTCCGCTGGAAAGCGAGCCCTTCCGCCTCCATGCGGTCGGCTCCGCCCTTCGTGGCACGGCCGAGCGCCACAGCGGGGTCGATATCCAGAAGGAGCGTGAGGTCGGGCTCAAGCCCGCAGGTGCCCAGGTCGTTCGCACGCTGCACGAGGCCCGCATCGAGCCCTCTGCCTGCAGCCTGGTAGGCATAGGTCGAATCCGCATAGCGGTCGCAGATGACCCAGGTGCCTGCCTCCAGCGAGGGCCTGAGCACCTCGTTCACGAGCTGTGCCCGCGATGCCTCGTAGAGCAGGAGCTCTGCCGTCTCCGAGAGCGCCGCATTCTCCGGGTCGAGCAGGATCTGCCTGATCTTCTCGGAGATGGCGGTGCCGCCCGGCTCACGGGTGAGGAGCACCGGGAAGCCCAGGGCCTCCAGGGTGCGGGCAAGCTGGGCCGCCTGGGTCGACTTGCCGCTCCCATCGCAGCCCTCGAAGCTGATGAATGCGCCGCGTGCCATCTATTCAGCCGCCTTCTTGCGTGAGGCGCTCCGCCTCGTCGTGGTCTTCTTCGCAGCAGACGAACGGGTGCTGGAAGACTTCTTTTCGGCAGCCTTCGTCGCCGTGGACTTCTTGGCAGCTGTCTTCGTCCCTGCCGAGGAGGCTTTGGCAGCGCTCGCGCCCCTGCCGCCACGGGCGCTGGCACGCTTCTCGTTGTCCGGGCACTGCGGATTCGGGCAGAGCTTCCAAGGGCCGCGGGCGGTCTGGACGACCACATAGGGCGCCCCGCAGGAAGGACAGGCCTCCCCTGTCGCCTCGAGCTTGCCGCGGGCGGGCAGAGGATAGCTCGTGCCGCACTCGTCGTAGTTCTCGCAGCGGATGAAGCGCTTGCCGGTCTTCTCGGATTTGTGGGCGATGAGCTTCGCCTCCTTGCCAGCCGCCTTGCAGGTGGGGCATTCCCCGACCACGACATCCGGCTCGAAGTTCGTCGGGCACTTCGGGTTCACGCACATCTCGTAGGCACGGCTGCGGAAGGGATGGACCTTGATGCGGGGGGCGCCGCACTCAGGGCAGACGCCCGCCTCCCCCTCGATCGGCTCGATCCTGCCACGCGGCAGAGGATAGGTCACATCGCACTCCGGCCAGTTCGTGCAGCCGACGAAGGAGGAATGGGTCTTGGCGGAGGTCTTCACGACCAGATCGTGCCCGCATTTCGGGCAGACGCCGATCTTCGCGTCGGCCGTGACTGCATCGGCGATCGCATTGCCGAGGTCCTCGGTGTGGTCGATGAGGGCATCCAGCATGCCCGAGAGCAATGCCCTCGAGTGGTCCACGACCTCGGTCTGGGTCTCGCGCCCCTCGGCGACCTCGTTCATGTTCTCTTCGAGCTCGCTTGTCATCTCCGGCGTCGTGATGTGCGGCGCATAGGTATGGAGCGCCTCGATCACAGCCATGCCGAGCTGGGAAGGCTCGATCGGGTTGTTCTTCAGGTATTTGACCTCGTAGAGGCGGTCGATGATGGAGGCGCGGGTCGACTTCGTGCCGAGCCCTGCCTTCTCCATCTCCTGGATGAGCTTGCCCTGGCTGTAGCGGGCAGGAGGCTCGGTCTGCTTCGCATCCATCGCGAGCGACACGACATCCACCACATCCCCCTCGGCGAGGGCAGGGAGCTGCTCGTCCTTCTTCATGCCGTACGGATAGATGGCACGGAATCCGGCCTTAACGAGGACATCGCCGGTGGCCTGGAACGGCTCGCGGTTGATATCGAAGGTGAGCTTCGTGCCCTCGATCGTGGCAGGGCCCATGAGGGTCGCGAGGAAGCGGCGTGCGATGAGGTTGTAGAGCTTCCAGTCGGCTGGGGCGAGATCTCCCGGGTCGGCGGCAGCCGTCGGATAGATGGGCGGGTGGTCCGTCGTCTCCTGCTTGCCGCGGGTGGCGGTGAGCTTGGGCTGGACCAGGAGCTGGTCTGCGACCGCTGCATATTGCGGTACGGCCTTGAGCGTCCGCACCGTCTCGTGGAGGTCCAATGACTTCGGATAGACCGTGTTGTCGACACGCGGATAGGAGATGAGGCCCTTCATGTAGAGGGACTCGGCGATGCGCATGGTGCGTCCGGGCGCTATGCCCTCTGCAGCAGCGGCAGCCTGGAGCGATGTGGTGTTGAAAGGCGCAGGCGGCTTCACGGTGCGCGCCTTCTTCTCGATCGCCTTCACCGTGGCGGTCTTCGCATCCTTCACGGCAGCGAAGGCACGGTCTGCCTCTGCCTTGTCCCAGAAGCGGGCAGTCGTGTGCGTGACCTTGAAGGCATCGTCGCCCGAGGCGAGCTCGCCTGAGATCACCCAGTAGTCCTTCGGGATGAAGGCCTGGCGCTCCTTCTCACGGGCGACGACCAGAGCCAGGGTCGGCGTCTGGACACGTCCTGCCGAGCGGGTGTTGCCGAGGCCGCCGAAGCGGGCCACGGTCAGATAGCGCGTGAGGGCAGCGCCCCAGATGAGGTCGATGTACTGGCGGCTCTCGCCGGCATCGGCGAGGTCCTGGTCGAGCTCCACGAGGTTCGAGAAGGCATGGTCGATCTCCTG
This sequence comes from uncultured Actinomycetes bacterium, assembly GCA_900313905.1. GTDB lineage: Bacteria > Actinomycetota > Coriobacteriia > Coriobacteriales > Atopobiaceae > Olsenella_L. The sequence goes on along the minus strand of OMTG01000176.1, from coordinate 9,207 downwards.
CTTCGTGAAGGCGGAATAGCGGGCACGCAGAGCCGGCGTCGTCGGCGCGACCTGGCGGACCTGGCGCAGGGCATCAGAGCCGATGAGCTCGCCCTCACGATCGAAGTCCGTGGCGATCACGATGGAGTCGGCCTTCTTCGCGAGGTTCTTGAGGGAGCGGATGATCTCCTTCTCGGCCGGCTTCTTCTCGATCGGCGACCAGACGAGGTACGGCAGGGCCGGAATCTTCCAGCCCTTCACATCGACGCCGTCGACCTCGAACGGCTTCTTCTTCTTGAAGGGAGGCTTCGCGAGCGTATCCGGAAGGCGGGCGGGCAGATGCTCGCCGTCCTCGGTCAGCCCATACCAGCCCTCCTCCTTGCTGTACTTCAGCTCAGGAGGGAAGTCGGGGGCCATGATGTGGCCACGGAGGCCGATGGTGACCCACTCCTCCCCATCGTGCTTGAAGCGGTAGATGGGGGTGCTATAGACCTTGTCGGCCTGGGGCTTGCCTGATTCAGAAAGCAGCCGCGCAATCTGCGTGGCTGCATCGTTCTTCTCGGTTATGACAAGTTTCAAGGGCACGTCACCTATTCCTCGTCGAACTCGTGCTCCTCGTAGTCCTCACGGGTCCACTTGAGCGCTGCCTTGCCATCGCGCCTCGTGACGACCTGGCGGGCGACAGCAAGAGCGATCTCGTAGAGTCCGATCAGGGCGCCGAACATCAGGAGCATCGTGACCGGGGAGGCATCGGGCGTGATGATGCCAGAGACGGTCATGAGGCCGATGTAGATGTAGCGCCAATTGGAGCGGAATACAGAGTACGGCACGATATGGAAAATGGAAAGATAGAAGATGATGAGCGGCAGCTCGAAGGCGAAGCCGAAGCCGATCTCGAGCTTCATGAAGATGTCGAGGTAGTCCTCGGCGTTGTAGATGGGCTGCGCGAAATCATTCGTCTGGTCGAGCAGCCAGCCGAAGGCTGCCTTCTCGATCACGAAATAACAGAAGATCATGCCAAAGAAGAAGAGAATCACGAGCGCTGCGACCGTGGGGACGACCCACTTGCGCTCGCTCTCCTTCAGCGCCGGAAGGAAGAAGGCCATGATCTCCCAGATGATGATCGGCGAGCAGATGATCATGCCGAAGAAGAAGGCGACCTTGAAGCGGATCGTGAAGCCGCCCAGGACCGAGATGACCTGGAGCTGCGCATCATCGCCCATCACTTCGCGGAGCGGATCGAGCAGGAACTGGATCAGGGTCGGGGTCGCGAAGTAGATCACGACAGCGGTGACGAGCACCGAGACGACGATGATCGTGAGACGGCGGCGGAGCTCTCCGAGATGGTCGAAGAGCGGCATGCGCGCTGGTCCGATAGGCATACCTACTCCTCCTTTCCAGCCATGGTGGCATCAGCATCGGTATCTTGGGGCTCCGCAGCGGGAGCAGGGGTGGATTCAGGCTTTGGCGTTGCTGCAGCATCTGCAGGGGCATCTGCTGCCTTTTCAGTGGAGGCAGGCTCCTCAGCAGGGGCAGATGCCTTCTCCTTCGGCTTCATCGCATAGAGGGCAGCCAGATCGGGCTTCTTCGGCACAGGGTTGCCATCCTCGGGCAGATCCTCATCGGAGTCGGCGCCTTCGGCAGACCAGCCCACCTCGTCGTCCGTATCGTTCGCATCGAAGGCGGCCTGCGTCTTCTCCTCAGCATCGGCCGAGGCGGCTGCCTTGGCTTCGCGCTCCTTCTGGAGGCGTGCCTTGCGCTCTGCGAAGGTCTCGGCCTTCTTCGGGGCGGCGTGCTCTGCCGCATCCCCCTCGGTGGCCTCGATGTCGGCATCCTCAGCCTGTGCGGCCTTGGCCTGCTCGGCACGGCGCTTCGCAGCCGGCTCGTCCATGCCCGAATTGATCGGGTCGACGATCTCGGACTGGACGACCTTCGTCACGCTGTCCTGGGCATCGCGGAACTGCCTCAGGGCACGGCCGATGGTGCGGCCCATCCCCGGAAGCTTGTCCGGTCCGAAGATCAGGAATGCGAAGAGCAGAATGATCGCGAATTCGGTTTCGCCTATGCCAAACACGTGTGGTACCTCCCAATTGCGGTGGAAACAGAAAGCGGGCCCGCCGGAGCGCCCGCTCCGGCATATGCGCTATTCGCGGACATTGAGCTCGTCAGAGACGCCAAGGAGGCCAAGCACCCGGGACACGTTGCGCTGCGGACGCGCGATCGTGAGGCGCTTGCCGGCGTCCTTTGCCGTGTGGGCACAGCCGACCAGGACGCCGATGCCCGTGGAATCGATGTAGGGCACCTGGGCCATATCGACTTCGATCTCGGGGGCATCCTTTGCGAGGGCGCCTTCGAGGGCGCTCCTCAGCTCGGAGGCATTGGACACGTCCACTTCGCCTGCGACGCTCACGCAGGTGGCAGTGGCATCTGTCGTGGTGGTGATATCAAGAGCCATGAGGGTTTCCTTTCTACCCGATATTCCTTAGAGGCCGGTATCCGTCTCGCTCGAGAGGGTGCTGGCAAGATCCGATGCCGTCGAAGACGAGCTGGAGGAGGTGTCAGAAGAGGAGCTGGTCGGTGCGGATTCTCTCGATCCAATCGAGGCCAGCTGCTGCTCGGCCAGGGTCTTCGAGCCGTATTCGTCATCCGGCTCCACAGCGATCGCCTTGTTGTAGGCATTCTTCGCCGAGTCCGTGTCGCCCTTGGCCTGATAGAGGATGCCGAGGCGTGCCCAGGCGGGACCATAGTTGCTATCGGACTGCGTCAGGGCCTCGAGCGTCGCGATCGCGCTGTCGGTATCCCCTGCGTAGTACTGGCACATGGCCTTCTCGAGCTTCACGGCAGACGAGTCATTGAGCGCCAGGTACTTGTCGAAGGTGGCGATGGCCTGGTTGAAGATGTCCGTGGCATGCGCCGTGTCATCCGTGCTCGAGCTGTCCGAGCTGGAGCTGTCGGAGCTCGAGGACGAGGAGGATGCGCTCTGCAGGGCGGCGCCCCACTTCATGTAGTCCTCGCCCATATTGAGGAGGGCCGCCAGGTTCGAGGGATCGCTGTCGAGCTTCTTCTGCTGCTCATCCACGAGCGCCTGGTAGCGCGCATCGATGGCATCGACCGAGTTGTCATCAGAGCTGTCCGAAGAGGAATCAGAGGACGTGGAGCTGTCTGAGCTCTGCTCCTGCTGCTGGTCTTGGGAGCTGCTGCTGCTCGAGAAGATCAGCGACAGCGACGGCAGCATCATGGAGAGCGCCATCAGGATGATGAAGAGGATGAGGACGATCTTCACCGGCAAGCTGACCGGCTGGCCCGGCCGCCACTGCTGCTTCTTGCCCTTCTTGCCCCCACGGGCGAAATGCGATGCAGACTTCTGGTCGGCCTTGCTCTTCGCATAATCGCTCTGCGCCTTGCCGGCCGCATTCCTGTTCCCGTTCTGCTTCTTCGACATTCCCGTGAGGCTCCTTCAAGCTTGTATGGCATCCCTGCATGATACGACGCTTCTGCCATCTGGCACTTTGCATCATATATACATGCTCTGTTGGTTGCTATTCAACAATTAATTGCCGAGACATCCTTCTAAAGTAGATCACCTCCCACCCTTTCGCGTGGGAGGTGATGCACATGCTAGCGTTTCTTCAGAACTTGTCTATGTTTCACGCACGCGCCGCACGGGCAAGACGGGCCGAGACGAGCTTCACTGCGACGACGAAGACATCGAGCGCGGCGCCCAGATCCTCGATCGACGGGAAAGTCGGCGCGATGCGGATGTTCGTGTCCTTCGGGTCCTTGCCATACGGCCAGGTGGCTCCGGCAGGCGTGAGCTTCACGCCGAGCTCGGCGCAGAGCGAGACGATGCGGGAGGCAGAGCCCTCAGGGCCGTCGAAGGAGACGAAGTAGCCGCCGCGGGGCTTGGTCCACGTCGCGACGCCGAGGCCAGAGAGGCCCTCCGTGAGCTTCGCATCGACGAGCTCGAAGCGCGGACGGACAATCTTCGCGTGCTTCATCATGTGCTCGTGGATGGTCTTCATGTCCTTCAGATAGAGGACATGGGCAAGCTGGGAGATCTTCTCCGGGGAGACGCGGGTCACCGAGAAGGCCTCGCGGATCTCTGCCATATCGGCAGCAGAGGCGCACATGAAGGCGATGCCGTTCGAGGGGAAGGTCACCTTCGCGGTCGAGCCGAACTCGTAGACGAGGTCGGTCGTGCCTGCCTCCTCCATCGCGGAGAAGATGTTGAGGAGATGGTCGCCCTCCTCGTAGAGATCATGCACGGCATAGGCGTTGTCCCAGAAGATGCGGAAGTCGGGGGCTGCCGGATGGAGGTTCGCGAAGGCGCGGACCACCTCGTCGGAGTAGGTGATGCCCATCGGGTTCTCGTACTTCGGCACGCACCAGATGCCCTTGACGGTAGGATCGCTCTCCACAAGACGGCGCACCTCGTCCATATCGGGGCCATCCTCATGCATCGCGACCGGGACATTCTCGATCCCGTAGTAGGCCGTGACCTTGAAGTGGCGGTCATAGCCCGGAGCCGGGCAGAGGAACTTCACATGGCCCTGCTCACCCCAGGGCTTGCTGCCGCCGATGCCATGGGTGTAGGCATGGGAGACCGTGTCATGCATCAGGTTGAGGCTCGAGGAGCCATTCACGATCACATTGGCAGGATCGACTCCCAGGTACTCGGCTGCGAGCTTGCGGGCAGAGGGCAGGCCATCAGGGCCGCCGTAGTTGTTCACCTGGATGTTCCCATCCATCAGGTCGGTCGAGGAGTTCACCAGATCGAGCATCGGGCGGGACAGGTCGGTCTGCTCGGGAGATGGCTTGCCGCGGGCCATATCGAGCTTGAGCCCCTTGGCCTTGAGGTCTTCGGCCTCCTTCTCCAGCTGGGCGATCGCTGCGTCCAGCTCCCCTGTCTCCATGCTCTCATATACGTTGCCCATGGGGCCCTCCCTGCTTCTGGTGCCAATATGGCCGACAATTCGGCCGAGTGCACTTCATGAGTATAGGGATTTGCCTCCGGTCTCCACAGAATAGCTGCTACCATGTCACCTATGAGAAATCAAAGCGCCGGCTCCGGCAGGGGCCACCACAGCACACGTCCGCTCCATTCCAACGAGCGTTCGGATGAATATGGGGAGCTCCAGCACCTGGTGAATGAGCTCTACCAAGGCAACATGAGCGGCACCGTCTCGAGCATCGATGTGCTGACACGGGGCGAGGTGGACGATCTGGGCTCTGACCTCATGGAGGTCCTCGAGCTCCTCCCCTCAGGGAACTACAAGCGCGCCCGCCTCTGCGACCAGCTGAACTCCATCATCACAGCCCATGGGTGGGGCTACACCTATGGCACAGTCGAATAAGGGTGCAGCATCCCCCTGATGCAGCCTTCCGCTGCCCGCCTCTCCACGAGCCGGAATATGCGTGCAGCACCGCACGCTTTGCTGCACGCATGCTTTCGCAGCCTGCATCGGGGCGTCATCACGCCAGCCAGATCAAGAGGCAGAGCCACCTGCTCATCCAAGAGAATGCCTGACGGCCAAGGAACAGAGCTCAGGGAATTGAGAAGTCTTCCTGTCCCAGTTCCAGGGTTTCCGGCAGGCGAACCCACTGAACGGCCCTCCATGGCCAGATGCTCTGCCCGGTGCCTGGCCTGCTCAGGAAGCTTGCCCAGTACTTAGGAAGTTTGCCGCTTTACTTAGGAAATATACTGAGGAACTTAGGAAGTATACTTAGGAACTTGGGAACTCTCCCTGTCCCAGTTCCTGAGTACGACTTGGAGGGCCAGGCTGCCGAATGCGGCTTCCAGGCCCTACGGAGAACGATATTTCACCTCATGCCCGCAAAGAGCCATGGCAAAGGGCCGCAGCGATGCTGCAGCCCTTCTTCAGTGCCATTGCCTCCCACCAGAAGCCTATCCCTCTTCTGTCATGAAGAGGTCCTCTGCGGGCTCCTTCTTCCCCCTCTTCGAAATCGCATCGGCCACATGGATGAAGATGAGGCCGAGGATCGCCGAGGTGATCGAAGCAGCGAGGATGGCGCATTTGGCCTCGAGCTGCTCCTGGGTGTCCGTGTAGGCAAGGCCCGAGATCAGGATCGACATCGTGAAGCCGACGCCGCCCATGATGCCCATCGTGACGACCTGCTTCAGGTCCATCCCTTTCGGGAGGCGCGAGACCCCCAGCTTCACGAGGACAAGAGTCACAAGGACGATGCCGATCGGCTTGCCGAGGACCGCACCGAAGTAGACGCCCTTCGTGACCGGGCTCGCGAGCACAGCGCCCATATCGACACCGACCAGGCGGATCTGGGCATTCACGAAGGCGAAGACCGGCAGCACGAAGAAGTTCGTGAAGACCGAGAAGTAGCGCTCGACGCGCTGCAGGGGCGGCGTGGCATGATGGAGGACGCGCTCGGCCATATAGGCCTTCTCCGTGAAGTCATGCTGTCCCAGGATGTGGGACTCGTCGTCGTACATGTCATCGAGCTCTGCAGACTCCTGATGGAGCCAGTCGCCCAGGCTCGAGAGGCTGATGTCGCTTCTGCCGGGCAGCGTGAAGGCAAGGATGACGCCAGCAAGGGTGGCATGGATGCCCGAGTTGTACATGCAGAACCAGAGGATGAGGCCGACCACCAGGTAGGGCTTGGCCGAATAGACCTTCGCATGGTTCAAGGCCAGAAGCACGAAGATCACGATGGCAGAAGCGGCGCACCAGGCAATGTCGGGGCTCTGCCCGTAGAAAAGGGCGATCACGACAATGGCGAGGATATCGTCCGCAATGGCCAGGGTCTGGAAGAAGACCTTCGTGGAAGGCGCGATGCGCTTGCCCGCAAGCGACATCACGCCCAAGGCGAAGGCGATGTCCGTCGCGATCGGCACGGCCCATCCATGGACCGCCCCTCCCTGGTTGAGGAGGATATAGATGATGGCGGGGCAGGCGACGCCTCCCACGGCAGCCAGCATCGGCACGATGGCCTGGCGGGGATTCCTGAGCTCCCCTACCGTCATCTCGTATTTGAGCTCGATGCCCACCTCGAGGAAGAAAATCGCCATCAGGAAATCGTTCACGAACGACTCGATCGATATGGTGCCGACGAACACGCCGACCCTGAATTCGATCGGCCATCTGAGCACCATCTCTATCGGCTCGTAGGCAGGGGTGTTCGCAGTGAGCACCGCCAGAAGGGCGCAGAGCACCATCGCTCCTGCCGCTATGGTGCTGTTCGAGGTTATCTCCTGGAAGAAGCTCCTCATCTTGATGCGCCTCAGCACCTCAGGCTCCCCGATCACCGGCGTGAGGGTCTCGGGCAGCGACGACTCGGTGCACTCGCTGGGCCTGCTCTCGACCTTGTTCTCGGCCATCTCCACCTCCAGTACGTGTCCTGTCTCATTTATATATACCTTACCGGATACCCTGCATTATTTAGACAAGTGTCGGTTTCTTTATGAGCTTGTCCATAACCTGTCCACCAACCTGCACCAGGGCCCGGCCACCAGCCATACATTCCGCTCGCAATCTGTCGGACATTGGACGCGTATTACAGAGGAATAACGGGTACCACATGAGCAACCATCCAACTGTGGAGGCTTGCATGAATGACCAGCGCATTGCGGTCGTGACTGACAGCGGAACAGACACGCCGAAAGAGTTCTGCGAGGCGCACGATGTGCGCGTCGTGCCGCTGCGCATCAACTACTCCGACGGGACAAGCTATGAGAGCGGTGTCGATATCACGGCCGAGGAGGTGATCGAGCGCTTCGAGAAGGAGATCCCGACGACCTCGCTTCCCACCCCTGACGCTATCAAGCGCGCCCTCGACCAGGCGAAGGCCGATGGCTACGAGAAGGCCGTCATCGTCACGATCTCATCCGCCCTCTCTGCCACCTACCAGACCGCCGAGCTCGTTGCCCATATGACGGACGATATGCCCATCATCTGCATCGACTCGAAGAGCATCGGCCTTGCTGCCGGCATGGTGGTGCAGCGTGCCGTCGACCTCATCGAAGCTGGCGTCCCCTTCGAGAGCCTCAAGGAGCGGCTCGATGGAGTGGCAGCGAACACCCGCGTCTTCTTCAGCTGCAAGACCCTCGATTTCCTCCGCAAGGGCGGGCGCATCAGCGAGGCGACCTACCGCCTCGGCTCGGTCCTGAACATCAAGCCGGTGATCAGCTGCGACAAGAATGGCGCCTACTTCCCGATCAAGAAGGCCCGTGGCTGGGAGAAGGCGCTCGCGACCGAGGTGAAGCTCGCCCGCGAGTGGTCCGTCTTCTTCAAGCAGGTGAAGCTCGGCATCTGCTGCACGAAGGCATCCGATGTCTTTGACGAGATGGAGCAGAAGCTGCGCGAGGCCGTGCCGAACGCCCTTCCCGATATCCAGCGCACCTGGATCTCCCCCGACCTCCTGATCCATACAGGGCCGGAGCTTGTCGGCGTCGCCGTGATCCCAGCAGAGGAGTAAGCCACCGAGGAGGGCCGCCAGGCCCTCCTCTTTTCTCTGGGGATCCTCCCCGTCCCAGGAAATATGGCACAATGGGACAAGCAGCAACATCCAGCAGCGAAGAGGGGTCCCATGGAAGACTATCAGCGCGCCTTTATCGACTTTATGGTGGAAAGCAAGGTTCTGAAGTTCGGCGACTTCACCCTGAAGAGCGGGCGCAAGTCCCCCTTCTTCATGAATGCCGGCGCCTATGTGACCGGCGCCCAGCTCCACAAGCTCGGCAAGTTCTATGCCCAGGCCATCCACGACAGCTTCGGCCTCGACTTCGACGTGGTCTTCGGCCCCGCCTACAAGGGCATCCCTCTGGCGGTCGTGACCTCGATCGCGTTGGATGAGCTCTATGGCAAGGAGGCTGCCTACTGCTCCGACCGCAAGGAGGCCAAGGACCATGGTGCCGACAAGGGCGGCTTCCTCGGAGCCTCCCTCCAGGATGGCCAGCGTGTCGTGATCGTCGAGGACGTCACGACCTCCGGCAAGTCCATCGACGAGACCTACCCGAAGCTCAAGGCAGCAGCCGATGTGGAGGTCGTCGGCCTCATCGTCTCGCTGAACCGCATGGAGGTCGGCAAGGGTGGCGTCAAGAGCGCCCAGGACGAGATCCAGGAGCGCTACGGCTTCCCGGTCGCCAGCATCGTGAGCATGAAGGATGTCCGCGAAGCTTTGACCGGCACCCTCATCACCCCAGAGCTCGACTCCGCGCTCGATGCCTACTACGCCCAGTACGGCGTGAAGGAATAG
>OMTG01000181.1 GCA_900313905.1 uncultured Actinomycetes bacterium | reverse complement strand
TAAGTTCTGAGCCATTTCTTATAACTATAGTGTTCCCAGTGATTCTGCGTCTGATAGCAGCGACGCTACGAGCGGCTTTGATATCAAGGATGGATCCTATTACCTGTTCTCAGGAAGACCATATCCATACGCCAATCGGAATTACGGCACAGAGAATATCTCTGCTAACAAGCCTCAGCAGCTGACCGAGAATGAATACGGCCTGACCTCGTTCTATCTCGTTGACGATGAATACGATGGAACCAAGGTCGATAATGTCGGCTGGGTGCGCAATACGAGTCCGAGCACTGACTATGATTCTTACCAGGAGGTAGAGGTCTGGATCAGGAAGAGGGGCGAGTCTGACCTTACGAAGTACGGTACCATCAAGCGTACTTCCGATAGCGGCTATACCTTCACTGGTGTTGATGGCTCCACCAAGGACAATGTCAATTCTGGCAATCGCGTCGACTTCCCTGATGGAACCGTGCAGGTAGAAGTCAAGCAGGAATCGAGCAAGCACTATGCTTCCGATGTCCAGTTCTATTACGGCATGACGCTTCATCCAGATGAGGCAATGAAGAGCAGGATCAAGCAGGACATCAATGACAAAACCATGAGGTCCTCTGTCAAATCTGCTATAGGCGGTTTTGCCTCAGGTACGCAGACTGCCAACGGCACTACCGTTACGAATAGCAATGGTGTCGAAAATCTTGGACAATTTTGGAACCACGTTAGCTACGAGTTGACTCCAATCGACCCGCTCGTATCTTTGAGCATGGGCAATCAGCAGTTTGAATCTACGGACATAAAGGACGATAGTGAGCGAGTGATGCCGATCAAGGTCGATCTGTATGAATCGACAAATGTATATACGAACGCTCAACCGAAGTATGGAACTAAAGAGTATCTGCGCAACTATATCCCACGCAGCGGGGAATACTATATCCTGCTTCCGGCCGGAACATATACTGATGGAGTAAGGGCGGAAATTCGTGGTGGAGGTAAGCAGATTACCCCAACTGTTGAATATACGAACAACTGGAATGGCTCTGGCAGAACGATGATGAAGGTGTCTGTCAGCTATCCCTTCGAGGATGCTATATACGCTACGTACTGGAGTGGAATCTGCCTCTATTACAACCTGCATGACACATATACGAATATCGTGGACCGCGGCGGATATGTGAATAATTCAGTGCTGTTTGTGAATACGACTTCCTTAACGACTGGCGAGGAGAGTGTATTCCCAGGACATCCTGATACAAAAATGTCCGATTGGGAATTCTATGAGAGCGTTGCGAAGACTGCTACGGAAAAAGGCTGCGGGATTGCAACTGCTACAGTTTCAACCGATTTCGGTACTGTAAAGTTGAATCAATCTGGTATGTGGTCTTACGTGTCGACTCAGCTCAACCAGCACTATCAGAAGTCGGGCGAAACCTATCTCGGCGATACCTATACCGATAGACTTCAGTACACCGCGGCAACTACGACCAGGACTTCGGATCTTGTCCTGTACGATGTATTCAGCAATGATCTGAATAATGCCATCGGTACCTTTGACAGTGTGGATATTTCGAGTATCGACGCCAAGCCTACCTATGATGCAAGCGTGAACAAGACAACCGCTGATACCTGCAAGCCAGTGGTCTATTACGCTACGAACTTGCCAGCTGACAAGGCTAAGGCTACGAATCCTTCTCTCGACGAAACCAGCTGGAACTGGACTGATAAAAAGCCTGAGGATCTCTCTAAGGTGAAAGCAATCGCTATTGATTGCCGAAAGACTGATGGCGGTAATGATTTCGTGCTTGACCAAGGTGGCACGATTGCGGCCTATGTGACCCTGAAGGCCACCACGGATGCTTCTTCCGAGGGACGCATGGAAGTGAACAGTGCTTGTGCCAAAGGGTCTTACTTCAGTGGAAGGACTCCAGCTAGCACAGAAAAGAACAATCTGTCACTGAACACTTATCGTGAAGTGAAGTTGCTGGCACCGCATCTGGCTATAACGATGACGAGCGATCCTGAGTCTGGCACGGCAGACAACCCGGCTGAGATTGGCAACGAAGCAAACAAGAAGCTGAACTTTACCATCACAGTGAAGAACAATGCTTCTGACAAGCCTGATGTGACCATGGTCCATGTTACGGATGCTCTGCCCGAAGGGTTCAAGTTCGATGATTCAGCCAGCTTCACTGTCCCCGACGGAATCGCGAACTTCAGCACCGGTGCTGACGGGAGGACCATCTCTTACGATATCGCCCAGCTCTCTTCGCAGGGCAGCATCGCTATCACCATCCCGGTCGTACGCGAGAACCCGGTAACCAGTGATACGTACTACACGTGCACGGCGACCATCGATACCACGGGCAACAGCAAGGTTGAGTACCAGCCAATCACTAAGGATGTGGACAACAAGGCTGCCTCTACGTACCACAAGACGGTCCTGTCGGTGTCCCTGCCGTTCGCAGGCGGTGTGGGCTTTGGCGGCCTCGTGATTGCAGGGTCTGCCTTGGTCTGCGTCTCTGCAGCTGCTTGGATTCGCAGGCGTCGCAGG